>NZ_LIQZ01000115.1 GCF_001418655.1 Streptomyces phaeochromogenes | reverse complement strand
CCGACGCCGACCTCGGCCCGGGCCCGATCTCGTACCGGACCATGAACCACCGGAGTGTGTGCCTGATGTCCCTACGACGCCGCGGTTCCGCCGCCGTCGCCCTCGCCGTGGCGGCCGTTCTCTCGCTCGCCGCCTGCGGGTCGGGCNNGGCGGCGAGGACTTCGCGAAGGCGGCCGAGGAGACGGCCAAGCTGGGGACCACGGCCAAGGCCGGCGAGTTCCCGCGCACGATCGAGCATGCGATGGGCGAGACCGAGCTGAAGGCCAGGCCCAAGCGCGTGGTCGTCCTCGACGTCGGTGAGCTCGACAACGTCGTCTCCCTCGGCGTGCAGCCCGTCGGCTGGGCGCCCACCGAGGGCTCGGCCGGGATCCCCTCGTACCTGAAGAAGGACGCGGGCAGCCCCAAGGACGTCGGCACGATCAACGCCCTCAACCTGGAGCCGATCGCGGGCCTGAAGCCCGACCTGATCCTCGGCAGCGAACTGCGCGCCGCCAAGCTCTACCCGCAGCTCTCCAAGATCGCCCCCACCGTGTTCTCCATCCGTCCGGGCTTCACCTGGAAGGAGAACTACCTCCTCAACGCGGCGGCGCTGGACAGGACCGCCGAGGCGAAGACCCAGCTCGCCGCGTACGAGAAGAAGGCCAAGGCCCTCGGCGACGAACTCGGCCCCGACAAGCCGACCGTCACCATGCTCCGCTACCTGCCGGGCATGATCCGCCTCTACGCGAAGGCGTCCTTCATCGGCACGATCCTTGAGGACGTCGGCATCCCGCGCCCCAAGAACCAGCAGATCAACGACCTCGCGGCGGAGATCAGCCCGGAGAGGATCGACGACGCCGACGCCGACTGGATCTTCACCGGCGTCTACGGCGACGCCAAGAAGACCGACCGCGCCACCGCCGAGGACAACCCGCTCTGGAAGAAGCTCGGCGCGGTCAAGGGCGGCCAGGCCAAGGACGTACCCGACGAGACCTGGTACCTCGGCCTCGGCGTCACCGCGGCCGGCGAGGTCCTCGACGACCTCAAGGGCTTCCTCGCCAAGTAGGACGACGACAGCACGACCACCTCGCGAAGTGGCCGGACCAGGATTGCCCGGACCGGGATTGCCCGGACCGGGATTGCCCAGGCCAGGACCGCCCGCTGCGGGGTCGCCCGGTCACAGCTGGTCAAGTAGCCCGCGACCGGTGGGGCACGGACACAAGGCAGGTAGCCTTTTGTTCGTGCCCCGTCTGTCTGAAGTCATCGCCGCGCTCGACGCTCTCTGGCCCCCCGCGAGCGCGGAGGACTGGGACGCGGTCGGCACGGTCTGCGGAGACCCCGACCAGGAGGTCTCCCGCGTACTCTTCGCCGTCGACCCGGTCCAGGAGATCGTGGACGAGGCGGTGAAGCTGGACGCCGACCTGCTGGTCACCCACCACCCGCTCTATCTGCGCGGTACGACGACGGTCGCGGCCTCGAACTTCAAGGGCCGCGTCGTGCACACCCTCATCAAGAACGACATCGCGCTGCACGTCGCCCACACGAACGCCGACCGCGCCGACCCGGGCGTGAGCGACGCCCTCGCCGGAGCCCTGGACCTCCGCGTCGTACGCCCCCTCGTGCCGGACCCCGCCGACGCCGACGGCCGACGGGGCCTCGGCCGGGTCTGCGAGCTGGACCATCCGCTGACCGTCCGCGAGTTCGCCGCCCGCGCCGCCGAACGGCTGCCCGCCACCGCGCAGGGCATCCGCGTCGCGGGCGACCCCGAGGCGCTGGTGCGGACCGTCGCGGTCAGCGGCGGCTCCGGCGACAGCCTCTTCGCCGACGTACGCGCCGCCGGCGTGGACGCCTTCCTCACCGCGGACCTGCGCCACCACCCGGCGTCGGAAGCCCGCGCCCACAGTCCCCTCGCGCTGCTCGACGCGGCGCACTGGGCCACCGAGTGGCCCTGGTGCGAGCTGGCCGCCGCCCAGCTCGACGAGATTTCCGACCGTCACGGCTGGGACCTGCGGGTCCATGTCTCGAAGACGGTCACCGACCCGTGGAACTCCCACTCCCCTTCACCTGGAGCCCCCAACTGAACGCCGCGCCCGCCGACCAGATCCGACTTCTCGACGTCCAGTCCCTCGACGCCCGCCTGCAGCAGCTCGCGCACAAGCGGAGGTCGCTGCCCGAGCACGCCGAGATCGAGTCGCTGACCAAGGACCTCACGCAGCTGCGCGACCTGCTCGTCGCCTCCCAGACCGAGGAGAGCGACTGCTCCCGCGAGCAGACCAAGGCGGAGCAGGACGTCGACCAGGTGCGCCAGCGCGCCTCCCGCGACCAGCAGCGCCTCGACTCGGGTGCCGTCACGTCCCCCAAGGACCTGGAGAACCTCCAGCGCGAGATCGCCTCCCTCGCCAAGCGCCAGGGTGACCTGGAGGACGTCGTCCTGGAGATCATGGAGCGCCGCGAGTCCGCGCAGGAGCGGGTCGCCGAACTGACCGAGCGGGTCTCGTCCGTCCAGTCGAAGATCGACGACGCGACGGCCCGCCGGGACGCCGCGCAGGAGTCCCTCGACGGTGAGGCCGCGACGGCGACGAAGGAGCGCGAGGTCATCGCGGGCTCCGTCCCCGCCGACCTCCTCAAGCTCTACGAGAAGCTCCGCGAGCAGCAGGGCGGCGTCGGGGCGGCCCGCCTCTACCAGCGCCGCTGCGAGGGCTGCCGCCTGGAGCTCAACATCACCGAGGTGAACGACGTGAAGGCGGCGTCCCCGGACACGGTCCTGCGCTGCGAGAACTGCCGCCGCATCCTGATCCGCACGTCGGAGTCGGGTCTGTAGGCGTTTGTAGAGGTCTGCAGGGGTCTGCGGAGTCCTGTTCGGGTCTGTAAGGAGCTTCTGGCTTGCGCGAGTTGATCGTCGAGGCGGACGGGGGTTCCCGGGGAAACCCGGGGCCCGCGGGCTACGGAGCCGTGGTCATCGACGCGGCGACGGGGGAGACTCTGGCCGAGGCGGCGGAGTACCTCGGCGTCGCCACGAACAACGTCGCCGAGTACAGCGGCCTGGTCGCGGGCCTCCGCGCGGCCCGCGACCTCGACCCCACGGCCACCGTGCGGGTCCGCATGGACTCCAAGCTCGTGGTCGAGCAGATGTCCGGCCGCTGGCAGATCAAGCACCCCGCGATGCGCCCCCTGGCGGCCGAGGCCCGCTCCATCCTCCCGCCCGACCGGGTCACGTACGAGTGGATCCCCCGCGCGGAGAACAAGCACGCGGACCGCTTGGCCAACGAGGCGATGGACGCGGGGAAGAGGGGCGAGCAGTGGTCCCCGTCGCAGTCGACGGCAGACCTGGACGCGGGGGGCACCGCGAGGCCGGCAGTGCCCCGTAAGGGGCGCGGGGAACTGCGCGACCAGCCGCAGCGGACCCGCAGCGAGACGACTCCCGCCAGCACCACCGACGTACGGGGGACGCTGGCAGCGCCGGGTTCGGTGGCGCCCCTTGAGGGGCGCGGGGAACTGCGCGACCAGCCACAGCCGACCCGCACCCGAACAGCTCCCGTCGCCACCCCCGACACCAACGACATCCGAGCCGCCCGGAACCTGGCCTCCGAGGCGCCGACCGCCGGAGCCGCTCCCCCGGACCTCGGCACCCCCACCACCTTCGTACTGCTCCGGCACGGCGAGACCCCCCTGACCCCCCAGAAGCGTTTCTCGGGAAGCGGCGGCAGCGACCCCGCGCTGTCGGACACGGGCCGCGACCAGGCCGACCGCGTCGCAACCGCACTCGCCGCCCGCGGGACCGTACAGGACGTCATCTCGTCCCCCCTCGCCCGCTGCCGCGAAACCGCAGCGATCGTGGCGGCCAGGCTCGGACTGGACGTGCGAATCGAGGACGGGCTCCGCGAGACGGACTTCGGGGCATGGGAAGGCCTGACGTTCGGAGAGGTCCGCGACCGCTACCCGGACGACATGAGCGCCTGGCTGAGTTCCCCGGACGCCGAACCCACCGGCGGCGGCGAGAGTTTCGAGGCGGTGGCCCACCGGGTGGGCGCGGCCCGCGACGAGTTGCTCGCGGCGCACACCGGCCGCACCGTGCTCCTCGTCTCCCACGTCACGCCCATCAAGACCCTCGTACGGCTGGCCCTGGGCGCCCCGCCGGAGGCCCTGTTCCGCATGGAACTGTCGGCGGCGTCGCTGTCGGTGGTGGCGTACTACGGGGACGGCAACGCGAGCGTGCGGCTGCTCAACGACACGTCTGCGCTGCGCTGAGCGGGGGTTGAGCGCGGGTTGGTCTCGGAGTGGGCTCGGGTGGGGAGTTGGCTGCGGGTCGGTCGGGGGGATTGCGCAGTTCCCCGCGCCCCTGAAGGGGCGTGCCTCAGCCGGGGGTGTGTCCCAGGCTTGCGGCTTCCCTTGCCAGGGTCTCCACCCTTGCCCAGTCCCCGGACGCGATCGCGTCCGGCGGGAGCATCCAACTTCCGCCCACGCACAGGACGTTGGGCAGGGCCAGGTAGTCCGGCGCGACGGCCGGGCCGATGCCCCCGGTCGGGCAGAAGCGGGCCTGGGGGAGCGGCCCCGCCAGGGACTTGAGGTACGCCGTACCGCCGGCCGCCTGGGCCGGGAAGAACTTCATGTCGCTCACGCCCCGCTCCAGCAGCGCCACGACCTCCGACGTCGTGGAGACCCCCGGCAGGAACGGCACCCCGGACGCCTTCATCGCATCGAGCAGTACGTCCGTCCAGCCCGGGCTCACCAGGAAGCGCGCCCCGGCGGCCACCGACTGCGCCACCTGCTCCGGCGAGATGACCGTGCCGGCCCCGACCACCGCCTCCGGCACCCCGTCGGCGATCGCCCGGATCGCGTCGAGCGCCACCGGCGTCCGCAGCGTCACCTCGATCGCGGGCAGCCCGCCCGCGACGAGCGCACGGGCCAGCGGCACGGCGTCCGCGACGTCGTCGACGACGACCACGGGGACGACGGGCGCCAGTTCGAGTACGGACGAGGACAGCGGCGAGGGCAACGGTGACGAGGACAGCGATGACGAGGGCAGGGGCGAAACCATGCGCTCATCCTGCCCGCGCCCCGCAGCATGCGCAAAGGTCGTTGCGCATGCTGCAACATGCGACGGCTGCCCCACCCGGCGAACCCCGCGTACTCAGTGAATCTCGTCCACCAGCACGTCCAGCATCCACGCCCGCCCCGCCCCCGCAGGCGCCGCCGCCTCGACCACGTATCCAAGATCCCGCAGCGCCTCCACCAGCTCCGCGGGCCCCGAAGGCACGGCACCGGACTGCATGAGGCTGCGGACGATGCGGCCCTTGGTCGCCTTGTTGAAGTGGCTGACGACCTTCCGGGTCGGCGCGTGCAGCACCCGTACGCTCGCCGTGCGCCCCGCGACCTCCCCCTTCGGCTTCCACGCCGCCGCGTACGCCGAGGACCGCAGGTCGAGCACGAGCCCGCTCCCGGCCGCCTCGGGCAGCACGGCGGCCATCGGCGCCCGCCAGTGCGCGCCCAGCGCCCCGAGGCCCGGCAGCTTCACACCCATCGAGCAGCGGTACGAGGGAATCCGGTCCGTCACCCGGACCGCACCCCACAGCCCCGAGAAGACGAGCAGCGAGCGCGCCGCCCGCCGCTTGGCCGCCGTGTCGAGCGAGGCCAGGTCGAGGGCGTCGTACAACACGCCCGTGTAGATCTCCCCGGCGGGCCGCGCCCCCGCGGTCCGCAGCTCCGTGTTCTTGGCGACCTCGCCGCGCAGGCCCTCGCTCAGCCCGAGCACCTCGCGGGCCTTCTCCTCGTCGCCCGCGCAGAGTTCGACGAGCTCCTCGAACACCGCCTGCCGCGCCTCGGCGAGCCCCGGCAACGACAGCGACTCCGGCTTCAACGGCGCGCCCCGCCCGGAGGGAGCCTTTCCTTCGGACGGCGGCAGCAGCACAAGCACGGCGGTTCTCCCTGGGACGTTCGGTACGGCGGTGGGTACGGAGTTCGGTAGTGGGTTCTGTACGGGGTTCTGCACGGCATTCGGTACGTGAGAGGGGTACGCGCAAGCCTACGGGGTGCCGCCCGTCCCACCCCGCCATACGCTCGCCGTATGCCCCGCCGCCAGATTCGTGTGACCGGCGCAGCCGAGGCGCCCCTGCGGGCCGCGCTGCGCGCACTGCGCACCGAACTCGACGTACCCGAGGCCTTCGGGCCGCGGGTGCTCGCCGAGGCGGAACGGGCCGCCCGCGAACCCACGCTTCCGGCGTACGACGCCACGGACGTCCCCCTCTTCACCATCGACCCGCCGACGTCCACCGACCTCGACCAGGCGATGCACCTGTCCCGCCGCCCGGACGGCTACCGCGTGCGGTACGCCATCGCCGACGTCGCGGCTTTCGTCGTACCGGGCGGTCTCCTGGACGCGGAGGCACACCGCAGGGTCACGACCCTCTACTTCCCGGACGGCAAGATCCCCCTCCACCCGCCGGTCCTGAGCGAGGGGGCCGCGAGCCTGCTCCCGGACCAGACTTCCCCGGCCGTCCTGTGGACGATCGACCTGGACGCGGACGGCCGCCCGACGTCCACCGAGGTCCGCCGCGCCCTCGTCCGCAGCCGCGCCAAGCTCGACTACGAGTCCGTCCAGAAGCAGCTCGACGCGGGCACCGCCGAGGAACCGCTCGCCCTCCTCAAGGACATCGGGCTCCTCCGCGAACAACAGGAAGTGGCCCGCGGCGGCATCTCCCTCAACGTCCCCGAGCAGGAGATCACCGAGCGCGACGGCGCGTACGAACTCACCTACCGCGCCCCGCTCCCCGCCGACGGCTGGAACGCGCAGATCTCCCTCCTCACGGGCATGGCCGCGGCCGAGCTGATGCTCGCGTACGGCACGGGCGTGCTGCGCACACTCCCGGCAGCGCCCGATGGCGCTGTCGGCCGACTGCGGCGCACCGCGCGGGCGCTGCGCATCGACTGGCCGCACCACGTCTCGTACGCCGAGCTGATCCGTTCCCTGGACCCGCACCTGCCCCACCACGCGGCCTTCCTCCAGGAGTGCACGACGCTGTTGCGGGGCGCGGGCTACACGGTCTTCCGGGACGGCGTCATCCCGGACCTCACCACCCACGCCGCAGTGGCCGCGCCCTACACGCACTGCACGGCCCCGCTCCGCCGCCTGGTCGACCGCTACGCCTCGGAACTGTGCCTGGCGGCGACGGCCGGGGAGGAACCTCCGGAGTGGGTGCTCGCCGCCCTCGACGACCTGCCGAAGCGGATGGCCGAGGGCACCCGCCGCGCGGGCACGGCCGAGCGCGAGTGCGTCGACATCGTCGAGGCGGCCCTGCTCAAGGACCGCGTCGGCGAACTCTTCGACGGCACCGTCGTGGACGTACAGGAACGCGAACCCACCGTGGGAACCGTCCAGTTGGAGTCCCCCGCCGTCGTCGCCCGTATCAAGAGCGAGGAAGGGGCCGGAGCGCTGCCGCTGCCGCTGGGGGAGCGGCTGCGGGTACGGCTCACACAGGCCGACCCGGGCTCGGCGAAGGTGCTGTTCGCTCCCGCGTGAGTTCCTACGCGGGCTCTTGAGTCGGCTCCAGCGCGGCGCGTATCTCCCGTACCAGCGCCTCGGGTTCGTCGGCGTGGAAGCGGATCATGGTGACGTCCTTGGGGCGCCCGAGGAAGGTGAAGTGCCGTACGGGGGAGGAGAGTTCGAGTGTGATCGTGGTCTGCGCGCCGATGGCCAGGTCGAGCCGGCCGTCGCGCTTCTCGTGCGTGGTGACCAACTCGCGGCGTACGGAGGTGATCGCGGCGAGCGGAACGCGAACGTCGACGTGGGCGGCGCGGCGGATACGCAGGAAGGCCTCGTCCCCCGTGTCGTCGAGCACATGGGGCCGGGTCACGGACGCCGCGTGCATGCCGACGATCAGGAGCAGTGTGTAGACGTCGAGCGCGAACACGACCCGGTGGACGGCGGGATGGTTCCGCAGGAGCACCGCCATACAGACGCTTTCGAGGACGGACACGAACCCGAAGCCGAACATCATCGCGCCCTGGCCGCGCCCGTACGAGAAGGCCCGCCCGTGCCCGATGCCGTGGGGCCGCCGGGCCACCCACCGGCCGATGCTCGCCAGCAGCCGCACCTCGTGGGCGATTGGGTGCCGCATGATGCGTACGGCCCGCATGGCGCCGCCCGTCGGCGTACTGCTGGCCGGCGTACCGCCCGCCGTCGTCACCGTGTCCGCCGCCGCGCTCATCGCGCACGCTCCACGAGCAGTTCGATCGTCCGGCGGACCGCCGCGGCCTGCGCGGGGGCGAAGTCGTCGAGAAAGGCACGGAAGAAGCTGCCGTTGCCGGTCATGTCGGTTCCCTCCAGGTCGAGTTGGCCGAGGCCCATGCCTTCCAGGGCCTCGTCGGGCAGGCAGTCGGCGAGGGCGCGGGCGGCCTCCTCGACGCGGGGGTCGGCAGGGTCGACGTCGACGAGCGCGTCGAGCAGGGCGTACGCCTCGTGCGTCCGCTCCAGTGCGCCGGGCACGTCCGCGGTGGCACGCATCGCGGACAGCAGTTGCTCGCGGTCCTCCGGGGCGGCGACCGTTTCGAGGAACGCGATCATCTCGCGGTCCTTCGCGGCCATCGCCGGTTCCGGGTTCCGGGTCAACTCGCCGAAGATCTCGGCCAGTTCGGGAGACACGGGCCCCTCGGCGGTCAGTCCGCTCCCGTCCAGCAGGGCGCGCAGCCGCAGCCGCCGCTCCCGGATCGCCGCCTCCTGGCGGGCCAGGTCGTCGTCGAGCTCCGCGAGCACCTCGGCGAGATCGCGCCCCGCGTCGTCCGCGAGGGCGTCCCGCACCTCGGCGAGGCCTAGCCCCAGCTCGGTCAGCCGTTTGATCCGGGCGAGCATGACCGCGTGCCGCAGGCCGTAGTCGCGGTAGCCGTTGGAACGCCGCTCGGGTTCGGGCAGCAGCCCGAGGTGGTGGTAGTGCCGGACGGTCCGCGTCGTGACGCCGACGGTCGCGGCGAGTTCTCCGATCCGCATGCTCTCAGTAGAAACGTTGACGTTGCGGCAGGGTCAAGCGGTGGCCTTCCCGGCGGGTCGCGGGTCGGTGGACATCCCTTGACGGCTAACGGTGTTAGCCGTAGGGTCGTGGCTAACGACGTTAGCCAGATGCCCGCGGCCGGCCCGCCGCACAGCCCGACCGCCCAGCCGCAGGAGGCAGCAATGAGTACGATCACCGCGCCCGGCACCGCCGACACCGCGAACGCCGAGGGCACGGACACCGCCCCCCGGCGCCGCCGCGTGCTCCCGGTCGCCCGCCGCACCGCCTGGCTGCTGAACGCGCTCTTCTGGTCGGCCTTCGCCGTACTCGAAGCCATGAACCACGGCTGGCTCGCGGGACTCCTGGCCGTCGCGTTCTTCATAGCGCCCGACCTGACGTTCCTGGTCGGTATCGGCGAAGCGCGCGGGATGGCGAAGGGCCGCCTCCAGCCCCGCGCGGTCCCGTACTACAACACCGCCCACCGAGCGCTCGTCCCGCTCGCCCTCATGACGCTCTACACCTTCGGACCGGTCACCTGGGCCCCGGCCTTCGCGGCCCTGTGCGGCTGGCTCGCCCACATCTCGTACGATCGCGCCTTCGGCTACGGCCTGCGGACGAAGGAGGGCTTCCAGCGTGACTGACGGGCAGGGCGACCGAGGTGCCGACGGGCGGGGCACTCAAGTCGGTGACAGGCGGGGTCCTCAGGGCGGCCAGGGCGCCCAGGGCGGTGGGTTCGGTGGGCTGTCGCCACGAGCCCGTTCGATCGTAGCGGCGGCCCGGGCGCTCCTGGAGGAGTCCGGCCCAGCCGCGCTGACCATGCGGGCCCTCGCCGACCACCTGGGCATCAAGGCCCCGTCCCTCTACAAGCACTTCCCCGACAAGTCGGCCGTGGAGGTCGAGCTGATCGCGCAGATGCTCGCCGAGTCCGCCGCGGCGCTGGAGGCTGCCGAGACCCAGGCCCCGGGATCGATCCCGGCCCTGGCCGAGGCGTATCGCGAGTACGCCCTCGAACACCCCCACCTCTACTGCCTGGCCACCGAGCGCCCCCTGCCTCGCGCCTTCCTCCCACCCGGCCTGGAGGACCGCGCCGCCGCGCCCCTCGTCCGGGCCTGCGGCGGCGACATGGACCTGGCCCGGGCGACCTGGGCGTTCGCCCACGGGATGGTGATCCTGGAGATCCACGGCCGCTTTCCGGACGACGCCGACCTGGCCGGGGCATGGAAGAAGGGCACGCGGGCGTTGCACCCCTGAGGAGGTACGACGCCATGGGGGCACGGGGTGATGGTGAGCGCGCGGATGGGCTTCGCCGGCCGGGCGGGTACGGGCAGGCGGCTGGCCGCGAACCGGTGAGTGGCGGTGAGCCAGCGACTGGCCGTGAGTCGATGGGCGGGCGCGAGCAGGCGGTCTGGACCCGGGCGACCCTCGGCCGGAGCGGTCGCCCCCTCGACCTCCTCACCGCCCGCTTCGACCGCCACCGCTACGCGCCCCACGCCCACGAGGAGTTCACCATCGGCGTCTGCGTCGGCGGCTCCGAGATCATCGACTACCGAGGCGGCCGGATCGAGACGGGCCCCGGCTCGATAGTCGTTCTCGCCCCCGGCGAGACGCACACCGGCGGCCCGGCGGCATCCGACGGCTACGCCTACCGCGCCCTGTACGCCGAGGTCCCCCTGCTCACCGAAGGCACGTACGGCATCCCGCACTTCCGCGACCCCGTCCTCGACGACCCCGAACTGGCCACCGCCCTCCGCCTCGCACACACCGAACTGAGCGTCTGCCCGGACCCGTTGGAGGCGGAGTCCCGCATCCCATGGCTGCTGACAGCCCTGGCCCGCCGCCACTCCACGGCCCGCCCGGTGTGCGACAGAATCCCGGGCGCGGACCGAATAGCCGAGACGGTCCGAGCCCGTCTGACGGACGAACTCCTCTCCCCACCCTCCCTCTCCGCCCTGGCCGCGGACCTGGACCTGTCCCGCTACCAACTGCTCCGAGCCTTCCGTACGAGCACGGGGATGCCGCCGTACGCCTGGCTGGCCCAGCACCGCGTGAACCGGGCCCGCTGCCTACTGGAGAAGGGCCACCGCCCGGCCGAGACGGCGGCCCTGGTCGGCTTCGCGGACCAGGCGCACCTGACGCGCTGGTTCCGCCGGGTACTGGGCGTGACTCCGGCGGCGTACCGCAACAGCGTTCAAGACTCCCGCCGCTGACCAGGCCGAGACTGCGTGCATGACTGCACGCGGCTGGTTTCTCTTCTCCCTGATGGGAGTGCTCTGGGGCATCCCCTACCTGATGATCAAAGTAGCGGTGGACGGTGGCATGTCCGCGTCCATGGTGGTGTTCACGCGATGTGCGCTGGGCGCGGCCCTGCTGCTGCCCTTCGCGATCCGCCAGGGAAACCTGATCGGAGTCGTACGAGCGCACTGGCGCCCCATGCTGGCGTTCGCGTGCATAGAGATCATCGGCCCCTGGTGGACCCTGACCGACGCGGAACGCCACCTCTCCAGCTCGACGGCGGGCCTGCTGATCGCGGGAGTACCCATCGTCGGCATACTCCTGGCCCGCTACTTCGGAGACACGGAACGCCTGGGCGCCCGCCGCATGACGGGCCTGGCACTGGGCCTGGCCGGCGTGGCGGTCCTCACGGCCCCACACCTGACAGGCGGAAACGCCCGCGCCCTGACGGAGATGCTGGTGACGGTGGTGGGCTACGCAACGGCCCCACTCATCATGGCCCGCTACCTGAAGCCGGTCCCGACCCTGCAACTGATAGCCCCCTGCCTGCTCCTGGCGGCGCTGGTATACGCCCCGGCAGCGGCGCTGACGTGGCCGTCGTCGGTCCCGTCCCCCTCGGTCCTGGCGTCCCTCTCGGGCCTGGGAGTGATCTGCACGGCCCTGGCCTTCGTGGTCTTCCTGGAACTGATCAGGGAGGCGGGTCCGACACGGGCGGTGGTCTTCACGTACGTCAACCCGGCGGTGGCGGTGACGGCGGGCGTGCTGTTCCTGAACGAGGAGCTGACGGCGGGAGTGGTGGCGGCGTTCACGCTGATCCTGCTGGGCTCGTTCCTGGCGACGGCGGCCCCGACGGCTCCGGTTCCAGGGCGGGCCGCGGGCCCGGTACCATGGTCGACACGGCAGACGAGCCGGGCGGACGGCCGCGTGGAGTCCCCTTCGGGGGCGCTTCCCGAGGAACGTCCGGGCTCCACAGGGCAGGGTGGTGGCTAACGGCCACCCGGGGTGACCCGCGGGACAGTGCCACAGAAAGCAAACCGCCAGGGACCTCGGTCCCAGGTAAGGGTGAAACGGTGGTGTAAGAGACCACCAGCGCCTGAGGCGACTCAGGCGGCTAGGTAAACCCCACCCGGAGCAAGGTCAAGAGGGGCGCGGTAACACGTGCCCTGCGCGGACGTTCGAGGGCTGCTCGCCCGAGTCCGCGGGTAGACCGCACGAGGCCGGCGGCAACGCCGGCCCTAGATGGATGGCCGTCTCCCCGGCCGCCGCGAGGCGACCGGGAGACAGAACCCGGCGTACAGCCCGACTCGTCTGCCGCTCTAAGTTTCTGCAGGGCAGGGCGTATTTTTTGCGATTCATTGACCTGTTGGGGTCGATTCCGGGTCGGACTTGAGTGCGTCTGCTAATAGCAACGTGCCGATGTCCGCCGCGTATTGCCCGTCCCGTCCAATTCATGGGGGACGGAAAGGGGTATTTCACGTTCCGGATAGGTGCGGGATGCCGTTGGGGGTTGACGGGTGGAGGATCGGGAAGTTCGGATAAATCCGAAAGTCGTGACAGATCTGGACGAGCGCGAACAGCGGCGAGCCGACTTCTCCAACGGCCTTCGCGAGGTGTCCTAGAGATCGAGGCCCTGCACCATGTCCGCGACACCAGCTTCGCCGAGGATGCCTCTCCGCTGCGGACCTGCAGCGCGCCCGCGCGATGGCCATCTGGCGCGACATCGACATCGGAGCCCTCCGGACGGCCGGAGTGAAGAACACCGCGGGCCAGCCTCTGCTGCAACGCTCGCGACCCTCGCCGCCCCCGCGCACTCCTCGGCCTCGAATGATCACGAACTGGACGTCATGCAACTATGCCGAAGCCCTGCTCCGCAAGGGGATCCCTGATGGGGCATGTGTTGCGGCATATGTTCGCTCGCGCCGCAGTGAACGGCCGTGGCGCTGCCCGGATCTTTTGACATTGCCTACCGTGAAGCCCGCAGTGAGAGCTAGGCATTCCGGATTCCTGCACCACTCGATGAGGCGTGACTGCGACGCAGCAGGTTCATCCTCGCGGCCTTCGTGCTGGGTGCCGCGAACGTGGGGTGGTATGTCCGCATAGCACCTTTTTCCACTCTTTTATGCGTACGACGTCCGCGACGTGATTGTGCTCGGCCGCACTGACGCTGAGCAGCGGCTGCGGACCGACCTATTGGTGCTGCACCTTCCCTGCCGCGACGGTGACGCCAATGTCGGCGTGGCAGGCGGGTCCACGTTGCAAGCGGCAGGGGGAGTAGGCGACTTGCCCGGACCGAAAGCCTCGTGGTGGCGAGGTGTGAAGTACCCGATGAACGCGACCACGCAATCCGGCCAGGTTTCCCCCGTACACAAGCGCTTCGCTTCGGCTTACCCTGATTTTCCCGCATGGCACACGAGGGGGACACGTGGGGTTACGGGACGTCGGTGCCTCCGCATCGCCGGGCATTGGCGCGTGGCGGGTCCGTGTACGAGACCACGAGCGCGCGGGAGTTGTCGGTGCCGGGGTGCTTCTGACAAGTGGAACCGTCCTCACCTGCGCGCATGTCGTTGAGGCGGCACTGCGTCTGCCTGGGCCCCATACCGACGCGGCGCCGGAGGGACAGATCCTGCTGGAATTCCCTGCCACCGCACAGGGCCCGCACGAGTCGATCCACGCTCACGTGGCCGAAGCCGGCTGGCTGCGCTCGCCTCCGGCGGGTGATGTCGCGGTGTTGCAGCTGGAGGGTGAGCTCCCGGCGGGCGCGGTCCCCGCGCCGCTCGGCAGCTGCGGCACGGGCACCAGTGAGTCGGTCGCGGTGTACGGGTATCCAAGCGGGGTACCGGACGGAATCTGGGCCCGCGGGCAGATAGTGGGGGCCGGCGGAGCACACCCCGCATGGAGGCAGATTGACGGCCTCGACCCTGTGGGCGCCCCTGTCACGCGGGGCTTCAGCGGTGCGGGCGTGTGGGACCTTCGGCGCGGTCTGGTTGTGGGCGTACTCGCGGCCGTGCTCGCTGCGCGCTCGACGCACGCCGTCGTAGCGACACGGGTCGCGTGGATGATTCCGCTGGACGTCCTGGACGGGACCAGCTTCGCGATCGCGGCGCCCGCCCCGCCTCGCGCTGCTCCGCAACTGACCCACATCGACGAACCCTTGCCTGCGCGTGTCCTGTGGGCCGTGGTGGATCGCCTGCTGGCGATCGAATCGTTCCGAATCGACGCGGGATACCAACTGCTGCTCCAACTCCCGCCCGAGATCGTCTCCGGGATCGCGCGGCAAAGCAGCCCACGCATTCAGCTCTATCAGATTGTCCGTAGGTGCGGAGAGTTCGAACAGGGCCCTGTCGCCCTGGTCACGGCCGTGCAGTGGATTGAGGGGGACACCACCGCGGTGAAGAATTTCGTGGAAGAGGCGAGGAAGACCTGGCCCGAACGTCTGGGCAGCGATGACTGACTCGGCGGCGTCCCGGGACTCGCAGTCCGCAGCCCAACTGGCGGACGCTCTCATGAAGGTGTCGGTGCTCGACGACCTGGAGGTACGCCGCATCTGCGTGGTCGATGCCATGGAGCGGCTACGACTGCGCCTGTCCGTGGCCGAGTTCGACGACAAAAAGATCCACATCGTGGTGATGGTGCGTGCCTTCGGATCCGTGACCGACGGCTGGCGCCATCTCACTGAGTCCGTACAGCACTTGGCGGACTACGACCTGCCCTCCCGACATGCTGCGGCACTGGCCCACCCGGTCGTCGCTCCGCTCCTCGATGAACCCGACCAGCACGAGTTGAGCGCCCTGTTGGCGGGGCTCGACAGGACCACCGTGCCGGAACTTGCAGCCGTCTACCACTCGGCGGCCGGTGACCACTTTGGCCCGTTGCCCGACATCGTCCACACCGCTTGGGACGCCTACCAACTGCTCGGGCACACCAACCGTCCCGCGGACGGAGCTCCGCGCACCCTGCGGTTCCTGCAGGAACTCGCGGTCGTGCTCACTCCAGAGCGCGGGGACGCGATCCGGTCCTGGACGAACCGCCATGTCCGCACCACCGTCCAGGACAACCTGGAAGCCCAATGGATTCTGGACGATTCCCGTACGCACACGGGCAGATGGCGCACCGAGCCCGGACATCCGGCCCATCTGCTCATCCGGCTCGCACCGTCGACTGGTTCGCCGGATCGGGTCGACATCACCTGCTGGGCGAACAGCGGTTCGGCCTGGGCGCCGCGCCGGCGCGACGAGCGCTCCGTGCCGGTGTCCGCGGTGCGACGCCATGTGGCAATCCTTCTCGACCGTGAGGAGATACGGCTCCGCGCCCACCGGGGCGGTCTCGTAATCGAGTTCATACTCCCCTTCTCTCTGGTGAATGAGCCGGTGGAGGAGTGGTCCCGGCGCGGCGCCTTCGGGGAAGAGAAGGTGTGGGACAGCGAGTTCGGCGGACCGTCCATCGGGCACGGCTACAAGGTCGTCGTACGAAGCCTGGAGCGCATGGAGGCACTGCAGTTGCACAGGGTGTGGAACGAGCGGTGGGACGTACTGACCGATGCCGCGGGGGGCGCACGGATGCACCGTTGCGAAGAAGGCGATGGCGCGCAGCACGACCATCTCTACGCGCGTCTCGTGGACGATCCCGCTGTCGTCCTCATGGCCTTGGGTTCTCCACCTGACGGGCAGCGTGGTAAGAGCGAGTTGCTGGTCGGCTTGCAGGCGGGTCTGCCGCTGGTGCTGTGGAGCCGATCGGGGCCGCTGACGGAACACGCGCACACCGTGGCCGAGAGCGCGCTCGAGGGCCGATTGAGCCAGGCGCTGGACCGGTTGGCGCGCTTGCGCTCCGCTCCCCGTACGGGGGACCATGGCGGCGAGGGATTCACCAACCCTCGTATTGCCGTGCTATGGGACGACCCGAACAGGCTCCCGGAGGTGCCGGAGCCAATTATCTGAGAACGACCGAGGCGCTGCACGACCCACTAGGGTGTGACCGACCTGACCGCCGGTCACAACGCTATTCGTGACTGGCCAGCACGACAATCGATCGAAACCGGGCATCGCTGGATCCGGGGCCGGTCGCCCAGTGGACCCGGTCCGGGTTCCGGGAGAGGGGGTGGCTATGGGCAACGACGTCCCGGAGGAGCCGCGTGTGCCTGGCGGCGCATCGGCGCCGTCAGGTGATGCCAATGACTGGTGGATCTACGGCGGCACGGGTGACGTGTCCTCCATGCCCCTGGCCGACCGGCTGCCCCCGCCGCCTCCCTGGCGCGACTTCGACGGCGGTCCTGTCGTCCCCGGCGCCGCTCCCCGCGACGACTCCGAGATCCGCCGCCGTCTGGGTGCGTCTGACGCGATGGTTCGTACGTCCTCCGACGAGGCTGACATGGTCAACGTGGCGCTGTTCTTACGCAGGCCGCTGATCGTCACCGGCCCTCCTGGAATCGGTAAGTCCAGCCTCGCTCACCGGGTCAGCCGCGAACTCGGCCTCGGTCGTGTCCTGCGCTGGACGATCACCAGCAGGTCCACCGTCAAAGAGGGGTTGTACGCCTACGACGCGATCGGGCGCGTGCAGGACGCCGCTGCGAGCGGCGCGTTGCACGGCTCCGCCACAACGGCGGGCCGGCTGTCGGAGGACGGGTCGGCTGCCGACGCTCCGCTGCATGGCGGTTCTGACGGTCTCCATGGGTTGGGTGACTTCGTCCAACTGGGCCCGCTCGGCACCGCGTTGATTCCCCGGGATACTCCGCGGGTGCTGCTGATCGACGAGTTCGACAAGGCCGACACCGACCTGGCCAATGACCTGCTCGGGGCGTTCGAGGACGGTGAATTCCAGATTCCCGAGCTCTCCAGGGTGCGTTCGCGGATGCCGGAGGTCGAGGTGCACACGGACGACCCCGACGACACCTTTGTGGTGCGCCGGGGACGGATCCGTTGCCGGGCCTTTCCCTTCGTGGTGATCACCAGCAACGGCGAGCGATCCCTGCCTCCCGCCTTCCTGCGCCGTTGCCTCAGCCTGGAGATGCCCCCGCCCGACGCCGACCGGCTCGCGGCGATGCTGGCGGCGCAGTTCACCGGCGGTGAGGGGAGCGAACGTGCCGCGATGATCCGCGACTTCCTCGCACGCGCCTTGGCGGGTGGCACCCTGGCCGCCGACCAACTGATGAATGCGGAATTCCTGCGCGTCTCGCCCTCGGGCCCGGGTGAGGCCTCCTGGAACCGGCTGCTGCACTCGCTGTGGCGGAGGCTTGACGAAGTTGGTTCTGCATGACCCTGCCGCCCTCCCGCCACGGTAGGGCGAGTGACGGTACTGCGCCGGGTATCGCCTCGCACGAGGAGGCCTGTCCCGATCTGACGCTGCACGAGGCCGGTGAGGTCGCCTGGCTGGCCGTTCAGCTCGACCTGCGTGTCCGAGCCGTACGCGAGGCTCGGGCCGAGGCGGCATGGAACGCCACGCCCGCCGAGCGGTCCCCGGATGCCGATGGCTCTTCTCCCCGCCCTGTCGACCCTTCCGATGCCGACGTGCCGCTGGAGGAGGAACTGGAAGCTGCCGGCAAAGGACGTCTTGAGGAGCCGAGCCGTTCCGGGGAAGGCGAAGAGGTTCCTGCGGCGCCGGCGCCGCTGTGGCCGACGCACGTCGGTGTGCCCGTTTCCCTGGCCGGCGCGCCGGAGTTGGAGTCGGAGTCGACCAGCGGCTCGACGGTGTTCTCGGACCTCCAGGACGGTCCCGGGCTCGATCGGTCCCGGCAGATCGAGAAGGCACTTCTGCCGCTGCGCAGGCGTCTGCGCTCGCGCACGGTGCGAGTGCTGGACGAGGAGGCCACGGCAGAGTCCCGGGCGGAGCGGGGCGTGTGGGTGCCTCGATTCCGGCCCGCCAGGGAGCGCTGGCTGACCATGACCCTGGTGGTCGACACCGGGGACTCCATGGTCCTGTGGTCACGAACCGCCACGCAGTTCGCGGCGGCAATGAGGGGCTCGGGGGTGTTCCGCGACGTACGGGTGTGCACCTGGCGGTCGGGGGACGGTGTCGGATCCGAGGGGGGTGCGCCTGTCCTGCCCGATGCCTTCGGCCGGCAGACGGCCCTGGTGCTGACCGATCTGTACGCGAGTCGCTGGCGGGACGGGAGCGGGCAACGCGTGCTGGCTCAATGGGCAGCCCGGATGCCCGTGGCCGTGGTCAGTGTCCTGCCCGAGCATTTGTGGTCGCGCATGGCCGTGGTCCCGCACCGGACCCTGCTGCGCAGCCCTGACCCCGTCGCGGCCAACTGCCTGTGGTCGCATCGGCCGGACGGCTTCGACTTAGGGAGAACCGATTCGGACGTCAAGGACGCGATGGCCGCGTCACTGCCCGTACCGGTGCTGGAACTGACTCCGGAGGCCCTGAGTACGTGGGCCGGGTTCGTCCGCCATGAGCGGGCGGCTGAGTACACTATGAGAGCCGTGACGGTGTCCGCGAGGGCGCAGGCCGTCTCACCCGCGCGGTTCCCTCCGCCGCTGGTCTCGCCGACCGACCGGGTGCGTCAGCTGAGGGCGCAACTCAGCCCCACCGCTTATCACTTGGCCCAGCTCGTCGCGGCGATCCCCGTCAACATGGCGATGTTGGAAGTGCTGCGCAAGAGGCTGCTGCCCGAGGCCCGCCCCTGGCACCTGACGGAGTTGCTGCTGAGCGGACTGCTGCAGCCGGCCCCGGCCGATCTCGATGTCCCGGCACCGGCAAGGGTCGAGTTGGAGTTCGCCTCCGGCGTGCGCCAGGAGCTGCTGGCCGAAGGGACCCGCAGAGAAACCGCTCTTGCGATGAAACTGGTATTCGATCATCTTTCGACAGTCCTGCCGGGTTCTGCCAGCGGTGCCGTGCGCCAAATGCGCGATCTTGTGGCGGACCCGAGCCGTGCCGCCCTCGTGCCCCTGGACGGGGTACGAACATGGCTCACCCCCGCACTGCCTGCGTTGAAGGCCCTCGACGGGCAGCACACAGTGGCAGCGGCGGTCCTCTATGACCGACTGCGAACCGAGGAAGAACCGGCTTCCGCACGGGCCGGTCAGCGGGGTCCCTCCGCCCACGAGACCACGGCCACCATTCCGCGTGATGACCGTGATACACAGAGTAGTGAGTATGTCGGTTCGGAAATCGCCCTCCTAGGCGGTGGGAGTGATCACGTTCCCACTGGAGTGGGTGAGCCCGGGCAACCTGAAGACGCTGGAGGGATCGTGTCCGTGAGTGGCGTGCAGCCTGTCCCCGCAAGGACGAGGGGAGATGGGGCGCAGAAACCGCCGCCCGTCTGGGGCAACGTACCTCCACGGAACCGCGCCTTCACCGGGCGTGGGCAATTGCTGGAGGACCTGCACCGTCGCCTGCAGGAGGGAACCACCGCCGTCCTGCCGGAAGCCCTGCAGGGCATGGGCGGTGTCGGGAAGTCGCAGCTCGCCGTTGAATACGTCTATCGCCACATCAACGAATATCAGGTGGTCTGGTGGATCCCCTCCGAGCAGTCGCAGCAGATCCGGCAGGTGCTGGTGGAGCTGGCCAGGCGGCTTGGACTTGAGGTCGGTACCGGCGAGGCCAACACGGCCGTGCCCGCGGTCATCGAGGCCCTGCGGGTAGGCGAGCCGTACAAGAACTGGCTGCTCGTATTCGACAACGCGGAGGACCCCGAAGCCGTCCGCGAATTCTTTCCCACCAACGGCCCAGGACGCATTCTCGTGACCTCTCGCAACGCTCAATGGGCTACCGCAGCACGACCATTGGAAGTCGATGTTTTCGCGCGCGAAGAAAGCCGCCAGTTGTTGCAGTTGCGCGCGCCAAATCTCGACGACCCCACAGCGGACCGGCTCGCCGAGACTCTCGGCGATCTGCCCCTCGGTATCGAGCAGGCCGCCGTTTGGCTTTCCGAGACCGGAATGCCCGCGGACGAATATCTACGACTGTTCGAACAGCAGGCCGCCGAGTTGATGGTCAGCGACCCTCCCCGGGACTATCCGCTGTCCGTCGCCGCGGCCTGGAACGTCTCGCTGGAGCGACTTCAGAAGAACCACCCGGCGGCCCTGCAACTTCTCCAGGTATGCGCGTTCTTCGCCCCCGAACCGATTTCACGGCGATTGCTGACCGGTGTCCGTGACGCTCCGGTTCCCCCGGAACTCGCCGCCGCACTGAGCGATCCGATCCGGTTGGGCCGGGCCATCCGGGAGATTAACCGGTACGCGCTGGCCAGAATCAACCACAGCACCAACACCGTCCAGCTGCACCGGTTGGTCCAGCGCGTGCTCATCAACCAGATGCCGGACGCGCTCAAGGAGCAGATGCGCAACGGCGCGCACCGCCTGCTCGCCAAGGGCGACCCCGGCGCACCGAGCGACCCGCGCCAGTGGCAGCAGTACGGCGAATTGCTCCCGCACGTGCTCAGCAGCCACGCCGTGGAGTCCGCCGACCCCTGGGTGCGCCAGCTGATCCTCAACGAGATCCAGTACATGTTCTCGTGGGGCGATCACGAAGGGTCTCGTGACCTGGCGCAGCAGGCCTACGACACATGGAAACGCCTCGACGGCGAGAACCATGAGCACGTGCTACTGGCGGCCAAGCTCTACGGCGACGCGCTGCGCATCCTGGGCCACTACCAAAAGGCGTACGAACTCGACCAACGCACCCGTCGGGCGATGACCGAGACACTGGGCCCGGAGCACGAGATGACGCTGGAGATCACCAGCATGCTCGCCTGGGATCTCCGCATGCGCGGCGACTTCACGGCCGCCTCCCAGTTGGACCGGGAGACCTTCGAGGCCAGCAGGCGCCTGTACGGGCCCAATGACGTGTCCACTCTGATCGTCGCTCACCGAGTCGCCCTGAATCTCCGCCTCACCGGCGACTTCCGTGAGGCGCTGGAGCTGGACCAGGACACCCACCGCCGCAAGGTGGAGGAACTCGGCGAGAATGCGCTGTCCACCCTGGCCACCCTGGCCGGAGTGGCTGGCGACCGCCAGGAGGCCGGCGAGTACGTCGAGGCCCGTGACCAGCAGCAGGAAGTTTCCGGACGCTACGAGTACAACTTCGGGCCGACGAACCCCAACACCATCGGCAGCTATCGTGGCCTGGCGGTCGCGGAACGTCGAGCGGGCCGTCACCAACAGGCACTGGAGCTCTCCACCAAGGCGCTCACCCTGTTCCGCAACCGCTACGGCGACAGCTATCCCGATACCCTGGCCGCGCTGCTCGCCCACGCCGTCGACGTCCGGCACAGCGGCGATCTCCAGTCGGCGCTCCACCTGAGCGACCAGGGATGCAAGGGCTATGAGCGCCTGTTCGGGCCGACCCATCCCCATGCTCTGGGCGCGCAGGTCAACCACGCTGTCTGCCTCAGGCTGCTGGGACGCACCGAGGAAGCTCGCCAACTGAACGAGCAGATCGTTTCGGACCTCGGCGAGAGGCTGGGTTCCGATCACCCGAACGTGCTGGCCTGTTCCACCAATCTCGCTGCCGACCTCTATGAACTGGGCGAGGTCCAAGCCTCCGTGGACCTCAGCGTCCGCACCCTGGAGCAGAGCCGGCTGCGGCTGGGAGAGGACCACCCTGCAACCCTTGCCACGGGCGTCAACCTCGCTCTTGGCCTGCGACTGCTGGGCCGGGTCGAAGAGGCCGATGCCTTGCGCGCGGACACGCTGGTGCGCTACGAACGGGTACTCGGCGCCGACCACCCAGCCACCGCTGCAGCAGCCGACAACAAGCTGGCCAACTGTGACATCGACCCGATGCCGCTGTAGCGACGCGGACCGGGCGGGCCCTTACGGCCACGTCCGTGTCAGGACTCGTCGCACACCGCGGGGTTTCGCCCGATCCAGTCGGCCACCTCGACCGGATCGGGCGACCGCCCGCACCGCTCACGTGTCTGCTGGTGAACCGCTCGGACCACCTCCGGGCGGCGCAGAAGGGCATGCGCCGCGGTGGGTTGGCCGGCGTCGGACAGCGCCAGGCCCAACCCGGCCCAGGCGGAAGGCAGTCCGGGGTATTCGGTCAGCACGTCCAGGTAGCCCCGCACGGAGCGGGCCGCGTCGCCGCGGAGCAGAGAGACATCGGCAGCCACCAGGGCGGAGGGTCGGTTCGAAGTATCGTCATTGGCACGTGCCCGGGTGAGCAAGGCCTCCGGCTCGGCCAGCCGTACGCGCCTCAGCTCACCCCGTGCATCGGGCGAGCTGGCCTGTGGGTCGGGCCGCAAGCGGGAGCGGACACCGGGCGCCGTGCTCGGGTCTGCACCGCTGCTCCATGCCTCGGTGAGCACCCGCACCTGACCGAGGTCCGGCCGGGTGTGCCGGGCTCGCCAGACGGCCCGCAGATCGGCCCCTTCCGCACGGGCCAGCTCTCCCGGCCACCCCGGTACGGGCTCGTACGGCCAGTCGTCGGCCGTTTCGGCCATCCGCTCGACGAACTGCCGGCCCGCCTCCGTCAGCCCGGCCGACGTGCGCAGCGTCGCCAGCGCCTCCCCGACCGCCGTGTGCCAGACGGCGTACTCGAAGTGGGCGAGGTCAGCGGCAGGACCGCTCAGCGCCCGGCGCTCGACGCGCCAGAACTCCGTCACGCCCGCGAAGGCGTATGCGCCGTGCAGCACACCTGACAACGGACGTGGGTCGCCCCTCCACGGGGCGTAGAACAGCGGATCCTCCGCACCCGGCGAGTCCTCGTCGAACAGCGGGAGTTGATGCAACAGGCCGTTGAGGACGGAGTGCCGGGCCTCGTGAACCATCGTCACGGCCAGTTCGACCGGATCGGGGGGCAGCGAGATCAATGCGCTGCCGAAGGCTTCGCTGTAGGAGGCGCTGGCGGTGCGGAACCGAGGCGCGGCCGGCAACGGGACGACGACCCGCAGTGTGGCGGCCAGCAACTCCGTTGCCTGTGGGTGCCTGGCGGACAGTAACTGCCCTGCTTCACGTAGCAGTTGCTGCCAGCGTTGAGCCTGATCGTGGCTCAGCGAGACGCTGGACGAGGGCAATGTCTGCGCGCGGAAGTCCCGGTACGGATCGCAGTCCTCCAGAACCAGGGGAAAAGCGCTCCTCTCAGGGTCCCAGGCGGCCCTGCGCACCGGCTGCCAGTTGCTCGACGTCCGGCCCGGATCAGCGGGCAGACTCAGTCGGCGTTCGCCCGCGGTCAGCTCCGCCGGGCCGGATCCCGCACGGGGGATGCGGAGAGTGACGACGGCAGGTGTTCGAGCCTCGTCGTCCATCGCCACAGGGAGGCGGATCCTGCCCAGCGTCGGCAGCGCCACGCAGCCTTCGCGCACCGGTAAGCGAATCGTTCCCTCAGTTCCCGAGCGTAGTGCCGCGGCGGCTGCCAAGCAGTGCAGGTATCCGAGTTCCGCCCACAAGGGCAACCCGTCCCGGCCTTCGTGCGGAATCTTGTCGCCGTCGCGCAGACGTTCCAGGACGCGTACCGCCCAGATGCCGGTACCGGGATGCTCCAGAAGGTCGACGACCACGTCGGGGCGGGCCTGCTCCGCCCGGAGCAGGAGATCCAGGGCGATTCGCAACGATGGCAGCGCTGGACCGGCGTCCACCGCACACTCCCGTGCGGTCTCCGCCACGGCGCGCACCATGAGCATGCGACGACTGCGTTCCACGGCGCGGATCCGGCGCGCGGTACCTGGTGTCAGGCGTCCCACGGCCAACGCGTCGACGTCGGATGCCGGCGTTCGATGTCTGCCGAGCGTCGTCCTGGTGTCGGAAGGCGGCTCGAACATCCGGCTCTACAGATCGCTGGCGTCGCAACCAGCGGCGAAGTATGGGCTGCCGCCACCGCCGTTATTGCTCTGGGCTGCGGACCTCTCGCCGAGGTGCCGAACCAGAGCGTGCAACGCATCCACGACCAGTGGGTCATGGAAGGTCATCACTTCCTGGAGCCCGCACTGGCTGAGATCGACAAGATCGGTCTCGAACTCGGTCGCAGAAGTCGTCACGTCCCGTTGCCCCCTGTCGGTGTGCCGAGGTTGGTTGCATCGCATCCAAAGGTCCTCTCTCATAGTGGACCGTTGATTGCGGCACCGGAAGGGTGCCCAGAAGCCACTTCGGCCGGAACTAGGTAGTCCGATTCCAGATTTCAGACATGGTGTCCCACTGTGGCATCTCCTTCGCTACCGTCTGCCGGGAGGTACGCGCGAGTACGCCATGAGATGCGCGACGTACGCCGAAACGGTCGGGGGCGAGAGCAGTGGGCGAATTGCTGCGGTTCGAGCTGGAGGACGGCGGGTCCGTCGTCGCGCAGATGGACGATCTCGGGAGTGGTGTCGTCCCGGCGACCAGCGCCTCGGATGTCGTGGCCCGCGCCACCGCCTCGTTCGAGTCCGCGCTGGAAGGGGTCCGCAGAGCGGCAGCCTCCACACTGAACCGAATGAGTAGTCTCCCCCAGCGCCCGGACGAGGTCACCGTCGAGTTCGGCATCCAACTCGACGCGGAGGTCGGCGCCGTCCTGGCCCGCACGGGGGCGCAGGGCCACATTCAGGTACAGGTGACGTGGCGCCGGAAGGATGTCGACGGCCAAGGCGGCACTCCCCAGTAGCGCTTCGCCAGGGCTGGCCGAGCTTCTTCGATGCACGCAACATCGATGTAGCTCCGGGCGGAGATCCCGATCCGGCGAAGCACCCTGCCCCGGTCTGGAGGAGGAACCCGAGGCACGGGAGCGCGGAGACGAGGGCGAACAGCTGCTTCTCTTCGCGGAGTCGTTCCAGGAGTAGTGAGGGAAACCAGTACACAGGTAAGAATTGAATCGATTGTTAACGCCGTCAACGAATTCATGCGTTGATGGCTTGATCGACCTTGTGTACGGTTGCCCGTATGACGGACACCCCCGCCCCATCGGCCGGCCCGCTGGTCACCGGCTCCGAGATCGCCCGGCTGGCGGGCGTCACCCGCGCCGCTGTCTCGAACTGGCGGCGACGCTACGACGACTTCCCGACGCCGGCCGGTGGCGGTGCCAACAGTCCGCTGTTCGACCTGACTGAGGTACAGGCCTGGCTGGACAGGCAGCGCAAGGGGCAGGACGTCTCGGTGGACGTGCAGCTGTGGCAGGAGCTGCGCGGAGTCTACGGTGACGACATGATCGGCGGGCTTGCCGACGTCACTCAACTCCTTGCCGAGGGGGAGGCGCCCGCGGAGCTACCGGCGGACGTGGTCCGGCTCGTGACGGATCTGACGGAGAGCAGTGGGGCGGCCGAGGTGGTGAGCGCGCTCGCTGAGCGCTTCACCGACTCCGTGCGTCGGGCAGGTTCGGACCAGGTAACCTCGCCGCGCATCGTCCGCGCAGTACGCCATTTCGTCGGCGAAGTGGCGTCCGGCGCGACCCTCTTCGACCCGGCCTGCGGTATTGGCACCTTGCTGCTCGCCGTCGGCCCAGAGCATGGGCCCACGCGGATGGGGCAAGAGTCCGACGCTCGCAGTGCTCGGTTCGCGCAATTGCGGGCCGACCTCACCGGACGTACAGGTGTGGTGGTCGCCGCCGCAGACTCGCTGCGCGATGACCGATGGGTGGACCTGGGCGCCGACCTTGTCGTCTGCGATCCGCCGGTCGGTGAGCCCGACTGGGGGCGCGAGGACCTGCTCCTCGACTCACGTTGGGAGTTCGGTACTCCGTCGCGCGCCGAAGGCGAACTCGCCTGGTTGCAGCATGCCTACGCGCACACTGTGCCCGGCGGTCGCGTGCTCATGGTCATGCCCGCCTCGGTTGCCTACCGCAAGGCGGGCCGCCGTATCCGTGCCGAGCTCGTGCGACGGGGCATCCTCACCCAGGTGACCGCCCTTCCGTCCGGTACTGCGGCTTCGCACGCACTCCCGATTCATCTGTGGCACCTGCGCCGCCCGCTAGCCTTGGGCGACGCCGTCACTGTCGTCCGCATGGTCGATCTGACGGCGGGCGACCCCGACGGCTCTCTGGAACCGGGGCGCGACCAGCTGGCGGACGTTCCCCTGATCGATCTGCTCGACGACACTGTCGACCTCACGCCAGGCCGCCACGTTGAGGAGTCCCACCGCGACTACGTTGTTGAATACCAGGCTCTGAGAAGGGAGCTGAACGAGCAGGTGCGGCTGTTGGCCGAGCTGCTGCCGGCGCTGGCAGCGGGTGCCGGCCCCAGTTCCCTGGACGGCCCTACCGTCAGCGTCGCCGACCTCGCCCGCGCCGGGCTCGTCGAGTATGGGGATCCGGAGCCGGTCTCGGTCAGCGACCAGCTTGACACCGACTACCTTCAGGGGTTTCTGCGCAGCGCAGCGAACACGCGACGTTCTACGAGCTCCAGCGGCACCTTTCGCCTCGACGGTAAGGGTGCCCGCATCCCGCAGATGGACATCACTGGTCAACGCCGGTACGGGGCAGCATTCCGCGCTCTCCAGGAGTTCGAGGAGCGATCGCGAAGGTTGGCGGAGCTGAGCCGGGACGTAGCGAGTCTGGCGAGAGACGGTCTCGGTAACGGGGCGCTCGCACCCGATAACTGACCGGTCATCACGTCACTGTCCTGATAAGTCACTTCGGCTGCGGTACGAACGAACTCACGGTCCCGCTCCACGAAACCGCCAAGGCCTCCCGCGACCGCGTGCAAGCCACGAACAGCAGGCACCTCTCCCGCAGCAGATCCGAATCATGCTGCAGCGCGTCCACGGAGACAGGCGTCACCTCACGAGAGAACGGCATCGCACCTGCCGTCACCCCCAGGACGGCGACGCAGCGGAACTCCAGCCCTTTCATGGCGTGCATGGTGGCGAGCCGTACCCCATCCACGGTCGGCCCCGGGTTGTCCCTGACCCGGACCACTGGCACCTCGGCCGCGGCCAGCTTGTCGTACGCCTTGTCCAGCAGGACGTTGAATCGGGCACATACGCCGATCTCCGAAGGGCGGATGCCCTGGGCTATCCAGCCCTCGACGCGCTTTACGAGGGCCGCGACCTCCGCCTGCTCGGAGCCATACCCGTCCGTGTGGGGCCTTCGGCCGTGCAGCAGCGAGCGGTATCCGGCGAGGCTGTCGCTGCCTTCACCGCCCAGGTCGTCGACCGATACCGGGCTGAGGATGCCGGTCGACCAGACGAGGATCTCTTCCGTGGAGCGGTAGTTGATGCGCAGACGGTGGGTGCGTCCGGTCACCGAGATGCCCAGGGAGCCGAGAGAGACCTTCGAGTCGTAGATCCGTTGGTGAGGGTCGCCCGTGATGAACAGGTCGTCGCTGCCGGGTGCCACCGCACCGCGCAGGACGCGCCACTGGGTGGGGTGGAGGTCCTGGGCCTCGTCGACCACGACGTGGTCGTGGGTGGGCGCCGAGCCGGCCAGGAGGTCCGCCGCTCGCGCGCACACCTTCAGATGCGTTGTGGCTTTCTGAGTACGCAGCATCGACTCGAACAGCTCGACGGCGGACCATAGTTCGTTGCGTCGAGCGGACGGCAGAGCGCTCCCGCGACCGCGCCGCAAGGCGGTCCGGTAGGCGTCGGGGGTGCGCAGGTCCTGAGCAAGGATGACGTGTCGGTACTCCTGAGCAAGGAACTGCTCCGACCATGGCAGCTCCAGCTTCTTGACGACACGTTGCCACAACTGCCGTTCCTCCCGGTCGTTCACGGGGGAGGGGGACCTGCCGTCGAGACGGGTCACCACGCCGTGCGCGTAGGCGTTTACCGTAGTCACGTCGACGCGACCGAGGAGCGCCTCGTCGCCGTCCAGGAGCAGGGACAGGTTCTCGCGCAGTGACGCGGCAAGGGCGTTCGTGTACGTGGTGAGCAGCACCCGGGTGTCGGGCGAGCGCGCGAGGAGATGCTTGACGCGATGCAGGGCCGCGACCGTCTTGCCCGTGCCAGGACCGCCCGTGATCTGGACCGGGCCGCCATACGACACTCGGTAGGCGACTCGGCGCTGAGAGGGGTGGAGGAACACCCGCCAGGCCGTGAACGGCTTCTCCAGAATATCCGCCAGCTCTTCGGGCCCCGTGACCAACGTGATGCGGCTCGTAGTGTTGGCGATGGCGACAGCCAGACTCTCGTCCGGGTCGGGACCCGCGTCGACCGGGCGGCGTACGGCGACCACGTCCCGGTACACCTCGTCGGGGCTGAACCCCTCGGAGAGGAAGTGCAGTACCTCGAACTGGTCCTCCGGCAGCAGCGTCTCGAAAGCGTTGAGCTGCACCTTGTCGACGATGGTCCGCACCGCGCGCAACACCTGGTCATCGATGCCGAGTTCGCGCAGCACCTTGTCCGAGTACTTCGAGAAGAGCAGGGAGTCGGCGGCCGCGGCAGCTTTCTCCAGGGCCGGGGTCAGCTGCTCGATGGCAACCACGTTGCGGACTTCGAGCGCCCGCGTCGCGGAGTTCGTCGTGTACAGCCGCTTGGCCGCCCAGGTGTACGCGTCGTCGTGCCGTACGACGTTGACGAGCAGGAACACATCACTGCCGTCGTCGGGCGCGAGGACGACGCCGCGCCAGAAGTCGTTGATGCGGATGGTTCGCATGCGTGCGTCCTGCGCGTTCTGCACGGACTCCAGGTGGAGACCCTTGTCCGCTTGCAGTTCGGGCACGGTGAGCAGCTGGAACTTCTGCATCGCCTTGCGTACGCCGGCCTTGACGGGCTTCTCCAGGATGTCGTAGCTCTCCCAGAAGCTGTTGGCGAACGCGAGCTGCGGCACGAGGTGAACTCCCCACCCTGGATGGACTCCAACACTCCGCAGTCGATCACACGCGTGGGGTGTCCGCCAGCCGTTGAGCCACTGATCCGATGTCAGTAAGCAGGCCGGCTGGTTCCTGGTCCAGGTCGAGGGCGTGCTGATGGATGACGATGTCCGCGTGCCGCACCTTGTGGGCGGCATGCGAGGCGTTGCCCTTCGCGTACACCAGGTGTCCCTCGCGCAGCCCGAGAGCTGTGCAGTAGGCCAGCATCTGGTACAGGTCGGCGTCCGGATAACCGTCCCGCTTCTCCGCCTTGTACTTGGCGTCCACCACGGCGCACGGCGATCCGTCCGCGCCGTACAGCACGAAGTCGGGCTTCATGCGGATCTCGGCAGCGGTGTCGAGGTGGTGCGGATCCTGGAGACGGGCCGTGTGACCTGTGCCCCGGAAGGCCTCCCGCAGTGCCACCGTCACGAAGTCCTCGAAGAGTTTGTTCATGTTGAACAGGAACCCGTCGACGCGGAGCCCGCCGGGCGCGTGCTCGGCGGAGGCTCCGTCCAGGACGGCACGAGCGAGGTGCAGGGCATGGTGGTAGCGGGAGTTGAGACGGGTGGGCTGCCAGCTGGGGAGGGGCTGTCCAGGCACGATCGTGGTGACGTCGGCCAGGCGGGCACGCTGGTGCAGCAACCTGCGGCGCACCTCGCGGGGGACACTTGGTAGGCGCAGCAGACGCTCGACGGCGGCCCGCAGGATGCGGTTCTCCGCTATGTCGGTGGTGAACTCGTCGTACGCCACTTCCACCGGCAGCGTCATGCCGAAGCGGCGCCGTATCTGCTCGGCCTCCCGGATGCGTCCGCGTACGACGAGGGCGGTCTCCTCCGTCGCCCGGTATCCCTGCAGCAGACCTTGCCGGAGGGCCCGGTCCGCCTGCCGCTCCACGGCGTGGGCGAGCGCGGGCAGCACCTCGCGGTGCTCGGCCATCGATACCTGCCCGTCGCGCCAGGCGCCCTTCGGGTCGAGGCTGTGACCGAGCAGGAAGAAGAGCCGGGCGATGGGCACCTTCGGTGTGATGCGGATGGTGACGGGCTCGCTGACACCCGGCACGGCGACGGCCACAGCACCGACCTTGCTGCCGGCCCGCAGTGACCAGTGGCCCGGTGCGTACGGATCCGGAGCGGCGTCCACGATGCGCGCGGCGGTGAGGGCCCGGCCGACGGTGTCCGTCAGAGGTACGGAAACGGCCGGTGCGTGTTCGACGAGATGCACAGACTCGACAGTCGGCACGATCGCCGACACGGGCTCGGTGCCGGCGGTCACCCCAGTGACTCCCGAACCAGCGACTGCCGCAGCGCTGCCAGCCCGTATCGCTTCTCGATGTCCACGCCCTCTCCGTAGTGGTGCTCCTCCAACAGGGGCAGGATCTTCGTCCGCCAGGTCCGCTCCAGGCCGCCCTCTCGGTAGACGCCTTTCTTCATGAGGTACGAGGGCCCGATGCGGAAGTCGGCGTCGTCGATTCGGGAGTTGAGCGCGTCGAGCAGATCGGCGGGCTCGGTGTCCTTTCCCTCCTTGGCCAGCCAGCGGCGCAGCAGTCCGCTCGTCGGCTCTGTACGCGGGGACAGCTCGACGAAGGCGAAGCGGCGACGCATCGCCGCGTCCACGAGCGCGATGGACCGGTCGGCGGTGTTCATCGTGCCGATCACGAACAGGTTCGGCGGCAGGGCGAAGTCGTCGCCGGAGTAAGGGAGTTGCAGGGACTTGTTCCGGTATTCGAGGAGGAAGTACAGCTCGCCGAAGACCTTGGCCAGATTGGCGCGGTTGATCTCGTCGATGATCAGGAAGTGTGGGATGTGCCGGTTGCCCTCGCGGCCCGCGAGTGCGGCCAGGTCGCGCAGTGGGCCCGCGGTGATCCGGAAGGCGACCTCCTTGGTTTTCGAGTCCTCCTTCGGCCGGAACCCTTCGACGAAGTCCTCGTACGCGTACGAGGGATGGAACTGGATGAGTTTCACCTGCTCGGGCCCGCCGCCCAGGAACTCGGCGAGTTTCAGGGCCAGATACGTCTTGCCGGTACCCGGCGGGCCGTACAGCACCAACTGCCGCTCGTCCGAGAGCAGATCGCGCACCTCGCGCAGCCATTCCGTGTCGTGGACCAGGAGCTCGGCAGCCAGCTCGTCCGTGGGGTCCGGCAGCTCCAACTCGCGGCGGGCGACCAGCGCAGGAATCTCCACGCTCGGATCGCGCTCTATGGCCTCGGCCTCCTCCGCCAGCTCTTCGTCGCTCAGGCCGAGCCCTTCGACGAGGGCCTGGACCGTGGAGAGGTCGACGACGTCGTGCTGGATCGACAGCTTCTGCTGAAGCTCCTCCGGAAGATCGTCGTACGGATATCCGGTCGGCTGCCAGTCCACCGGCCGGCGCAGGTTGGACCGCCGGTCCTCGGACTCCGTCTGCTCCGCCTCGCCGGTGATCTCACCGACGTACAGCTGCCCGCCGGAGATGGTGCACACCGTGTCGCCGGGCTTCACCCGGGAGAGGAAGGCGTGGAGCTCCTCGACGAGCTGCTGCTTCTGGCCGTAAGTGGCCGTCGACTCGTAGTCGTCCTGGACGAAGGTGCGCAGATCGTCCTTGCTGGTGCCCTGTCGCACACCCTGCCGGAGTCGGGAAGCAGCGAGGGAGATGCGGCCCTCGGGAAGCCAGATGCGCTGGACCAGGTCCATCCCCGTGACGTTCGAACCACGGACGAGCCAGGGGCGGTTGGGGCCCGCCCACACCCCCGACATGTAGTCGGACAGCGGTGCTCCGTCCTCGGTCCGCCACTCCTCCCACCCGTTGCGCGGGGCGCCGACCAGTAGCACGGCGGCAAAGGAGGGTGAGCCGCACACCACATCCTCTGTCAGTTCCAACCAGCCCGGCCAGCGCGTGGAAGCAACGAGTACGCCCTGTTCCGTGAGCTCCGTGCGCCGCTTGGACGGGCTCTTGAAGTGTGTGGCGAGCGACGGCATCACATGATCGCGCGCGGGTGATCCGGCCCGCACGAGGAACTTCCTGCTCCCGTTCGTCCCGGTCTCGTCCAGCAGCACCCCACGCGCCCGTTCGATCCCGTCCCCGTTCGGCAGCCGCAGCCGGAATTCTGGGTATTCCGTGTGCTCGTCAACCATTGTCTCTGCTCCCCCTCGACAGAAGCGACAGAAGATCCCTTGCAACAGTAGGGGCCCGGACTGACAACAGTCCCGAACCGTACGGGCAGCCGCCGACACGCATCACGGCCATGGCGCTCCGGAGGTGTGGTGCGGTGTTGAGGATCTCGAACCGCGGGCCCCCGCCTGTCCAGCGATGAAGTCGAGCGCGTTCATGGCCGCCGCGGGGCCGATCCGCGAGGTCAGTAGATAGCCGAGCTCGGTGAGCACCATGGATGACACCACGAGGTGGCCTGCGCGGGCGAGGGCTCCCTGGTGGGCCGTGTGGCGGGGGTCCTTGGGTGTGAACAACCGGTACAGGGCGTTGGTGTCGGCGATGGCGACCGGAATGTCAGTCATCGGTCCCTGAGTCGTCGGCGGCTGTGCCCATGCCTCGCAGCGCCGCCTGGATCTCGTCGTCGTCCAGCACAGGGCCGCCCAGGTCCGGAAGGCCCAGGTCGCCCATGGGGTCGGTACGGAACAGGTAGGCGGGCCGGCCCGTCAGCGCACCGCGGGGCACGACGTCCACTATGGGCACCCCGTTCTTGGTGATGGTCACTGTCTCCCCGCCTCAGGTCAGGGTGTTGGTGAGGTGCGGACCGATGTAGCCGATGAGGATTCCGTGTTCGGTGCAGGCCCCGTCGTAGTAGTGCAGGCGGGGTGCGACCGTGTTGCCACCGCCTATGCGCAGATGGGCGCCCATGAAGACCCTGCCCTCCGGATGCACGCCGTCGGGGACCGGGAACGTGCGCGCTTTGCGCCAGGCGCCGTTCGTCTTCACCGTCTTCGACTCGTCTCGGACGACCTTGCGGGGTGAGATGACGTGCGACCCCTCGGGTGCGTCAGCGCACCATTGCTTGAAGTCGCAGTTCGCCTTTCCGGTCGCGGCCGCATCGGCGAAGTCCTGGAGCGCCAGCAGCGCGTCCCAGGCCATACGGACCCATGACGAGCCGTAGGCCTGGTCGTCGAGTTCCAGGGTGTACTTGCGACGTCCGGTGAAGTGCACCCGCGGCATGTCATTGACCCGGTCCAGAATCTCCGCGAAGGATGTCGGCGCGTTCGCGGAGAGATCCACCGGCGCGTACGCCTGCTCGGCGGCGCCCAGCTCCAGAAGCCGTCTCTGCAGTTCCCGGACCTGTGCCTTGGCCTTGTGGAGTTCCTTGTACTGCTCGTCGTGGTCGACGACGAGTTGGGTCTCGTTGGCCTCCGCCTGGCGGAGCTCGTGCTTGAGGTCGCGGATCTCGTCGGCCCTGACACGCTGCTCGCGCCCAGCCTCCTCAAGGATCTCCAGCAGGACGTCGTTCTCGTCGCGCAGCCGCTCCAGTTCGGAACTGCCCACGCCGTCCCTGGCCCGCGTACGCATGACGGGTACGGAGTCCAGAGCGTCGGGCAGCGGCAGACGGGTGGCGAGGCTCTGGGGGAGCTGGGCCAGGATGCGGCGGGCCTGCTGCGGTCTCTCGGCGATCACGCGTTTGGACATCACACGGTGCCGCTGGCTGTCGGCGGGCCAGGCGGGATCGACTCCGGGCAGGTAGGTGCGGATGCCGCCGTTGTAGACGCGGTGGTACTCCAGCGCCCGGTTGAGGGCCGACTCGGCGCTCGGTGTGAGGACGTAGAGGATGGCCAGCCCCGCCAGGGGGCGGACGAGGGGGTCGACCGTCTCTTCCAACCAGGCGTCGAAGTCCACACCGTACGGTGTGCTCGCCATGACGACGGGCAGGCGTCGGTTGGCGTCGCACAGTTCGTCGATGACGGATTCGACGTCCTCGGCCTCGATGACCTGCGGCATGGCGGTCACGTCTGCCCGGCCGTCGCGTGCGTCGAGCACGTCGAGCAGGCTCTTGGCCAGCCGGGGCGTCTTGGCGGGTACGGGAATGGCGTCGGGGTCGTCCGGGAGGTGTTCGACGTCCAGCTGCACCCAGGTCGGCCCGTCGGCGACCTGCCGCGTCACCACGGTCGTTTGCCACGTGCCGCCCGGCGCGGTTTCCCGGAGCCGCCAACGTCCGTAGGTGCCCGTCGCGGCGGTGACCGAGTCGTGGTCGAGAGTCACCCCGTGGGCTATTTCGTTGCGGCCCTCGACGAAGGCATCGATGTTGTATCTCTTCGGCGGTTGGGTGAGCCAGTCGCGCAACTGCTCGTCGACCAGCGCCCCGGTCCTCACGTAGTCGGCTTGGCTGGTGACCACCATGCGGTAGCGGCGGGCGTCCATCGTGTGACTCCTGAGATGCGTGAGGGAGACGGGTCGGGGACTCAGGTTTTGCCGGCCGCCAGGACACGCAGCAGTTCGCTCACGTCCTGGTGCCAGGCCCGTACTTCGGCGGGTGTGGGCGGCAGTTCGTACGTGTGGTGATGGCAGGCGGCGCTGAGGCCGGACCAGACGGCGTACCACTGGCGGGCGACGGAGGGGGCGATGTACCACTGCAGGCAGAGCATCCGGGTGCGACCGTTGCTGCGGGTCATGCGAGGGCTGACCGTCTGCCAGTAGGCGTCGAGGGTCTCGTCGAGGGCCAGGCGGAGCAGTATCGCCGCGGCACGTGCTCGGACACCGGGAGTGAGGGTGGTGCTGCCCGGGGGGTTGAGCAGGTGGTCGGCGGCGGTGACAAGAGCGTTCGTGGAGAGACCGCCACTGGGCGCGGAGGAGTGGGCGAGACCGGTCACCGGGCCTGGACCTCCTTGGCGAGCCGTTCCGTACGCCTGACCAGATCACGGTGATCGCCGACAGGTGTGGTCGGGGCCTGGTGGGAGGCCTGGTTCAGTAGCCGGATCAAATCCCGTGCAGAGGTGCCGTGATCGCGTGCGATCGCGTTCAGTACGTCGCCCGGTCCTGCCCCCTCCATGCCCATCGCGATTGCTGCGAGGCCGGTGAGGGGGCCGGGCCGTGTGACCTTCTGCTGGATCTTGCTCTGCTCCAGCCCCGCCTCGCGAAGGGTGCGCCGGGCGGCGGCCTGGTACGCGGCCTCTACTGCGAGGCGGCACATCGGGGGCAGTACCCTGTCGGCCACCTCCGGTGGCAGGTGCGGGTCGAGGGCGACGGCCCTTGCCTCATCCAGCGCCTGGCTCACCGGGTCGCTGACAGGGACGACTTCAACGACCGAGTCGGGCTGCCGGGAGACGTCCATGACCGTGGCTCGCAGGCCGAGGCGGCTGATGGCCTCCTTGAGCCGGGTGTCGTGAGTGAAGACGACGACCTGCCGGTGCTGGGCGTACAGATCGAGGACCCTGGCGAGGCCGTCCACCTTCCCCGGATCCATGGACTGCACCGGGTCGTCGATGATCACGAAACCGAACGGGCTGTCCTGGTGGGTGGCGCGTGGGATGAACAGGGAGAGGGCGAGTGAGTGCAGCTCGCCCTGGCTCATGACGCCGAACGCGGGCGCATCTGCGTCGTCCACGGAGACGGGAAGACTGACCTGCCGCTGCGGGCCGACGCCCGCGAGCCCGATCGCACCCAGCGAGACACTGCTGCGCTCGCACAACAGCCGCCAGATCTCCCCGGATTGGTCGGCAAACGGCTTGAACCGGGCGTCCCGCAACTCATCGGTGAGCGTGCGCAGCCAGGAGCGTACCGCCTTGATCTGCTTGGTGACCGGCTTCGCAGCCTGCGCGGCCTCCGCCTGCCCAAGCCACGCGGACAGCCGTGCTGCTACAGGCTGCCAGCGCCCGTCCTGTGCCGTGATGCGGCGGACGGCGTCGTCGCGCACTTGGAGACAGGCGTCGGCGAGGACGGCCGCGGCGTGTTCCGCGTGCTCCGCCAGCTCGCGTGGCTCACGTACGGCGCGGCAGGCCGTCAGATCGCGCCAGAGTGCGGCGAGTGAGGGTTCGTCGGCCTGGAGCCAGGCAGCGGGTGGCTGCATCAGGTCGTGTACCTCACGTACAGCGGCCGTCAGTTCGCGGTGTGCGGCCTCGGCGTCGGCCGCCTCCGCCTGGAGTCTTTCGACCTGCGCGCGCGTCCGCTCCGCCCAGGCGCGGTCCAGCAGATTCGTGCTGCCGCAGACCGGGCAGTCGGAGACGTCGGGGTGGCGGCGGCGGTGTTCCAGCGCCGTATCGAGCAGTTTGATCAGCTGCCGGGCGTCCTCGGCGGAACCATGACGGGCGTCGTCGGCCACGGCGGCCGCCGAACGCAGCCGGGCCACGGCTTTCGTGATGGTCTGGAGGTCGGGGCTCTCCAGAGCGGCCAGCCGACGCAGCCGGGACAGGTGCACCTCGTCCGCAACACTGTGGCCCTTCAGTAGCGCCCGGACCAGGTCGAAGTCGGGGCTCCGGCCGGACAGGGCCGCGACCGCCTCAGCGGCGCGCGGGTCGTCCACTGTTGACAGCTCCTGGATCACTGTGGCGGTGAGGGCCTTGGCGGCGTTCTCGGTCTCGGTCAGCGTTTTGGCCCGAGCCCGGGCCGCCGTGTCGGTGTCACTGAGGAGTTCGAGGCCGAGGATCCGGGAGATCTCGTCGTGCAAGGCGGTGAGTGGCCCGTTGATGACTGCACCCAGCTGCGTGTAGGGGAGGAATGGCCGATACAGCGTCAGCTGTTCGGCGTCGATCACGTCGTGCAGGTCTTCACCGGTGGGCTTTCCGGCTTGTTCCACGACGGTACGGGACTCATCGAGCCCTTCGCCGTGCCAGACCCGGCGTACGGTCACGGGCTCCTTGCCGCCTTCGCTGTCACCGTCGAAGCAGAGCTCGACACCGACCTCGGGCGAGGAGTGCTCGTGGAGGTTGCGCCAACCCTTCTTCCACACCTGAGTGCGCCCCTGCCAGCGGAAGTTGTCGCCCGTCAGAGCCATTTCCGCAGCCTCGGCGAAGCTCGACTTGCCGGAACCGTTGCGGCCCGTCACCAGCGTCAGCCCGGGGCCGGGACGCAGCTGGACGGTGGCGGCGGGCCCGATGCCTCGCCAGCCGGCCGCGGTGATGGATTGCATGTACACGGTTCCGGAATGGCCACCGCTCCGTGCCTGCGCGGCCGGCAGCAGATCACGCAGCTGGGCCTGCTCTTCCACGGACAGCCCGGATTTGGGCAGGCGGGCGAGGAGTAGATCACGGAGGGCGGTGTCGCTCATGGCTCGGCTTCCTCGGGTGCGCTTGAGGCTGCGGCAGGCGTGCCCGAGGTGTCGCCAGGGGACGGTGTGCCGTTGTCAGTACGAGCATCGCGTGATTCCGTTAGCACTGTCAACATGCTTATTGAAATCTCCATCGATCAAGGATGTGTACATTCGTTCTAGGGTCTTCGCTCGCCGAGTGCGTCTCAAGGGCACCCGAGGTGTCAGCGCTTGGAAATCTCGACCTTGACCATTGCGTGATCCATGTTGTCGGCGAACTCCAGGACACCCCGTTGGGGCTCCGGCGCCCTGGGTGCGACACCTGGGCTGAAAAAGGCCTGTCCTGACTGCTGTTGAGCCTGATCTGATCTTGCCTGTGGCCTATGACGAGCCACTGACAGCGGCCGTGATCCGGCCGTTGTCGAGGTTCATAGGATGTGAACTCGTTTCGATCGCGGGGTGCGGACGGCCGCCTCGTGCGGTTGGCCCATGGGGAGGGCGTAAACGTCATGACGGAGCAGAGCACAGCCCATGCACCGGCTTCGGTTGCGGACTTCGGCTCGGCCCGAGAGGTCTGGCTGCGGGCGCGGGTCACTGAGCTGAGTGAGGCGCTGACTGACTTCGGTCCGCAGCTGCATGCCCTGATCCCCGCGGATCTGGGAGACCGGCGGCTGGTGGACGCCCTGGTCCTGTGCCGAGTCGCGGCAGACGAGGCACGCGTCCAGCCTGTCGCGGAGACAGCCGCGTGGCTGGAGCTGCTGATCCCGCACGGTCATCGTCACGACCTGGCCGACGCCGTGCGCCAGCTGCGCTCCGCTCTCACCGTGGCCGAGGACCCGGCGCTGTGGTCCTGGCACGCGCGGGAGTGGGAGGAACTCGTCCTCGCGCTCTGGAGGAGTGACCGGGTCAGGGCTGTCGAGCCTGGCCGGACCGACGACGAACTGGTCTCGCGGTGGGGTGTGCGGACGACCGACAGCCTGTACCCCGAGCGGGCGCAGCACGAGAACGGGCTGTCGCTCACGTCGTTGACAGAACATCTCACGGACGAGACCGAAGAACCCCTGAGTCTGCTCGCGGAGGCGGTCCTGTCGCAGCGGCATGTCGTCGAGGCGATCGAGAACTCCCTGGCCGTGTACGAGGGTGGTCTTCAGGGCGCCAAACACCTCGCTCTCATAGCCGAACAGCAGCTCTATGTAGGGGAGCTGGGAGCGTGGTGCGACAAGCATGCGGGAGGCACGTCCCAAGCGACGGAAGACTTTCTGACAGAGCTGTACGAGTCCACGGAGACCTACTCCGCCGAGGTTCTCGATCCGTTGATCCGCTCTCTCTCGGCCTACGAGCGAACCCTGTTCCGCACCGCCATGTCCCCCGAGCGGCGTGACGGGAACGCCTACCTGACAGAATTCGTCGACTGCGTGGCAAACCCTTCGGCAAGCGCGTGGACGGACGGTGCGCTCGACACCGGTGTCGCGGAGGAAGCTGCCGAACGCCAGGCGCGAGGGGAGCTCACCTGGCACTCCATGCGCGGCTCCGTGCCGGTCTGGTACCACATCGTCACCTCCCCCCAGGAGCGAGCGGCCGCACTGGCCTTCTCCGGAACGGCCTCGTCGTCCGCGATCCGCGTGGACGTCGATGTCGTCCTGGCCCGTCAGGGGACCCTGTTCGAGGGGCTGGGATTGGACGGACCGGAGGACTGGTATCCCGAGCCCGGTATCGAGCTGCGCTACTCCCAGCACAGCGCCACCGACCTGTGCGAACTCCTGAGTCTTGCCGAACTCGGTCACGCCCGCCTGGAGTTCGTGATCCGGGGTACGGACGGCCGATTCGAACTGCTCCGGTCGATGCGGGCCGAGATCCGGGACGCCGACGCCTCGGCCTGGTGCCGGGGCGCGCTGTACGGCCTGCGGAAACTGGTACCGGACGTCGATGACCTGGCGGACGTGATCGCGTCCGAAGAGTCCACGGAGCAGCAGGACGAAGACGAATGGGAAGACGGGTGGGACGACGAAGAGGAGGACGGTCAGGGTCGTCCGGACCCCACCTCCACCGCGAGCGGCGCGGACAGCCTCGAGACGCCTGCGCCGCCCAAGTCCGCCCGGCTGTCCGACGAGCTGCTGGCCAAGGTGAAGGCCATCCTGCGCCAGGCCGAGGACCCGGCGGCCACGAATGCCGAGGCGGAGGCCTTCTTGCAGAAGGCGACGGCGATGATGGCCAAGTACGGCATCGAGCAGGCCATGCTGCGCGGTGACGACCCCGCCGCTCGCGAAAGGCCGGCGGATCGTGTGGTCGAGGTCGTCGCCCCCTGGATGGGCGAGTGCAAGCGACTCCTGTCGGCCATCGCATTCGCGATGCGCTGCCAGCCCGTCTATCCAGGGGGCAAGGCGAACAAGCACCGGGTCCACCTGTTCGGCTTCCCCTCGGACCTGCACTCCGTCGAAGTCCTGTACGCGAGTCTGCGCCTGCAGATGCTGCAAGGAGCCGAACGAGCAGACGCACGGCTCCGGCCGCCGGGGGAGCTCCCGCGGGCCTACAAGCGTTCCTGGATGCTCGGCTTCATCAGGGCCGTGGCCCTGCGGATCGGTGAGGCTGAACGCGCGGCCCGGGAGGACAGCGAGCGTGACCGCGCCGAGGCCGCCGCGACGGACCCCTCCGTACAAGGTCGCAGCGTGGCACTCGTCCTCGCCGACCGGACCACCGAGGTCGAGACCGAGGTCGCCTCTCGCTACCCGAAGCTGGGCAAGGTACGGCGTACGCGCTTCACCGGCAGCGGATACCGGCAGGGGCATGTGGACGGGCAGCAGGCCGACATCGGAGGCCTCGCTCTGGACGACGAGAACGAGGAGTGGGACGAGCTCACCGCTTGATCGTCATCGTCGTGGCGGTAGCGGGGCTTGGACGGAGGCCAGTACTGACCGGATCCGCGTGGTCGCGGCGTCGGGAAGCGCATGGGTGTCGATGCCGAGGACGTCGATGATGCCGAGTCCGCCCCGCGGGCTGTCGACCTGGAGGGTGCGGTGGGCGTGTCCACCGGGCCGGGGATGGATGATCACGCCTCTCGGGGCGTCGCTGGGGGCGTAGCCGACGCTGTAGGTGAGGAGTTGGTGGATGTCGGCGGCACTGATGCTGTGGCGGTCGTAGCGCTTGTACTTCGCGTCCACCGGCAGCAGCGTGCGTTGGACCGCGTCACGCCGGGGAAGGCTGAGCAGGAGATCGGGTCGGAAGGCGGAGGTGCTGCCGAGGTCTCCACGCACGGTGATCGCCCTCGGGCCACTGCTGGCAACGGCGTGCCCACCGTGCAGAGCGCAGGCCTCGGTTGCCAGTCGGCGAACGACTGCCTCCCAGAGCGCGGGCATGGCCAGCAGCAGGCCGTCCGCCGTGGTGCCGTGGTCGGTGAGAAGGTCGGTCACGCCTCCGCCGCGCAGCAAGAGGCGGGCCCAGGTGTGGGCGGCACGGTAACGGGCGTTCAGACGCGTGTATTGGGTGCGGTCCAGAGCGCGCAGCGCCGCGGCCGGGGTGGGAGCACACGGAAAGGCGGCGGCGATTCCGTGGAGGTCGCGGGCCAGGTCGGAGCCGGCGGCCAGGCTGAGCGCGGCCCTCAGCGCGCTCCCCAGGACGCGGTTGTCCCAGATGTCCGGCTCCCGGTCGAAGGTATGGACGTGTAGCTGGTCCAGTTGCCCGTAGCGGCGGGTGGCCTGGGCGGCGGCGTCCAGGCGTCCTCGGAGCACCGGTTCGAGACTCTGGCGGCGTACGTAGTCCCGGCGCAGTCCCTCCCGCAGCAGCTTCTCGCACTCCCCGAGAAGGGCGGCGGCCACCAGGTCGGCGTAGCCGTCGGGGCCGATGGCCCAACGTCTGGCGGTCGCCGGGACGGGTGCGCCGAGGGCGTAGGCGAGCCAGCTCATGAGCTGCTCTCCCGGGATGGCGAACTTGGGCTCGACGATCAGGCGGACACGGTCCAGGACCAGGATCCCGACGGTCCCGTCCGCCTTGAGCCGCCACCCGGTGCGCTCCGGGGACAGCGTGAGGCAGCCGCGTGCCTGAAGCGCACCCAGGCGGTCGATGTCGCTGGGTGTGAGTTGTTCGAAGCCCAGTTGGGCGGACTCGTATTCGCCGAGCCGGACCTCGGTGCGGTCAGGCATCGGGGCCCGGCGCGCCGCTGGTGAACTCGGTCGCCAGCGCGTCGGCGAGATCCTGCGAGGACATGAGGACGGGGCGTCCGGTGTCCGCGTCGACGAGGCCGCCGAGGATGCGGTGCAGCAGGTCGGCCCGGCCGAGGCAGTAGTCCTCCAGGAGCGGGATCACCTCGTGGTGGAAGGCAGCGGCCAGATCCTCCTCGGTGGCGATCGGCTCGCCGTCGCGCAGCAGGTAGGCGTGCCCGATCTGGTGGTCGGCGTCGAGATGGCGGGTGATGCGGGTGTTGAGGGACTCGAAGAACGCGGCCAGGTCGAGAGGGCCGACGGTTCCCGAGACGGCGTCCGGGTCGGGGCCGACGGGCAGGAAGGCGAAGCGGCGGCGGACTGCAGCGTCCAGGTGGCTGATGCTCCGGTCCGCGGTGTTCATCGTGCCGATGATCCGGACGTTCGTCGGCACGGCGAAGCGCCGCTTGCTGATTGGCAGGGCGACCGGCAGGTTCCGCTTGTCGAGTTCGAGGAGCGTTATCAACTCACCGAAGATCCGCGGCAGGTCACCGCGGTTGATCTCGTCGATGACCAGAAGGAACGTCTGCTCGGGGTGGGTGGTAGCCCGGCTGCACAGGGTGTGGAACAGACCGTCCGCGAGGGCGAGGGTGAGTCCGGGGCCCGTGGCGCTCAGGTCCGGCTTGAAGCCCTCTACGAAGTCCTCGTATCCGTACGAGGGGTGGAACGTGACCAGGTGGATACGGTCGCCGTGCAGCATCTGGGCCTGGGCCTCGGCACGTTGGCGGGCGTCGGCTCCGAGCACGTCGGCGCGGCCCGCCAGGGCGAGGGCAGCGCCGAGCGCGAGCCGGGTCTTGCCTGTACCGGGTGGCCCGTGCAGGATCACCTGCCCTTTGCGCTCCAGCGCGTCCAGTACGGCTTGTACGTCCTCGGGCAGCGTGACTGGCACGCCCGCCTGAGCCTGGCCCGTGTCCGGGCTGGAGTCGGCTTGGTGTGCGGTGAACTTGGCGAAGAGGGCCGGGTCGACCTTGGCGAAGGTGGAACGCCATCCGTGCTGGGGCTTCGACAGCTTCTGTCCGTGGGAGACGTCCCAATTCACTGAGACGACTTGCGGAAATTCCGGACGGTCCGGTTCGAAGCGATAGTTCCCGTCGACCGTGCCGGTGGCCAGGATCTCGTCCATCCCGCGGTTGGCGACGACCTGGTCTCCCGCCTCCAGGTCCCGGAAGGCCAGCAGCCGGCGGGCGAGAGTCAGACTGCCCCCACTGCTGCGCGGCCAGTGCTCATCCAACGCCTGCTTCAGTTCGGTGTCGCTCTGGTACTGGCCGAGATCACCGAGTTCGCCCCATCCGACGCAGATGAACCCGCCGTCCCGGCACTCCTCCCACAAGCGGCCGCGCTCACCGGGGGCGATCTTCCAGATGGTGCGCTGCCGGGGACGCGGATCGAAGTGCCTGTACAGGAAGCGCATCACCTCCTGCCCCGTCCAGCCTTCGAACTCGACACGCTCGCCCACGAGTTCCCGCAGCTGACGATTTCTGCGCCAGGCAGGTGCGTCGGCCTCCGCCGCGCCGCCCAGCAGGGTGACGAACCTGCGCAGATGCTCGGCCGCGTAGATGGGCAGGAAGTGCTGGGGGAAATAGGTAGCGAGTGACTTCGTCACCAACGTTGGCCCGAATCGCAGCACTTCGAGGTCGTCCAGAGCCTCGAAGTCTCCCGACCTGACGGCGTCGAAGGCCCGGACGAACTGTCCGCGCAGTTCCGCCCAAGCGTCCTGCGGATCCATGCCGCGCAGGGGAGCTGCCAGCCGCCACTCGCCGGAGACGTGGTGATACATGATGTGCTTCGCGGCACTGCCGCCCTTGATGCTGCCCAGGTGCGGAGTGCCGAACTCCATGAGTCGGCAGTACGCCGGCCCCGATGCGGACGGCGCGACCTGCCCGAGGGCGTAGCGCGCCAGCGGCAGCCTCGCCCACTCCTCCAGCGGAAACAGGGACAGCACCTGCTTGCGCTCGTCCTCGGCCGCCGACTCGATCTCCGCCACGGCACGCCGGTCGAACTCGGCCGCCGCCGCGCGCACATCCACCCCACCTGTCATAAAGGTCATCATGCCGGAATCGGCGGCAATGTCCCCTGAGCAAACCGAGGTTGAGTGACTTCCTGCGGGCGGCCTACGCGGGTGGCACCATGGCGGGCCACGGCGAATCCGTTCCTGGGTCAGAGCGGACGCCACGGCGATGGGGGAGATCGTGGAGGACTGGATCTACATCCTCAACCCGAACAAGGACACCCTGGACGGGGAGCCTTCCGGCAAGGAGACCATCCGCCGTCTCGCCCGCGAAGACCCCGGCCGCGACTTCTGGCTCAGCCGACGCAACCGCATGAACCCAGGCGACCGCCTGTGGTTCTTCTTCAGCCACCCGGAATCGGCGGTAGCCGCGGTGGGCGAGGTCGACAGGGAGCCCCGGGAGGTCCCCGACGACCCGGACTTCCCGTACCGGGTCGATGTGACCCTGCTGCCCAAAGCGACGGACGCGCTGAACCGCGATCCGGTGGGCCGGGACGAGCTGGAACTCGGCCAGGTGCGGTCGGTGCAGAAGGTCAAGCCGGGGGCGTTGCCGATCTTGCTGGCCCGGGCCGGTCTGTGAGACGACCGCGGCTTCGCGACGTTCTTGATCTGGACAATCCAGATCATCGCAGGTGAGGGGCACCCTTTCGTTGTCAGATCGTCAGTTCACCTGGAGACGGCGCCCGTAGCTGAATACACGAGGTTCATGCCGTTCTTGTCGGACGTCAGCCGTAGGCTGTCGCTGGAAAACTGGGGGAGACGATGACTGACGACCGCAAGGCAATCGTTCCGGTGTGGACGCTGGCGACCGGTGACGTCCGGGTGCCCGCATTGGCCGGAGACGAGCCGATGACGGCAGAGCGCTTGGCCGAACTGCGCAGTGTGCTGGCCGGCCTGGCCGACGAGCCGATTGCCACACTTGAGGTGCATCCGCTACCCGACAAGCTCGACCGCAGCCGAGGTATTCCGCTCGATGCCGCGAGTCCCTTGGCACAGCACCTGTCGCAGCTCATCACGCAATCAGCGCGAAGTTCCTCCGTGGCCGCTACGGCGACCGCTGCCGGCGAAGGCCTGTATCGCATGGTGGTTCCGGCGAAGGTTGCCGCCCAGTTCGGTCAGGGCATCGTTCGCCCGATGGCGGCGAAGGGGGTGGCCGGTGGCATCCGCGGTGCGCTCGTGAACTCAACGGGCATCGTCGGCGGTGCGACGTTCGTGCCAGTTGGTAAAGCGGCAGCAGCAGGCGCAGTCGGCGGAGCCGGTGCAACAGCCGGCGTCGCGGTAGCCGGTAGCGCGGCGCTCACTGTGGCCGCGCCGCTCGTGCTCATGGCCGTAGCGGTGGGGGTGAGCGCGAATGCCGATTGCAAGCGCCAGCAGGCTATTGAACACATCACAGAACTGCTGGAGCAGCTGCACGAAGAGAAGCTCGATGACGAGCGCAGCGAACTCGACGGCTGCCGCGATGCCATTGACAAAGCCACCGCCATTCTTCTCGATCAGGGCAAGCTCGGTGTCTCGCTAGGACTGGACTCGGCAGTGCACGCCATCAGCAAGGCGCTGGCCGCCGCTGACCGCCGCCTTGTCCAGTGGCAGAGCGCACTCGACAAGTTGCCCGACGGCAAGGCCGTCGAGATCGGCACGCTGACCAAGTCGTTCCCCGGCATCGACGATCAGGGCGGCACATTCCGCACTCACCTCGAACTCGCCGCCCTGGCCATTGCGCTGAAGCAGCGGGTCATCGTCCTGCAGGCCGTCGAGCATGCCCAGAGCGACCCTGGCAACTTGTTCGAGAACTTCGCTCGCGCACTCAAGACCGACCATCAGCGCCTCGACAAACTGGAGTCGAGCATCGCCGGTGTCCTGCGACGACTGTCGGCGCTGGAACTGGCACGTCCGCAGGGTTTGAGGCCCGTCTTCACAACCGGTGAAGTCGATCGCCTGATGCGCGCGGTAAACCGGATTCACAAGCTGGGCGACGGCGTCGTGGTCAATAGCCCCACGACAGACGTGGCGGTTGAGATTGCCCGCGACAAGGACGGCTCGGTGGTTGTGTTCCCTGCGCTGCCCGCGTCGGCGTAGGCGCGGTCGCACTCACTTGGTGCGTGATGCGGGGTTGCCTGAAACCTTGAACGCGGTTGTGGCTCTCTTGCATTGTTCAGCACCGTGAGTGGTGTTCCCCCTCGCGTCCCCTGGCTGGGAACGGATCGTGGCGAGGGTGTGTGGCAGGGGCGGAACGGGGATGCTGCCCCAACTGGCCTGTGGGGGAGGGGCTTCAGCATGACCGCGGACTCATCTCCGCCCACACGGTCTTGCCGCCCGGCGGATAGGGATCCGTGCCCCAGCGGTCGGCGAGGGCGGAGACCAGGAGTAGGCCGCGGCCGGACTCGTTCGCCGCGTCCAAGGCCGTGGGAACGACTGGAAGTTGTTCGCCGCGTGGGTCCGTGACCGAGCAGCGTACGGTGCCGGTTGCCTCGTCCAGGGTGAGGGCGACCTGGAAGTCGCGGCCCTGGATGCGGCCGTGCAGCGCGGCGTTGGCAGCGAGTTCGGCCACGACCTGTTCGGCGCGTTCGGTGACGGCGGGTGACACCTGCCAGGCCTGGAGCCGCTCGACGGCGAGCAGTCGGGCGAGGCGTGCGCCGCGGCGGGTGGAGGACAGCCGCTGGGCGAAAGTGCGTACGACGGCGATGGCTTGGGGTGTGGGGGCGCTCATGAGACCACCGTGGGGGAGCGCGGGGGAGTGTTCCAGAGCTGCAGCCCGTACGCTGCGTCAGCGTACGGGGACGTTCTGTAGACGGTACGTCGATCTTGCCGTCACTCTGGGTGAGTCGATCGCGGGGAACAGCGCACGTACGCACCTGGAGGTGGCCGCGTATGACCGACTGTACGGAGAGCATGGACGGCGCGGGCAGTGATGACCTGACCGCCTGTGAGGCGGAGCGGGAGCCCGACCCCTCGGACAGTCTGCGGACCTTCGGGGCCGTCGTCCAGGCCCTGCGCGAGCACGCCGGGTTCAGTAGAGCCGACTTCGGGGACCTGGTCCGGTTCTCCAAACACACCGTGGAGTCGGTGGAGTTGGGGCGCCGGATGCCGGACGAGTCCTTCGTGGAGCGGGCGGAGGAGGTACTGGGGAACACTGGCGCGCTGCGGAGGGCGGCGAGATTTCTTACGCGGGGGGAGGCGGGGCTGGCGGCTTGGTTTCGGCGGTGGGCTCGGCTGGAGCGGGTGGCGGTGAGTCTTTGTACGTATGAGTGCAGGCTGGTGCCGGGGTTGTTGCAGTCGGAGGGGTATGCGCGGGCGGTGTTCGGCAACAGCATTCCGCCGTTGTCGGACGAGCAGCTGGAGGCCCAGGTCGCTGCTCGATTGGAACGCCAGAAGCTGTTGCGTGAGAGGCCGAATGTCCCGTTCAGCTTCATCGTGGAGGAGCACATGTTTCGGCGACGGCTCGGCGGAACCGAGGTGACGCGGGGCTTGCTTGACCACGTGCTGGAACTCACTGCTCAGCGCAATGTGACGCTTCAGGTCGTGCCGCTGGACGCTAAGTTCCACGCGTGCCTGGACGGTCCTGTGAGGCTTCTGGAGACGCCGGAGCGTCGGCGGCTCGCGTACTCGGAAGGACAGCAGAACGGGCGTCTGATCAGCGACGCGAAAGAGGTGAGCCTCCTCTACCAGTGCTATGGCACACTGCGCTCGCAGGCCCTGAACCCCCAAGACTCGCGGGGCCTGGTGGAGCGAATGCGAGGAGAGCTATGAGCACGACGGAACTCGCTTGGTCCAAGTCCAGCTACAGCGGCACCCAGGGCGACGACTGCGTTGAGGTCGCTGTCACTGAACAGGCCATCTGCGTACGGGACTCCAAGGATGTGACGCGCCCTCACTTCGCGGTCGGGCGTGACGGCTGGATGTCGTTCGTGCGGTACGCCGCGCACAGCTGAGCCTTTTGGGCGGGCCCAGCCGTACGGCGATTGAACCTCAGCAGGCCTCGGGCCGGGCCTCGTGTCGGGGGCCCTGGCCTGAGGGCGGGGTGAGGGGCGAGGTGTAGTTCGCGCCGTCCACCAGCGGGTTTTCCACGCTGAGTCCGACCTTCGCCATGCGGTCGTATTCTGTGAGGACCAGGCGCTTGGTTCGGTACTCGCCGTACTTGGAGATCTCGTTGTACTTGAGGCCGCCCTTCTTGTCGGTCTGGAATGACTCCAGGATGTAGTCGGCGTCGTCGCGAGAGACTCCGTAGAGGTGGAAGAGCAACGCGTCTAGTTCGGCGCGGATCACCATCCGGCGGGATTCATTCCAGTGGAAGGGGGCCTCTGTGTCGCCGAGGCCCCGGGCGAATGCCTCCATGTCGTGGGATGTATAGGTGAGCTCAAGGACACGGCGTGTGATGAAGGATGCGAAGGGGGCAACTGTGCTCGGTGATGGAGCGGGCAGTTGTTCGGAGACCCCCTGCGGGACACTCGGCTGCGTCAGACTATTGCGCAGCGCGTAATCGAAGACGAAGGAGTTATAGATGGCTGCCAGGAGGGGCAGCTGATGGACTTCGGGGCCCGCAGAGATGATCCAGCCGTATGAGGCTGCTCCCCAGGGGATGATCGCCGCAATCGATGTCCGTTCGTCTGTGCTGCGAGCAACCCGGCGGTGCCCGAGGAGTGCGGATGAGGGCTTCACCTTGCGGCGATCCATGCGTTCTCGTACCACGGATTCCTCTACCCAATACTCGGGCAGCGTGACAAATTCCGCGGTGTCCAGGTCTCGCAGTGTCGGTTCCGCCGAGGAGACCGAGTTTGCGAATCGGTGCGTGAACTGATGCCCCATACGTCCTTCATGCAGAGCCAGCATCCGCTCGTTTCCCCGAACGAAGGTGTTTCCCTCCAGTTGCCACCCTTCGTTCTCAAGGGAGTCTCGGTTGCGGAAAAGGCGAAAGTCGTCCGTCATGTCGAACAGCCGCTTGAATTCTAGCCCCCAGGGGTTCCCGGACGGATGGGATCTGTTTCGGAGGGGTTGTGACTTTCGATAGATGTCGACCATCAGGTCGGCGTCACGACGTGTGCGGAACACTGGCAGTGTGCCTGTGTTCGGGTTGATCAGGGAAATCTCCTCAGGGGAGAGTGTGAACACGGCTTTGCCGTCGGCGAGTTCATCGGGGTGACCGAGGAAGAACGCGAAACGCGCGGCAGGCTCGGTCAGGCCGCGGCCGGTGAGGGAGATCAGAGAGAATTGATAGCTGGCGTGCACCGCAGGGAAAATCCTGATTCGCTTGCCATTCTCAAAGTCATATAGGTGCTTGACTACACTCCGCCGTGTCAGGTCCTGGAAGAGGAACTGCGCACTCGCTCCCGTCGCGACTTGTGTTGGGACGACTGCTCCGCAACGTCCCTGCTGCCCGGTGATGGAAACGAACCGCTCAGTGAACAGTTGGTCGGTTTGGAGGAAGTTGACGCCTTTGACTGCCAACCCCTTGCTGACGAGAGGGAATGTGCCCGACTGGCCAAAGTACAGGAACGTCGACTTTACCCGTCGCCGAGCAGCTCGATAGCGCTCCCCTTCCTCTGGGTTTTCGGTTGACCATGCCGCGATCTCCACTCGACGGGCTGTTCCAGAGATCAGGGCAAGGCTTGGTTCAACGACGCTGAAGTACTCCTGATCCTTGAAGTCGACCTTGTCCCACGGCGGATTCCCCAACACACAGTCGAAGCCCCCCGCCCACCCCGTAACCGGATCAACCCCCGACGCCGTCAGATCCTCCGGCACATTGAAGACATCCGGAAACTCCAAGTGCCAGTGGAAGAACCGGTACTCCCCACTCAGC
>NZ_LIQZ01000114.1 GCF_001418655.1 Streptomyces phaeochromogenes | reverse complement strand
ACGGCGCTGTGGTTTCCGGACCCTCATCTCCTGCGCCTCTGGCTGATGGACGGGGACGGGGACGGGGAGTTCATCCACTCCACGCGGACCGCAGGACCCACGCTGCTGTGGGTGCACGAGGGCGACATGACGCTCCGGCTGGAGGGTGTGGCGTCGAGGGCGCGGGCGGTGGAGATCGCGAAGTCACTGGACTAGCGGGCCTGTTGGCCGGGCCGGGCCGAACTGGGGTGGGGCGGGTCGGGTTCCTCGGAATTTTGGTCGGTGTCGAGTGGGAACCCCGGTGGGTCGAGCGGTGTACCAGAAGTGACACGCGGGTGCGGGCGGACCGCACCGGGACCGATTGGGGGGTGTCGGTATGCGCAGGGTTCGTGCACGGGTGACGGGGAGCCGGGGCTGGGGCCGGGGCTGGGCGGCGGTTTCGGTATGGGCGATGGCGCTCGGTCTGGTCGTGATGTGGGCGCCCACCGCGGCGGCCGGCGGTCCGACGAGTGTGCTGGTGGTCTCGCCGGAGAGCGGACAGAGCGCGGCGCTCTACACCTCGAAGGAGGAGTACGGCGAGTTGCAGCGCCTCCTCGGAGCGCCGGACAGCGGCACCCGCGAGGAGCCGCCCGGGCTGGGCGTGGGCAGCGGTCGGCAGATCAACGTCACCTGGATGATCCATGACGTGACGCCCTGGCGAGTCGACCGCGTCTATCCGGAGACACCACGCACCAAGGACGTCTGGATACACACGGCGGCCAACGTTCCGAAGTCCATGAACGGCTACTGGCACAGGGCCGGGCAACCGGCCGCAGTGCGCGCGCTGTTGAAGAAGCTCGGCGTGATGGGTGAATCCTCGTCCGGCGAGGGCGCCGGGGCCATCTATCCAGCGCCCTGGGAAACGGCGGAGGGTGCCTCTGCCGGGTCCGCACCCGAGTCCGGGGCCACGGAGCAGTCCGGCACGGCTACGGCCACCGCGGCGGCGGCGGACGACGGCACCGACTGGTGGTGGGCGATACCTGGGCTGGTGACGGGGGCTGTGCTGGCCCTGGGACTGCGGCCGGTCGTCGGACGGCTGCCGGGAGTACGGCAGTTGAGCCGTCGGCGGGTTCGGGTGCGGGAGGCGGGTCCTCGGCAGGAGCTGAGGGACGTCTGAGAGGGGGCGTAGGAGTTGTTCGGTCCGGGGCGCGCGACGGGCGGTGCGGCCGATCCGGCGGGCGACCCGGGGTGGGCGATCCCGCGGGCGGCCCGGGGTGGGCGATTGCCGGACTCGTGGCGGGCGTCGCTCTCGGCTCCGGCGGCACCCCGCTGATACGCCGCGCGGCGGCCGGGCGTGAGCCGGGGCCGCCGCGGGAGTCACGAAAGGGGTTGATCGACTTGTGAGTCGGCTTGCTGGTTGACCTGTGAGTCGGTCGGCGAATCCGCTGGTTCGGGTGGTGGGGCGGTTCCGGCCGAGACCGGGTGCCGGTTTCTCGGTCTCGGCGCCTGTGCCTTCGCTCGTACCCTCGCCCGCGGTCTGAGCCGAGACCTCAGCCGAGGTCGATCTCCGGGTAGAGCGGGAAGCCGGTCAGGAGGTCGGTCGCCCGGTGGGAGATCTCGTCGGCGATCTTCGGGTCCAGGATGTGCTGGGCCTTGGAAGGGGCGCCCTTGGCGGTGGTGCCGGGCTCCGTGGTGGCGAGGACGCGGTCGATGAGGCCGGCGATCTCGTCCATCTCGGTGGCGCCGAGGCCACGGGTGGTCAGCGCGGGGGTGCCGATACGGATGCCGGAGGTGTACCAGGCGCCGTTCGGGTCGGCGGGGATGGCGTTGCGGTTGGTGACGATGCCCGAGTCGAGCAGGGCGGACTCGGCCTGGCGGCCGGTGAGGCCGTAGGAGGAGGCGACGTCGATGAGGTTGAGGTGGTTGTCGGTGCCGCCGGTGACCAGCGTGGCGCCGCGTCGCATCAGGCCCTCGGCGAGAGCGCGGGCGTTGTCGACGACGGCCTGGGCGTAGTCGCGGAACTCGGGGCGGCGGGCCTCGGCGAGTGCGACCGCCTTGGCGGCCATGACGTGCGGAAGGGGGCCGCCGAGAACCATCGGGCAGCCGCGGTCGACCTGGTCGGCGAGGGAGGAGTCGCACAGGACCATGCCGCCGCGCGGGCCGCGCAGCGACTTGTGGGTGGTCGTGGTGACGATCTGGGCGTGCGGGACCGGGTCGAAGTCGCCGGTGAGGACCTTGCCTGCAACGAGGCCGGCGAAGTGCGCCATGTCGACCATCAGCGTGGCGCCGACCTCGTCGGCGATCTCCCGCATGATCCGGAAGTTCACGAGACGGGGGTAGGCGGAGTAACCGGCGACGATGATCAGGGGCTTGAACTCACGGGCGGAGGTGCGCAGGGCCTCGTAGTCGATGAGGCCGGTGGTGGGGTCGGTGCCGTAGGAGCGCTGGTCGAACATCTTGCCGGAGATGTTCGGGCGGAAGCCGTGGGTGAGGTGGCCGCCGGCGTCCAGGGACATGCCGAGCATGCGCTGGTTGCCGAAGGCCTGGCGCAGCTCGGCCCAGTCGGCGTCGGAGAGGTCGTTGACGTTGCGGACGCCGGCCTTCTGGAGGGCGGGGGCCTCGACGCGGGCGGCGAGGACGGCCCAGAAGGCGACGAGGTTGGCGTCGATGCCGGAGTGCGGCTGGGCGTAGGCGTGCTCGGCGCCGAAGAGTTCGCGGGCGTGCTCGGCGGCGAGGGCCTCGACGGTGTCCACGTTGCGGCAGCCGGCGTAGAAGCGGCGGCCGACGGTGCCTTCGGCGTACTTGTCGCTGAACCAGTTGCCCATCGCGAGGAGGGTGGCCGGGGAGGCGTAGTTCTCGGAGGCGATCAGCTTGAGCATCTCGCGCTGGTCGGCGACTTCCTGCCCGATGGCGTCGGCGACGCGGGGCTCGACGGCGCGGATCACTTCGAGGGCGCTGCGGAAGGCGGTGGATTCGTTGGAGAGGGGCTCTGGCATGACGGCCTCCGGACGTGGGCGTTCGGCGTTCACGGTTCGGCCCAGGCGCACGGCCCACAGTTCATGGGCCGCTCCCCGATGGTCGGTCCCATCCCAGCGCGCCAGTCACGGCCCGTCGATCAGCCTACCGGGCGCGCCGGTACGCCGGGTTCCCGCGTCCACCATGCGAGCGACGATAGGAAAGGGGCCACACGCACTCGGGCGTCCGGAAGGGAGCCGGGCCGGGACCCGGGAACAGCGGCGGGAAAAGAAGCAGGTCACGAGCCCTCGTGCGGCCGGAAACGGAGACCCCGTGAGCACCACCGAAGAACTGATCGCCTCGGCCGAAGCGCACAGCGCGCCCACCTACCACCCGCTGCCGGTCGTCGTGGCGACGGCGGACGGGGCCTGGATGACGGATGTCGAGGGGCGCCGTTATCTGGATCTGCTGGCCGGGTATTCGGCGCTGAATTTCGGTCACGGCAACAGGCGGCTGATCGAGGCGGCGAAGGCGCAGCTGGAGCGGGTGACGTTGACGTCGCGGGCGTTCCATCACGACCGGTTCGCCGAGTTCTGCGCGCGGCTGGCCGAGTTGTGCGGCATGGAGATGGTGCTGCCGATGAACACGGGCGCGGAGGCGGTCGAGTCTGCCGTGAAGACCGCCCGAAAGTGGGGGTACCGGGTCAAGGGCGTGCCCGAGGGCATGGCGAAGGTCGTCGTGGCGGGCAACAACTTCCACGGGCGTACGACGACGATCATCAGCTTCTCCACGGATTCCGAGGCCCGGGCGGACTTCGGTCCGTACACACCGGGCTTCGAGATCGTGCCGTACGGGGATCTGACGGCGATGCGCGCGGCGGTCACGGAGAACACGGTGGCCGTGCTGCTGGAGCCCATCCAGGGCGAGGCGGGGGTGCTGGTGCCGCCGGCCGGTTATCTCGCGGGCGTACGGGAGCTGACGCGCGAGCGGAACGTGCTGTTCGTGGCGGACGAGATCCAGTCGGGCCTCGGGCGGACGGGTCGGACCTTCGCGTGTGAGCACGAGGGGGTCTTGCCGGACATGTATGTGCTGGGCAAGGCGCTCGGGGGCGGGGTCGTGCCGGTGTCGGCGGTGGTGTCGTCGCGCGAGGTGCTCGGGGTGTTCCGGCCGGGTGAGCACGGGTCGACGTTCGGCGGGAATCCGCTGGCCTGTGCGGTGGCGCTGGAGGTGATCGCGATGCTGCGGTCGGGCGAGTACCAGCGGCGGGCCACCGAGCTGGGCGAGCATCTGCACCGGGAGCTGGGGCAGTTGGCCGGTTCGGGCCGGATCACTCAGGTGCGGGGGCGCGGGCTCTGGGCGGGGATCGACATCGACCCGGTGTACGGCACGGGGCGGGAGATCTCCGAGAAGCTGATGGACCGGGGTGTGCTGGTCAAGGACACCCATGGGTCCACGGTCCGGATCGCGCCGCCGCTGGTGATCAGTAAGGAGGACCTGGACTGGGGGCTCGCGCAGCTGCGGGGCGTACTGGGTGCGTGACCGGCCTCGCCAGGCCCGAGGGCGCCCGGCCCGGCGCGGGGATCACAGGATCACGTGTGGCAGGAAGCGGGCGTACTCGTCCGTGATCAGGCCGGAGGATTCGCGGATGCCGAGGCCTGCCGACTCGTTCTCGACGACCCAGGCTCCGAGGACGACGCGGTTGCCGTCGAAAGAGGGGAGGGGTGCCAACTCCTGGTAGCAGCAGGGTTCTTCGCGGAGGACGGGAGCGGAGCCCGGTTCGTGGACGGTGACTCCGGCGCCCTCACGGCCGAGCAGGGGCTTGGCCACGTATCCGCGGGTGGTGGCCAGTTCGCGTGGGCCGTCGAGGAAGGCGGGGAGGAGGTTGGGGTGGTCCGGGTACAGCTCCCAGAGGATCGCGAGGAGGGCCTTGTTGCTGAGCAGCATCTTCCAGGCCGGCTCGATCCACATCGTGGTCCCCGTGCCGCCGCCGTTGTCGAGGGTGGCGAGGACGTGCGGGGCGAAGCGGTCGGTGGTGAGCCATTCCCAGGGGTAGAGCTTGAAGCAGCTGCGGATGAAGCGGAGTTGCTTGTCGACGAAGCGGCCGGAGAGGCGGTCCCAGCCGATCTCCTCCATGGCGATCCACGAGGTGTCGAGGCCGGCCTGTTCCGCGGTCTCCTTCAGATAGGCGACGGTCATCAGGTCCTCGCCGAGCTCGTCGGCCGCGGAGTGCGCGAAGTAGAGGGGGCTGCCCGGCGGGAGGAGGGCGGACTGTTTCTTCCAGGCGTCGATGAGGCGTTCGTGGAGGGAGTTCCACTGGTCGGCGCCGGGGAAGCGTTCCTCCATCCAGAACCACTGGGGGCTGGCGGCCTCGACGAGTGAGGTCGGGGTGTCGGCGTTGTACTCCAGGAGCTTCGCCGGGCCCGTGCCGTCGTAGCGGAGGTCGAAACGGCCGTACAGGGAAGGGAGTTCGGTGCGGCGGTGCCAGGCCTCGGTGACCGCCTCCGCGATTCGGGGGTCGGTGATGCCGAGGTCGGTGAGGCGGTTCTCGGTGACGATGTGCTCGGCCGCGGCCAGGCACATCGTGTGAAGTTCCTCGACGACCTCCTCCAGGGCCTCGACCTCGGGGAGGGAGAAGACGTAGTACGCGGACTCGTCCCAGTACGGGCGCAGAGAGTCGTCCGGGTGGCGCGTGAGGGGGTAGATGAGGCCCTGTTCCTCGACGGTCTGCTGCCAGCCGGGGCGGGGGGTCGTGGTGCGGCGTTCCATGACGGCGGTCCGGTTCCTCGGAGTTCCTGGGTTCCCTTGGGTTCTCCTGGCTTCCCCGGGGTCAGCCGCCGCCGCTGCCCGAGCCGGAGCAGCCGAAGCCGTCCCGGTCCACGGCCTCGCTGCGGCTGAAGGTGCCGTAGTCGGCGTAGCCGGCGCTGACGTCGGAGTCGTAGTACCAGGCGGCGTCGATCGTGTCGGTCCGGCTGCCGCCGCTCTTGCGGTTCTTGCCGGACGAGGAGGAGGTGGAGCCCGACTTGCAGTTCTTGTCGGCGACGATCTTGTAGCCGTCGTACTCGTAGCTGTCGCGGTCCACGCAGCGCCGGTCCGGGTCGGAACCGCACGAGGTGAGGGCCGCGGCGAGGACGCCCATTCCGCCGAGTACGACCGTGCTCGAACGCAGTTTCCTGCGCTGGTCCGCCATGCTCTCTCCCCCGTTGGGCCCGTCCGGCGGGCTCGTTCATGACCGGCTCACTTGTCCGGCCCCGGACAGGTTAAAGATCAGGTGAGCGGGTTGTACAAACGGCTCTCCTGAACTCTCCCTCCCCTAGAGTCGCTTTGTGCTCTTTGGAATGGTGTGTGCCCTTGGCGCGGCGGTGTGCTTCGGCACGGCGACGGTGTTGCAGGCGATTGCCGCGCGGGCTGCCGCGCGGGAGCCGGAGAGCCCCGGCTCCCCCTCCGGCTCGTCCGCCGGCTCATCCGGCGGGGCTTCCGGTGTGGACGCCGCCTTGATGCTGCGCGCCCTGCGCGAGTGGCGGTACATCGCCGGGCTCGCGCTCGACGGGGTCGGGTTCGTGCTGCAGATCGCGGCCCTGCGGTCGCTGCCGATCTACACGGTGGGGGCGGCGCTCGCCGCGAGCCTCGCGGTGACGGCGGTGGTCGCGGCGTGGCTGCTCCATGTGCGGCTGAGCGGGCTCGAATGGGGCGCGGTCGCGGTGGTGTGCGCGGGACTCGCCATGCTCGGGCTCGCGTCCGGGGAGGAGGGGGACAAGACCGGGTCGACCGCGCTCAAGTACGCGATGCTCGGCACCGCCGTGGTAGTGCTCCTCCTCGGCGCGCTGGCCGGACGGCTGCCCGATCGGGGGCGGGCGCTCGCGCTCGGACTGGGTGCCGGGTTCGGGTTCGGGGTGGTCGAGGTGTCGGTCCGGCTCATCGACGGCCTCACTCCTTCGGTGCTCTTGACCAACCCGGCGACGTACGCCCTGCTGCTGGGCGGGGGCGCGGCGTTCCTGCTTCTCACCTCGGCGCTCCAGCGGGGCTCGGTGACGACGGCCACGGCGGGGCTGGTCATCGGCGAGACCATCGGGCCCGCGGTGGTGGGCGTGGTGTGGCTGGGCGACCGTACGCGGGAGGGGCTGGCCTGGCTGGCCGTGCTCGGCTTCGCCGTGGCGGTGGCCGGGGCGCTGGCGCTGGCCCGCTTCGGGGAGGCGCCGGTGGAGGTGGACGAGTCGGAGTCGGTTGTGCCGTAGGGCTCCACAGGTCGGTTCCGCTCCGCGCGGGGCCGTGCCTGCGCGGCCCCGCGTCCGTGCCTCGCGCGGCGCGGCGTCCATGCCTCGCGCGGTCCCACGTCCGTGCCTCGCGCGGCTCGCCGCCCGGCAGCGCTAGGGCAGCGCCCGGATCAGGGCCTCCAGTGCGCCGGGCCATCCGCTGTCCGTGGGCGTCCCGTACCCCACGACCAGGGCGTCCAGGGGTGGGGCCGTGGCGGACGGGTGGCGGTAGCGGGTCAGGCCGTGGACCGCCAGGCCCTGCCAGACCGCCGAGCGGACGACCGACTGCTCGGTGCCGGGCGGGAGTTGGAGTACCGCGTGGAAGCCGGCCGCGATGCCGGTGGCCGTGACCGACGGGGCGTGGGCGGCCAGGGCGGAGACGAGGTGGTCGCGGCGTCGGCGGTACCGGAGGCGGGAGGCGCGCACATGGCGGTCGTACGCGCCCGATGTGATGAACTCCGCCAGGGTCAGCTGGTCCAGAACACCGCACGACCAGTCCGCGTCGCCCTTCGCCTCCGTGACCTCGGCCGCCAGGCCGGGCGGCAGGACCAGCCAGCCGAGGCGCAGCCCGGGTGCCAGGGCCTTGCTGGCGGTGCCCATGTACACGACGTGGTCGGGGTCGAGGCCCTGAAGCGCGCCGACCGGCTGCCGGTCGTAGCGGAACTCCCCG
>NZ_LIQZ01000113.1 GCF_001418655.1 Streptomyces phaeochromogenes | reverse complement strand
GCCCTGCCCCCACCCACCGCACCCAGCAAGACGCCGTCTATAGCGCCAACCTGCTCCTGCTGGCTGTCCTGATCCACACCACTCTCCATGCCTCCACCCTGGTGGGCAGCAGCAACACGGCCGACCGGTGGCGCCGCCACACCCTGCTGTGGCGTTCGCAGTTCAGCGACGGATCCTGGGACGCCTTCACCCGTACCCTGGCCGCCGAGCCCTTTACCGATCCCGCCACCGGACACAGAGACCTGCGTGTGGGCCTGTCCACCCAGCCCGAACAAGAACTCGCCTGGACCGTCAACCTCGCCACCCCGGACGACACCATGGCGCAGACCTTGCAGCATCTCGACGGCGTCGCCCCAGCCGATCTGTACCGGTCGGCGGCCTTCGCTTACGACCTGGGTGCACAGCACGTGCTGCACGCCGTGGCACCGGTCCTGCACCAGATGCCCGCCGCCCTGGAGACCTACCACAGGGTCGACCGCACCCGCAGCCTTTCCCTCGCACACGCGCTGATCTCCCTGCTGTACCGGCCCGCCAACGATCCCTGGCCGCCCGGCACCCCCTACACCGAACTCCTCCTGATGCTGCGGAGCCTGTCCGGCGACGAACGCCTGCTGGCCGCGGACATCCTGGGGCGCCACCTTCTCCCCGCCGCCGCCAACCTGCCCTCGGCCACCGTCATCGACATCCTCGACCAGCTGACCACCATCCAGTTCACCAGCGCCGGCGGCCTGTCCGCCCCGACCTGGCTGGTCCTCGCCCAGTGCGTCAACGACCTCGTCGGACGTCCGGACATCCCGCACGACCAACTGGACCGGATTGCACGCCGCTTCGGCCCCGATGCACCCGCCCTCGATGCCAGCGGCGACCCACTGACCCGACTGCTCTGCCTGTTCACCGAGGCCCAGACCAGCACCATGTGGCACGCTGCAGATCACCCACCGGGCCAGGCAGCACTCACCGAAGGCATCACCCTGCTGGAACGCATCCCCCACCCCAGACCGCCCCAAGCCGTAGTCGGCCTGCTCCGCCTGGCCCGCGACCTCGGCGCCGACGACTGGCTCGCCCAACGCGCCGAGCCGTTGCTGAAGACACTCACCCGGAACGGACTGCACCGCCTGCGCCCCACCGATGTCGACTGGCTGCAGCCCCTCGTACACGACACGACCCTTCTGGACGAACTGAACCTCGTCACCCGCCGCTGGCGGCAGCAGTGACGGGCCGGCACAGGTGCACGCGTGCCTTGCCGCCCGTCTTCCGGCCGCGTCCGGTTCGTGTATCTACCGGCTGCAGTAGACGGTGAAGTCGCCGGCGCTGGTGTCCCGGACGAACTTCTCCGCGCCCGCGAGCAGCAGGAGCTGCTCGTCGGTGGCCTCACGGGCCTGAAGGCCGGGCTGGAAGATGACCGTGTGGAAGCGGGGCCGCAGCAGGCGGGCCTGATCCCGGAAGGTGGAGCCGCACGACATCTAGATGAGCACTGCTCGTTTGCCCGCTCAATCAGTGCCTTCGAGTCGCTGACACGCACGCTGTCGGGCGGGCGGCGGCCCCGCGGACCCACGCCGAACTGGAGAAACGCTTGGAAGAAGCGGGGCGGGAGCTGCTGTGGCAGCTCGTCCGGGATCATCTGGACCTGCGTGCCCGCAGGGAAGAGGACGCACCACTGGGACCCGGAATGCCTCCGACAGTCACCGGCCCGGACTGGCGCCTTCGGCTGTGGCGGGACACGTACGCGGCCGAGGGTGTCTCCTTTCCATGCGATGGGGACAGGGCTTCGGCGTAGTCGCCGGGCATCCGGTTCATGACGGTCTGCCAGGTTGATAGGCCGGGGAGAGCGGAACAGGCACGGACTCCAAGATCATGGAGTTCTCGACGCCCCGTGACCTGCCTGGAAGACCGTGCCTGCCGAAGCATCATCGCTGATCCCGCCTGCCCTTGACCAACTCCGCGAGCATCCCGAGGTCGCGCCGGAAGAAGTGCCCGGACTGCTGGACCGCCTCGCTCAGGTGCCCGATCCGCGTGGAGTTCGCCACGCTCTGGTCGGCGTTCTTGCCCTGGTCGCTTGTGCGGTGCTGGCGGGGGCAACGTCGCTGCTGGCGGTCGGCGAATGGATCGCCGACGCTCCGCCCCATGTGCTGGAACACGTCGGTGTGCGGTCCGACCCTCTGTTCCCCCAACGGTCCCTGCCTGCGGAAACGACGGTCCGACGACTGCTGGCCCGGATCGACGGCGACACGCTGGACCTGGCGGCCGGCCGCTGGCTCGCCGACCGCCGCAACCGAGCCGAGGGCCGGCTGCGCGGCCTGGCGGTCGACGGCAAGAGCCTTCGCGGAGCGGCCAGGGCCAACGGCCGCAAGATCCACCTGCTCGCAGCCCTAGACCACACCACCGGCCTGGTCCTGGCCCAGCTGGACGTGCAGGAAAAGACGAACGAAATCACGTGCTTCCAGCCGCTGCTGGAATCCGTGGCCGACCTCGCAGGGGTGGTCGTCACCAGCGACGCCATGCACACCCAGCGCGAGCACGCCGACTACCTTCTCGGCCGCGAAGCCCACTACATCGTGATCGTCAAGGGAAACCAGAAGAAGCTCCGCAAGCAGCTCAAGTCCCTTCCGTGGACAGGGATCCCGTTGCAGGGCCGCATGAGGGGCACCGGCCACGGACGCTCGGAGATCCGACGGATCAAGGTGGCCACGGTCAACGGTCTGCTCTTTCCCGGGGCCCGGCAGGCCGTCCAGATCAAGCGCCGTCGCACCGACCGCAAGACCGGCAAGACCACCATCAAGACCGTCTACGCCGTCACCAGCCTCACCGCGGAGCAAGCCGACCCCGCCCAACTCGCGACCCTGATCCGTGATCACTGGCAGATCGAAGCCCTGCACCACGTCAGAGACACCACCTTCGCCGAAGACGCCTCTCAGCTGCGAACAGGCAACGCACCCCGGGCGATGGCCACCTGGCGTAACCTCGCCATCGGCGCTCTGCGGCTGGCCGGCGGACCAACATCGCCGCCGCTCTGCGACACAACGCCCGCAACACGGACCGCCCGCTCACCCTGCTCGGGCTCAAGTGATCACGAAACGGACGCCCGCCGACTACGCCGAAGCCCTGGCGATGGGGACCCGTTGGGAGCAGCAGGTCAAAACCCCAAGCCTTCCTTGCTTTGCTGCTGCCTGATCATTTACTGAAGAATCACCGCAATGCATTGGCCGTTGTTAGCAGCAACATCCGCGCTGCGCGACCCGCTAGCAGCCTTCGCAACCGGAAGCGTAGATTGCCTCACTCACATTGACCGCAGTATCTGTCGAGTGCACGATGGCTGTACGACCGCTGGGCGAGGCGAATTTTCTTTGGGGCTCGGAACTGGTGATCCATCGGAGGTGGACGATGCCTAGATCGCGAAAAGCTCCTAGAGCAAGGACCGCCTCGGCAGCACCACAGGACGCCGTCTCCACTGGCATCGGACCTCTTCGGCCCGGCGTCCCCGCTCTTACGATCCTGGAGACAGACTTCGTCAATACCCCACTGCCGAACCGTCAGGGTGACTGGGCAAAGAAATCGGTCCGCGGTCATGTGTTCATGGAGGTTCCAGGTCCGGCTTTCGGCTGGCAGAACCTCCACGATGCAGGTAACGAGTTCGACGTACCTTTGACGGGCCTGAGCGGGACGGTCGTTCAGGACCCGCATGTTTCAACGTCCGATATGCCGTTCCTTCATCCGTTCGGGAACGACTTCGAGTTCCATGTTGCGCCAGACGAAGCCTACGCGGACTTAGTTGCGCCAAAAATGAAAGACAACTTGTACATAGATTCGACACGGCGCGCGAAGACGCAGTTCAACCTGAACGCAGAAGGCGTCATCGGTATGGAGATCGAGTCAGGACTCGTCCCGACGGACTATCGCGCCCAATTGGGTGATCGGACATGCCTCTGGGGACGTTGGATCGTCGATGCGGGGCATGATGACTTCCACACCGAAATTCACTCTCCGCTAATTATGGTGAACGCGCGTCCCGGTCGTAGCAGGCAACAGAAACGGGCGGGAGGGAGCCAAGGGCGCGATGACGCCACTACGGTGGACATTCTTACCCGACCCTTCCTTGTGAGCCAGGACTTCGGCGATGGCGGGCTACTTGAGCATTTGATCAAGGAAGTGGCAAAGGTCGAAGGCATCGGACCCATCCCCCTGTCGACCTTAGTGGAGGCGCACCCGCAGCTCCTACCCACACCATTCACAGGACTGAACATCGTGACTTTCAAAGTGCGGCCTCCTGCGCCCCGCGCCGATCCCCGTGATCAGTTGTGGGTTGAGTTCAAATTTACGCGTCGCGACGACAGTACCGCCGTTCAGGTGCTGCGCGGGTCCGATCAGGATTCCGTTCGTGTCATTCTCGTGCTAAATGAGGCCGGCTATATTCCGCCGCCGGAGCCCCGCAGAATCAAGCGCCGATATAGTCTGCCTCAGATCAAGCAACTGAGCGCCAAGGCCGGTACGGTCATGGAAGGGATTATATTCTTCAATTTACTGCATGATCCGGCCAAGGCTTTCATTATTCATAGAGGTATTGAGACGCATGAGTATCCTAAATTGACGGCACCTCGCCTGGGTAGCGCCAAGCGTGTGCGAGTGGATCAACTGGGGCCGGTCGATACGATTATCGACAACGGTCAACCTTTCCCCATTGCTGGCAAACTCACCGTCGAATGGAGGCGCTTCGGGGTTGCCCCTTCTCAAGGGTCTGTGAAACGCGCAAGTCGTGGCTGAAACATCTGCGGGGGTGAACTCTGACCAGTGCCGCCGTCCGCAGTTCTTCTTAGTTTCTGCGAGACAGGGAAGGAATGTGGCCTGGAATGATTAGAGCTCGTGTCGAGATGGGACTGGCTGTCATCTTTGCCGCGCTTACGATAGTGACAACAATCTGGCCCACCTGGATCGAGACGTTGACGCGACTGGAGCCTGACGGTGGCAGCGGCGAACTCGAATGGATGATCGTCGCAGTGTTCGCAGCTTGTTTTGTCACGACAACGTTTCTCTCCCGCCGTGACTATCGCGCAGCAAACCTTCACCGATCCCAATCTGCTGCATCAGAACACACCTAAATTCCCAATCTTGCGACGCAGGAATAGCTGGAATCTACCGCTACCGTGTCCGATTCCTGTGGCCGCGTGATGACCTCATTAGGCCTGTTCCTGGTCCGGAGTGCGTCACCCCGTCATGGCCGGAGCGCGCCGGCGAGATGGTGCCCGTACGCAGTCGATCCCGGTCCCCGGGGACGTCCCAACAAGGCTGGCGGCACCGGCGAAGGCAAATCCGTTCAGGCCCACTACACCTACGCCCACGTCGATGAGGCGGGCGAGCCGATCCCGGACGGCGCCACCCACAAGATCCTCCTCGAGAAACACCTGTTCACGCAGGCCAACCCCGAACGTGCTGCCGACGAGCAGAAGAAACGCCGCCAGGAACAGGAGAAGCGGGAGGCAGAGCAGAAGATCACGCGGGAGGAACGGAACGAGAAGAGCCGCATCAACCTCCTCCACACCATCGGCGAGGCCCGCGCTGTCGTCGACCGCCTCACGGCAGAAGCCGCCGACTTTCCCTCCCCGCTGACGGAGCATCCGATGGGTGGCCGGGCGGATTGGAAGCAAGTCCACCAAAACCTGCGCGACCTTGAGGAAGCACTGCTCGACGTGCGCCCGCCGGCCGGGACCGAGCCCACACGGCTTCGCGATGCAGACCGGCGGGAGGTGTGACGATGCCTCCGCACACGCTCACCGCGGACCAATCAATCGTCAAGCGCTGGCGCCTTGTCCTCGCAGCCATCCCGATTCAGAAGGCCCTCGTGGACCCGAGTGCCACAGCGGACCCAGTCGTCGCCTGGCCGGTCGGTCCTGCGGACCCCACAGCAGGGCTGCCACTTGGCCCCGCCCTGTATCTCATGCTCGACGCGGCCTACCGGCCCCGATACTGCGGCCGTACGACCCAGTCGCTGACGGCCCGTCTTCGGGGACACCGTCGGACGCGCCCGACCGAAGCTGCCCTTTGGCGATGGGCCCTGGCTGTCGCCGTTCGTCATGAGGCGCAGTCCGTCGCGCGAGCGGAGGAGTGGATGCGAGCAGCCTTGACACCACCCGGTAACAAGATCCGCGCTGCGGGGTGGGCCCATCCTCGGCAGTAGCATGCTGCACCTGCAGATATAGCGACCTGAAGGGGGGAGTCATCGTTCCGATGACTCCCCCCTTCTGGAGCACCGGCTGGTGGCAGATGTGATGCAGCCCCAGGGGAGTTGGCTGGCGGAGGAGCGGTGGGGGCACAGGCTCAGGACACGGCCGGCCCCAGGTCGAGGGTGTTCTCGTCCGTACGGATGTAGGGGGGAGCGGCGTTGGAATGCCTCGTAGCGGGCCTGCATGTAGCGGACGGCTTCCTCAGGGGATGGCTCGGAAGGCGGTGCCGGCGGCCAGGCCTGGCGGGAGAGGTGGCGCAGTGCGAGGGCGACGGCGTCGCGTGGGTGCACGGGCGAGCTCGCCGCTTGGTGCTGGGCCGCAGCGCAGTGGTGCAGCAACGCCGGTTGCAGGCGGTGGAGTTGCTGAGGGTCGAAGATGGCCAGCACCCGGCCCGTGGTGTACGGGGGCGCCAGACGAAGACCGATGTGTCCGGCATAGCTGAGCAGGGGCAGGGAGTGCGCGTGGTCGTCGGGGACGGCACCGAGCACCTTGCTCCAGTTCTGTGCGAGCAGCCACCGTTCCATGGCCTGAGGCACGTCCACGGGTTTGTTGCCGGAGGCGGTGCTCACCACGTGGTGGATCACGCTCCAGTACTCCTCCTCGGCGTCCAGGCGGGCCTGTTCGAGGTTGGTGACAAAGCTCGAAAGCACCTCAGCGGGCAGCGCGATACAGAGGAGCTGCCCGGTGCCGTGCCCGGCTCGCAGCGTCAGGTTGCCGTGGGACGAACCGATCTCAAGCGTGCCCACGACGACGGTACGGCGCCCGGCAGCGCCGGCACGCGAGCGGGGGCTGGTCTTTTTGCGCTTGCTCATGCGGCCGTTCTTGCTTCCTCGGTCCTGACGGCGGACGGTGCCAGGCGTCGTACGGTGACGGGCTGGTACTCAAGGGCCCGCGGCGCCATGTGCTCGCCGGTGGCAGGCCTGCCACCGGCGGTGAGCGCTTCGAGGCGGGCGGGCAGGAGAGCCAGGAGCCGGGTGGCGGCCTCGCGGGCCTGTGTGAGCAGAGCCGAAGCGAGGTCGCGGTCGCAGTATTCGATGGTTTCGTACCAGCCGCTCTCCCGCAGCTGTTCGGCATCGTGTTCGGCGTGTGTCCACAGGAGTTCGACCTGGGCCGTGCCGGATCTGTGGGTGCGGACCGCGGTGCGCCGGGCCAGGTCCGGGTGGGTGCGCAGGAGGCTGCGCAGCTCCCCTTGAAGCAGGTGGGAGTCGATGAACCGGGTGACGGTCGGTGCGTCCAGATGCGAGGCCACGGCACCGGTGATGGTGGCCAGGTCCAGTCCGTCGTCGTAGGCCTTCACGACGGCCTTGCGGAGCCCCGCGCGGGCGTCCCACATGCCGCGGCTGGCAGCCCATAGGGAGTCGGCAGCCGCCTGCAGGCGCAGCGCTTCGCGGGCTTCGGTGATTTCCTCACACGATGCTTCGCGGGCTGTTGCCGGGCTGACGGCTGTCTGGTCGTTGATCTGGAGCCAGGCGCGGACCTGCAGGGCTGGCTGGTCGGTGTTCTCGTGCAGCACGGAGGGGAGATGGTCGTCCAGCATGTTCTGCACGAGGCGGTCGGCGTCCTCGGGTGTCTCGCCGTAGTCGAGGAAGACGCCTGGCGGCTCAGCGTCCGGTTCCAGGTGCTCGCACGGCTGCCACTCGGCGTCGGCTGCTGTCCTGGTCTCCATCCAGCATGCGTAATCAGGCATGGGCTCTCTTTCGTGAACAGGCGCATGAGCTGCGCAGTTGCGGCATTCATGCGGCTTTCGGGAGGTTTTCGGGTGGTGTGGGCGGCGGGCGGGTGAGGGACTGCGGCAGGGAGCTGGGTTTGTTTGTTGAGGCCGGCCGCGGGGCCTGCGGCCACGCGCGGCAGGCCGGTGCATAGAGGGGCGGGTCAGCTGCCCAGCAGCGGATCGTCGTCGATGCAGCCCACCAGCTGGCTGTCGAGGAGTTCGGGGGTGATGGCTTCGGTGCCGGTTTCGATGGCTTCCTGGGCGCTCTGGCAGACGAGGTAGGACAGCGGTTTCATGTAGCCGCCGGTGCGCCGGTGCAGGTGCGTGGCGAGTTTGAGGAGGTCGCCCGGGGTGTGCTGGTGCAGGCGCAGGCCGTCATCGAAGGACTTGACCACTTCGTGGAACAGGCCGTAGTCGTCGGCGCTGTAGGGGATCGGCAGGACCGCGAGGGTGGGGATGCCGCCGGATCCCTGGCCGGGCGGGACGGGCCGTTTTCCCCGCCGGGCCTCGTTGACGAGTTCGCGGGAGCCGGGCCCGCAGTAGACGAAGGAGACGTTGCACTCGGCGGCGAGATATCCGAAGTAGTCGAAGGCCGTTTTGAGTTCGGAGGTGTCCAGCCGGTCGATGCCGTCGACCAGGACCAGCCGGGTACCGCAGGTCTTCATGACGTGGCAGATGGGCCCGCTCATGTCGATGCTGCGCTGGCCGCTCTCGGGGTCTTTGGTGTGCTTATGGCCGAGGAACTCGGCGAACGGGATCGACATGTCCAGCTTGTTGCTCGGGGCCAGCGGGGTGTTGATGTGGATGACCGGGATCCGCTTTGCGTCGTACGGCAGTTGGTCGCGGAGGATGCCTTCGAAGATGCGGCCGATCTGGCGCAGGACGGTGGTCATTCCGGTCTCGCCCGGCCCGTCGACGGCCAGGTGCAGAGGGCCTTCGCTGCGCGGACCGCCGGCCAGCCACAGGCGTCGGGCGACGGCAACGGCCTTCTTCAGGGCCGGGGTCTGCACGGTGTGCATGGTGGCGTGGTAGCGGATGCGTGGATCGTTTTGGTCAGGCTCAGCGTCGGCCGGAGGGCAGGCGGCCAGGTCGGGCGGCACGACGACACGGTCCAGTTGGACCTGCCAGCCGATACGGGTCGTTGCTGGCAGAAAGAACAGGTCGGGGTCCGCGCCGGCAGGCGGGTACATAGGCGGTGTCCTTGGCGGGATGCTGTATGCCGACGAGAGGGGGCCTCGTCGGCATACAGAAGAAACGGAAAAAGAGAGATGGCGAGGGTCAGGTGGCCGTCTGCGGACCGCAGATGTCACCGGGCCGGGCGCCGGCGGGCGGCAGGCACAGCTGGCGCAGGCTGGTGTCCATGCTGGGCAGGCTGGCGATGTGCCGGTAGTCGGGGGCGGGGATGCCGCGGTAGGGGTCCTCGGCGGGCAGCGGGCCGACGCTCATCCCGCGGTCGACGGGCACCGGCTCGGGCACCGCGGTACGGGAGGGGCCGCGGCCGGCGCGCTCCAGCAGGGTGCGCACCACGCGGGCGATGGCGGCCTCGTCCCGGGTGCTGCCGCCCTTCTCCAGGTGGACGGCGGTGGCCTGGTCCCAGACGTGCTCGCTCCAGGCGTCGCCGATCAGCCGCTGGTAGACGTAACCCGCCTCCGCCCAGGTGCCGTTGCGGTGGTCCTCAAGCCACACTGTCTCCGGCTGGTGAGGGTGGTAGCGCACCGGCCAGCGCTGTCCCTTGCCCGGCCAGCCCGAGCGGGTGTTGCGGTAGCCGTTGAGGGCGCGGCTGTCGTAGGTGCGGTTATTGAGCCGGATCCCCTTCTCGGTGACCTTCACCCAGGTGGTGGGCAGCAGCCGCAGCCGGTCCTCGGCACTCAGGCGGACCGGAACGTAGCCGCTGCTGGCGACGTGGGCGGCGAACACCTGGTTGGGGGTGCGCGGCGGCATCGACGGCAGGAACGGGTTGCGCAGTTCGCTGTGCGGGCGCTGTTGCCAGCCCACGGCGATCCACTGCTGCAGGAAGTCGTTGATCTGGTCCACCCGCCACAGCCGCTCGACGGCGACGTTCTTGCCTCGGCGGCTCAGGTCCTGGCCGGTGTAGCCGGGCAGGAACTGGCTGAAGAGGCTTTTGACCGACCCGAAGGTCCGCTCCATGATCGCCTTGTGGGTAGGGGAGTGGTAGCAGGCCGGGCGCACGGAGATGCCCAGCTGGGCGCAGGCGTCCATGAAGGCCCGCCCGGCGAACACCTTGCCGTTGTCCATGACGATCATCTCCGGAATGATCACCGGCCGGGCCGCCGCGCCCTGCATGCGCTCGTCGGCCTCGACGAGCTGCGCGTACGGCAGGTCGGATCCCTCCGCGGCGGCCTTGGGCGACCAGTGCGGGCGCATCGGCTGCGGCGTGCACATCTCGGCGAGCAGCAGCAGCGCGTCCACAGCTTTGGTGGCCCGCCCGCCTTGGCGGCGCGAGCTGCCCCCGGTCTTGGTGCCGCTGGACTTGGGGCGGACGACCGCGGCGAGGACGGAACGGCTGACCACGTCGATGGCCGCGGTCAGTTCCAGTGAGACGACCCGTCCGGTCTCATCCAGCGCGAGCACGTCCAGCGCGGTGGTGTCGATCTGCACCTGCTCGCCCAGTGTGGTCGCCATGGCCAGGGTGAACGGCGGCTCGGGACGATGGCTGCCGTCGCGGCGGGCGGTCTCCTTCCCGCACAGGATCCCCAGCCGGTCCAGCAGCCGGTAGAACGTCGCCCGGGAAGGCACCAGCTGTGCTGTCTTCTTTTTGAACTTGCGCACGCACGCTCTCCTCAGCAGCTCAAACAACCGTGATCTGGTCCCCACGGACCGCTTCTTGTGCCGCTGATGCACCTTCCACAGCAGCTTCACCACCTGTTCGTCGACGCGACCGCGCGTGCTAGGGCCGCGCACCCGCCGCTTGTCGACCAGCCCCCACACGCCCTGTGCGAGCCAGGCCAGCCGCTTGCGCTCCACCGTGGCGGCCGACACCCGGTGATGCGCCGCGCACAGCTCCGCGGCCTTGGTCTGGTAGCGCTGCCGCAAGGTGGTGCGCGCGGGGTCGTAACACGCGCGCGGCGCGGTGCCGGGCGCGGCGAAGCCGGGCAGCCCGGTGTGCACCTCCAGCACATGGTCCAGCCAGAACTCGGCCTTCTCCCGGGCCGATTCGGGCAGCCCCTCCAGCAGCGCCGCTCCGCCCAGGCCCTGGCGCCCTGCCGCCTGCGGTGCGGCCAAAGCGGTGTCATCCGACGCGGCGTGCGGCGTGCCCAGCACCGCGAAGCCGGGGGAACGGGCCAGCGCGTCCAGGAACACGACGGCGTCCTCGCCGTCGGCGTGCTGGCTGAGCAGGTGCACGCTGCTGCCCTGCAGCGCAGTCACCAGGTAGGTCTCGCCGCGCCAGTGCACGGCATTGCCCACGGCCACGACGGCCGGCCGGGCCGGTGCGTGCCCCGCCATCAACACACCCCCGCAGGCGACCACACCAGGGAACGGGCGGGAACGAACGGCCTGGTCCAGTCGATGAGCAGCTCGCGCGTCCAGACCAGATGGAGTGCCCGGGCCACAGTGGGCAGTTCGGGCAGCCCGCTGGCCCGCACCCCGGCCGTCAGCGGCCGCGGCCGGGCGAACATCCGGTGCAACACCTGCGCGGTGTCCACATCGGCCAGCCGGGTATGCCGCCACCGCGACAGCCGCTGGAGATTGCGGGCCGCCACCGCATCCGCCAGTCCCTCGTGCACCCGCACCTGCCAGCCCGCCTGCTGCCCGGCCGCCCCGAGCAGCCGCAGCGTCGCCGCCCACCGGTCCGATGCACCCTCGCCGGGCCGACACACCACCAGCCGGGCCTGCCCGTCACCGAGCCGGGCGAAGAAGTCCGGCACATAGCCCTCAGCGTCCGGCCAGCCCAGCCGCACCGGCCAGGCCGCGAAGGTCACCACCTCCGGGTCCGCCTCCAGCGCCAGCGCCGCTTCCAGAGCGCCCAGGGTGGCGCACCCGGCATGCCGGGCCTGACCGGCCAGCCGCCACCAGGTGGCGATCGCCCGCCTGCCCTGATAACGCTGCGGCTGCCACACCGGCTCGAGGTCCTCCAACCGTTCCCCGCGCAGCGCACCCACCGGCCGCTCCAGCAGCCGACCGGCCCGGGAACGCACCTGCGCCCACACACGATCACTCACGACCACAACCCATCTCAGGACAGCACGGACACCGCCTCCTCCGGCCTCATGCAGATGAAGCACGGACGATGCAGACGATGTCCGAACACCCTGGCGGGCCAGCCCTCACCCGGAAAAGCGATTCACGTCGAACGCGCTCGAACGAGTGAGCGCGACACAGGTCCGCGCGCCCCTCGATCGTCAGAGCGAAGAACGCCCCAGAAGCCACTCCACCTGTGCCGATGAGTGACCGGAGAGGTATATGCAGGGGCGTAAGACAACACCTCGCGCGCGCCTCCCTCGAACGGCTGCACATCTGTACGTGTCGCCGGTCATATCGCAGCAGGTCAACTCCCTGCGACGCACCGGAGAAACGCTACTGCGCTATCCGAAAGGAACTCACACTTAAGGCATGCTGCGCTGTCAAGCGCACCAGCCAGGAGTCGAGCGGGGCGCATCCGACGGCAGAACACAAACAACCGGGGGAACTGGCCACGTGGACGGGCTGTTCGATCTCAACGACCTCACCGGCGGCACAGGGCAGCCCTCCGCAGGCCTGCCGGATCCCGCCGAACGGGGCAGACTGCGCCGCAGATCCAAGCTCTCCCTGCATCAAGTGGCCGACGCCTGCGGTGTCAGCGAAGCCACAGTCCGGGCCTGGGAGCAGGGCAGCAGCACACCGCGCGGACAGAACGCCGTCACCTACTGCCACCTCCTCAACGCCCTGGACGGACGGCTGACCGCCACGCCGGTGCCCCGGCCGCCGGCCGCCGAGGCGCCCGACTGGGCGGCCCTGGGCGCCCTGCGGCACGAGCTGCCCACCCAGGCGGCGGACGAGGCCGAGTGCTGGCGCTGCCAACAGCCCACGGCCCAACGCGTGGGAGAGCGACCCCAGCATCTGGGCACCCGCTGCCCGGCCCCCGCCACACCTCAGCCCGCGCCGACCGCAGCCCCGCCGCCTGCCGCATGCGCCCCGCAGCAGGCCGCAGCGCCCGCGGCCCGGCCGTCCGTCCTCCTGCCCGGACCCCGCAGCCCGCAGCCGCCGACTCCGGCCCGGGCGTGCCTGGTGTACCCGCCCCCGAGTTGCCGGAGCACCACCGACGGTCCCCTCACGGTGCTCGAAGCCGCCCCCCAGGGGCTGACGGCGCACCTCGCCGACGGCAACACCCGCTCCTGCCCGGCCGGTGACCTGCCCGCCCTGTTGGCCTGGACCCTGCGCCAGAACCTGGGCGCAGCGCCCCTGCGCCCCGAAGCCCTGCCCGCCGGGCCGCTGCTGGTCCTCACACCCTCGGCCGTCGCCCACCTGGGCCTGCCCGCCGCCGCACCGAGCGCCCCGCAACGCCATCCCCGCAGCGACCACCCGCTCCTGCGCCAGGCCCGTACCGTCGGCTGGCAGAGCGACCAGGAGGGGCTGGGCCCCTGGATGCGCCTGCACCCCAGCGCCGGCGACCCGGCCTGCGACAGCATCCACCTCGCCCTCACCGGCTGGGGCGCTCTCCACCACGACGCCTGGAACCTGCCCACCGGCCTGGACGCCGGCCAACTTGCCCGGCTACTGGGCCAGTACACCTCCCTGCTGCGCACCCCGCTGGGCCCGCCGGGTGCCTGCGGGCACCAGCTCATGAGCGACCTGCGCCCGGCCCCGCACCGCCACACCGCCACCCGCGCCCTGGTGGCCTCGGGCGTCCGCGGTGCACTGACCCAGGTCGTCGACCCGGCCCCCTGCGAAGCCCCGCCCGACCACCACCTCGCCGACGGCGCCGCGCAGGATCCGCCCGCCGACAGCGACATCCACTGGTGGCGGCCACCCACGGAACAGGAAGCCGAACGCGCGTACGTGGTGTGCCTGGCCGTGAACCTGCTGCACCTGGCCGGCAGCAACTCGATCCGCGTCGCCAACGGGCCCGCCGAACACATGAGTTATCCCGCGTTCGACCGCAAAATGCCTGGCAGCTGGCTCGTCGACCTCTCCGCCGCGCCTCACCACCGGCTGCTGCCCCCGCCCTTCGCCAGCAAGGGCCCGGCCTGGCACACCACCGCCGCGCTCGCCTACGCCACCGACCGCAAGGTGCAGTTCCGTCCCCTGGAAGGCTGGCTGCGCCCCGCTCCGGCCGTCCCCTACCTCGACCCCTGGTACAAGCGCATCCGGCTGGCCCGGCTCGCCGTCCTCGAACGCCTGGGCATCACCGAGCACATGGACACCCCCGACCTCTTGGCGGCCCTGCGCGGCCTGCCGCACGCCGATGCCGGCCAGCGGGCCCTGCTGCACGCCCTCCACGCCACCGCCGAAGACGCCTTCACCGCACTGGCCCAGCCCCCCACTCAGCCCGACCAGCTGGCCCCGGCCTCCTGGACCACCCCCGATCTGCCCACCTGGCGCCCCGACCTGCGCGCCGCCGTCGTCGCCAACGCCCGCGCCAACCTGCACCGCAAGCTGAGCCTCACCGCCCGGGACGGCTACTTCCCGCTCGCCGTCGCCGACGACCACGTCCTGTACGCCACCCACACCCCGCACCTCAGCGAGATCACCGAACAGCCCAACAGCGGCTACACGATCGGCATCGCACCCGGCCACGTGAGGCCCGTCGCCGCCCACCCCGTGCAGTGGCTGACGGACCGCTGTGCCGAAGGCATCAACGCCGCCCAGCTGCTGAAGGACACCTGCCCGTCATGGTGACCCTCGTCCGCCCCGCGCCCCCGCGCCCGAGCGGACCCCGGCC
>NZ_LIQZ01000112.1 GCF_001418655.1 Streptomyces phaeochromogenes | reverse complement strand
ACCCGCACCCACGCATCCCCCGCACGGCGGAGCCACCCCACCCACTCACCCGCGCGAGGGATCCGGGGAAACCGCTCCCACCGGCGATCCGCGGACAGGGCGGGCCACGCGAGGCTGGGGCAACTCCTAGAACCGCCGACCCCGCCGGGAGGCACCCCGTGCTAGCCACCATCGCCAGGGCGTCAACTCGCCGCCCCCTGACCGTGATCGGCCTCTGGCTGCTCTTCCTGCTGCTCGGCTTCGGGCTCGGGACGGGCGTCTTCGGACGGCTCAGCGACTCCGTGCCGGACGTGCCGGGGACCGAGTCGGACCGGGCCGCCGTGCACCTCGACGGCATCGACCCCGTCGGCGAGTCGATCACCGCGGTGGTCGGCGGCACAGCGGTGTCCGACCCCGGGCTGCGCGCCCAGGTCGAGGCAGCCGTCGCCGACCTGCGCGACGCCGCCGGCATCGCGGCGGTGCCCGACCCGTACGACACACCCGGTCTCCTCGCCGAGGACGGGCAGGCACTCGTCATCCCGGTGACGCTGAAGGGCGGCCTCGACGACGAGGCGGAGGAGAAGGTCCTGGACACGGCCAGTGACCGCGTCCATGAGATCAAGGCGCCCGAAGTCCACGTCAGCGGCGGCCCGTTGCTGGGACAGCAACTCGGCGAGCGGGCCCAACAGGACGTGGCGCGCGCCGAGATCATCTCGCTGCCGGTCGTTCTCGTCCTGCTGCTCGTCATCTTCGGCGGACTGCGTGCCGCCGGGCTGCCCCTGCTGGTCGCGGTCAGCGGTATCGCGGGCGCGTTCCTGGCGCTGTTCGGCTTCAGCCAGTTCACCGACATCTCCGTGTACGCGATCCAGGTGACGACCATGCTCGGCCTCGGACTGGCCGTGGACTACGCGCTGTTGATGGTGGTCCGCTTCCGCGAGGAACGCCGTACCACCGACGACGTGGTGGAGGCCGTGCACCGCACGGTGGCCCGCGCCGGACGCACGGTCCTCTTCTCCGGGCTGACCGTGGCCGTGAGCCTCACCGGTCTGCTGGTGTTCCCCAGCACGTTCCTGCGCAGTATGGGCCTCGCCGTGGCCGCCGTGGTGGTCGTCGACATGCTCGCCGCGCTCACCCTGCTGCCGGCGCTGCTGGCCCGGTTCGGCGGGAAGATCGCCCCGGCACGCACCAGGCCGGCCGGTGAGGAGGGCCGTGTCTTCGCCCGTCTCGCCCGGTTCGCCACGGGCCGTCCGGTCGTCGTGACAGCGGCCTCCGCCGTCGCCCTGCTCGTCCTCGCCCTGCCCGTCACCGGCATGAAGATCAACATCGGGGGCGCCCAGCAGCTGCCGTCGAGCACGGAGGCACGCCAGTTGGACGACACGGTGGAGGACCATTTCCCGCCGGGCACCGGAGTCTCCCCGGTGACCGTGGTCCTGAAGCCGGGCACCGACCCCGCGACAGCCGACCGGATCCGGGCCCTCTCGCCGGGCGCCGAGTCCCGTGACCTGCCGGGCGGCACGACGGTCCTGAACCTGCGCCCCGGCGGCAGCGCCGACGGCAAGGAGGCGACCGAACTGGTCCAGCGCGTACGGGACATACGAGGCGACGAGCCCGTCGAGGTGACCGGTGTCGCGGCCCGCCTCGTCGACTTCCGCGCGATGCTCGGCGACCGGGCACCCTGGGCCGCCATCACCGTCCTGGGCGGTATCTTCCTCCTGCTCTTCGCCTTCACCGGCTCGGTCCTGATCCCGCTGCGCACCATCGTCACCACGCTGCTCAGCCTGGGCGCCGCGCTCGGCGTGGTGGTCTGGGTGTTCCAGGACGGACATCTGGCCTCAGTGCTGGGCTCCCAGGAACTCGGCGCGCTGAGCCTGACCGCACCGCCGCTGATCATCGCGATCGCCTTCGGACTCGCCATGGACTACGAGCTGTTCATCCTCGCCCGGATGCGCGAGACCTGGCTGCGCACGGGCGACGAACGGGACGCGGTCGTCACCGGCCTGCGCCGCTCGGGGCGCGTCGTGAGCTGTGCCGCGCTGCTGCTCGCCGTCGTCTTCGGCGCCTTCATGACGGGCGGCTTCGCACCCATCCTGCAGATCGGCCTCGGCCTGACCCTCGCGGTACTGATCGACGCGACCCTCGTACGCATGCTCCTCGTCCCGGCGACCATGGCGCTGCTCGGGCGGCGCGCCTGGTGGGCACCCCCGTGGCTGCGGCGGACCCACGACCGGTTCGGGCTCCACGAGGAGGCACGGACCGCCGAGCCCGAACTCACCAAGCAGCACTGAACTCCCGTCCAAGCAGTGGACGTTGGCCCCGGTCCCTCCTCGGACCGGGGCCATCGCCGACGCTGACGCCTGGTCAGAACGTGCAGCCGTCAGTGAGGTAGTGGCGGGTGACGGACTGTGTTGGGAGGCGGGCACGGAACTCGTAGCACCACATGGCGCTCGGTGTGGTCACCCGCGCGACGACGAGCACCTCGGTGGACGAGCGCTCCACGTTCTCGGGCGCGACGACCGGGCCGGTGACCGACTCGCCGCTGATGTCATCCCTTGTCGGGAGTGAGAGAGCCCGAGGCAGTTCCGTGTCGGTCAACCGGCCGTCGGCCATCGCGTTCTCCAGCTGTCGCTCGATCTTCTGGGCGCTCGCGTCGAGTTCAGTGCGTCGGGCCTTCTCCGCCGGCGCGTCGCGCTCCCGCTGGAGGCGGTAACAGCCGTCCGGCTTCAGCTTCTTGGCGTTGACCGCAGCTGGCTTCGCCTTCGCTCGGAACTCGTAGCAGTCCTCACCCTGCGGTCCCGTGCCACCGGACAGCCAGACCAGAGCGACGAGTTGACCGTCCCTGATCTCGTTGTCCTCGACCTCGATGCCCTGGGTCTTCCAGACCTCGGCGGACTGAGCACCCTCCGGACCCCCCTCGGCCACCGCCGTGCGCAGCTCGGCAGTGACGTCCTCAGCGACGACAGCGGGCTCTCGGTAGGGTCTCCCGGACCGGAACCAGCATGCCTTGTCCGGCAGTTCACGTACGCCGACAGACGGTGGAGACACGGACGGGACGATCCTGAAGCGGTAGCAACCGTCGCCATGGGCACCGCCGATCAGTATTCCGTTCACCTGGCCGACGAACCGAGCCGTGACCGTCACCCGCCCGTCACGCCGTTCGATCGCCTCCCCCGTCTTCCCGAGGTTCAGCACCGCACGCTGGATCTCCGTGTCCAGCAGCACGCCGTCGGCGGCCGCCTTCGCCAGACGGCCCCTCGCACCCTGGACGGACTCCGTGACCTGATCCCGAGCCTCGGCACCGGCCTCCCTGCCGGTGTTCCAGATCGACACCAGCACGCCCACGACGATCACGAGCGCGAGCCCCAGCACGCCCAGACAGCCGTCCACCAGACATCCCCCGCGTCTCGCCATGCCCGCACACTCCCCCGGCCGCCACTCCGGGGCACACCCCTTCTCCGACACGTAACCGAACAGGACCCGGACCGTGCCCCGCCGCGTCCTCTCCCGTCCCTCCTTCACGGCGTGAACTCCCCGCTCCCTCAACGGCTTTCTCTGCTTTATCTCTTGACGACCGGAGTGCCGAAGAGCACATTGGCCGCGCAGCCGTGAGAGCGCTCTCAACGACTCCCGCGCACCCCCGAAACACCCGCGCACCCCCACTCCGTACCCGAAGAGGCACCCATGAGGGAAACTTCAGGCACACCCGTCAGACGTGGTCCACTCCGGCGCACGCTCATCGCGCTGGTCAGCGTGCTCAGCCTGGCAGCGGCCGGGGCATCGGCGGCAGAGGCGGACGCGCCCGCGCCGCCCACCGGCTGGACCCAGGTCTTCGTCGACGACTTCAACGGCACGGCGGGCACCGGCGTCAACACCTCGAACTGGCAGTACGCGACCGGCCACGGCTACCCGGGCGGGCCCGCCAACTGGGGCACGGGCGAGATCGAGAACATGACGTCCAGCACCAACAACGTGGCGCTGGACGGCGCCGGGAACCTCCGAATCACCCCGCGTCGCGACGCCGCGGGCAACTGGACCTCGGGCCGCATCGAGACCAACCGCACCGACTTCCAGCCGCCCGCCGGTGGCAAGCTGCGCGTCCAGTCCCGTATCCAGATGCCGAACGTGACGGGCGCCGCCGCCCGCGGCTACTGGCCGGCGTTCTGGATGCTGGGCGCGCCCTACCGCGGCAACTACCAGAACTGGCCGAGCGTCGGTGAGATAGACATCCTGGAGAACGTCCAGGGTCTCAACACCGTGTGGGCCACGCTGCACTGCGGCACCAACCCGGGCGGCCCCTGCAACGAGACGACCGGCCTCGGCGGCTCCACCGCCTGCCCGGGCGCGACCTGCCAGGCCGGCTTCCACACGTACGGCATGGAGTGGGACCGGTCGACGAGTCCGGAGGAGATCCGCTTCTACGTCGACGGCATCAACTACCACACCGTACGGGCGAATCAGGTCGACGCGACGACCTGGGCGAACGCCACGAACCACGGCTTCTTCATCATCCTGAACGTGGCGATGGGCGGCGGTTTCGTGGACGCCTTCGGCGGCGGCCCGGACGGTGCCACCGTGCCGGGCAACCCACTCGTCGTCGACTACGTCCAGGTGTTGCAGTCCGCGGGCGGTACCACACCTCCGCCGACCGGCAACCGTGACGCGTACAGCGCGATCCAGGCCGAGTCGTTCGACGGTCAGAGCGGCACGATCACCGAGACCACGACCGACTCGGGCGGCGGCCAGAACATCGGCGCGCTCGCCAACGGCGACTGGGTGCAGTACAAGGGCGTCAACTTCGGCTCCTCCGCGGCCAGGCAGTTCAGCGCCCGGGTCGCGAGCGGTGTGGGGGGCGGTGCCAGTGGCCTGGTCGAAGTCCGCCTCGACAGCCGTACGAACGCACCGATCGGCACCTTCGCGCTCGCCAACACCGGCGGGTGGCAGAGCTGGCGGACCGTCCCGACGAACATCAGCAACGTCACCGGAACGCACGACGTCTATCTGACCTTCACGAGCGGCCAGTCGGCGGACTTCGTGAACGTGAACTGGTTCAACTTCGCCCGCTGAGGGCCGAGTCGGCGAGGAGGGGGCGGGCCGGACAGGCTCGCCCCCTCCTTCGATTCCTTCAACCCCCCTGTTTCCTCTGTCTCCTCAGTGCAGTTCCGCACGGAACGCCGCCGGCGCCACCCCGGTGTGCTGGTGGAAGAACTTGGTGAAGTTGGCCGCGTCGGGGAAGCCCACCGAGACCCCGATGCGGCCGATCGGCATGTCCGTGTGGGCGAGGAGCCGCTTGGCCTCCAGGACGACCCGCTTGTCGATGAAGCCCTTCGGGGTCTCGCCCGTCGCGGCGCGGACCGCCCGGACGAGGGTGCGGCGGGAGTAGCCGAGGGCGTCGGCGTACGCGCTGACGCTGTGGTTGGTGGCGAAACCCTTCTCGACGGCCTCGCGGAATCGGGTGAAGGTGGTGTCCGCCTGGTCCCGGTCGCGTGCCGCGTCGGCGGAGCTGGCCGCGAGGTGCGCCAGGCGCAGCAGGAACGCCGTCAGGGAGTGCCGCAGCACGGAGGTGTGCAGGCTGAGCGGCAGCGTGGTCGAGTCGACGTACTCGCGTTCCAGCTGGGCGAGGGCGGCCTTCAGTCCGGCGAGCTGGGCCGGGTCGGGCCTGAGCAGGGGCGGCAGGTCGTAGCGGTAGAGGCCGGTCGACTCGACCGTGGCGCGGGGCAGGAAGCCCGGCTGCATGATCAGGACCGTTCCGCGGTAGGCCTCCGTGCTGGAGAAGCGGTGGACCTGGCCGGGGCGTATCCACAGGAGCTCCCCGGCGGAGACCTCGTACTCGGTGAAGTCGACCATGTGCCGGACCGGGCCGTCCCCGAAGAGCATGACCACGTGGAAGTCGATGCGGTGGATGCGCTCGATCGCCTCGTTCGCGTGCCAGGTCCGGCCGGGCTCCATCGGACCGACCTGCATACCGACTCCGCAGACGCTCAGATCGACGGGAAAGGGAAAGGTCCTGATCCCGTCACCGGTGTCGGCGTCTTGGGTGCTTCTGTCCGCCATGTCCCTCTCGCGTCGGCTCGGTCCCGCAGTCGTTGTCCCACTTTCACCAAAGGCTGACACAGGGCCACCTTCCCCGGCAAAAGTCAGACTTTTAAGTTTGAACGCAACCGAGCAGTTACTGGGCTTCTACCGAGGACTTCTTGAAGATGAGCACGCAGACACCTGACAGCTTTGAGTGGACCGATCTGGACCGGCGAGCCGTCGACACGGCCCGTCTGCTTGCGGCGGACGCCGTGCAGAAGGTCGGCAACGGCCACCCCGGAACCGCGATGAGCCTCGCCCCGGCGGCGTACACCCTCTTTCAGAAGGTGATGCGACACGATCCCGCGGATCCCGAGTGGACCGGCCGCGACCGCTTCGTCCTCTCCCCCGGCCACACCTCGCTGACCCTCTACACCCAGCTCTTCCTCTCCGGGTACGAGCTGGAGCTCGACGACCTCAAGGCGTTCCGCACGCACGGCTCGAAGACGCCCGGACACCCGGAGTACGGGCACACGGCCGGGGTCGAGACGACCACGGGCCCCCTCGGCCAGGGCGTCGCCAACGCCGTGGGCATGGCGATGGCCGCCCGCTTCGAGCGCGGCCTGTTCGACCCCGAGGCCCCCGAGGGCGAGTCCCCCTTCGACCACACGGTCTGGGCGATCGTCTCCGACGGCGACCTGGAGGAGGGCATCTCCGCCGAGGCGTCCTCGCTCGCCGGCCACCAGAAGCTCGGCAACCTCGTCTTCGTCTACGACGACAACCACATCTCCATCGAGGGCGACACCGCCACCGCCTTCTCCGAGGACGTACTGAAGCGGTACGAGGCGTACGGCTGGCACGTGCAGCGGATCGAGCCCGCGCTCGGCGGCGACATCGACCCGCAGGCGCTCCACGAGGCCCTCACCGCGGCGAAGGCCGAGACCGGCCGCCCCTCGATCATCGCGATGCGCACGATCATCGCCTGGCCCGCGCCCAACGCCCAGAACACCGAGGCCTCGCACGGCTCGGCGCTCGGCGCCGAGGAGATCGCGGCCACCAAGCGCCTCCTGGGCTTCGACCCGGAGCAGACCTTCGAGGTGGCCGACGAGGTCCTCGCCCACGCTCGCCGGGCCCTCGACCGGGGCGCCGAAGGGCACGCCGCCTGGAACAAACAGCTGGCCGAGTGGCGCACCGCGCAGCCCGCGCGCGCCAAGCTCTTCGACCGGATCGTGGCCGGTCAGCTCCCCGAGGGCTGGGAGTCCGCACTCCCGGCGTTCGAGGCGGGCACGTCCGTCGCGACCCGTGCCGCGTCCGGCAAGGTCCTCCAGGCGCTCGGCGATGTGCTCCCCGAGCTGTGGGGCGGCTCCGCCGACCTCGCCGGCTCGAACAACACGACCATCGACAAGACCTCGTCCTTCCTCCCGAAGGGCAACCCGCTGCCGGAGGCCGACCCGTACGGCCGAACCGTCCACTTCGGAATCCGCGAGCACTCGATGGCCGCGGAGATGAACGGCATCGCGCTGCACGGCAACACCCGGATCTACGGCGGCACGTTCCTCGTCTTCTCCGACTACATGCGCAACGCCGTACGCCTTTCGGCCCTGATGCAGCTGCCGGTGACGTACGTCTGGACGCACGACTCCATCGGCCTCGGCGAGGACGGCCCGACCCACCAGCCGGTCGAGCACCTGGCCTCACTCCGTGCCATCCCGGGCCTGAACATCGTGCGCCCCGCCGACGCCAACGAGACGTCGATCGCCTGGGCCGAGATCCTCAAGCGGCACGCCACCAACCCTGCCCCGCACGGCCTCGCCCTCACCCGTCAGGGCGTGCCGACGTACGAGGCCAACCCCGAGGCGGCGAAGGGTGGTTACGTCCTGCGCGACTCCTCCACCGGGACCCCGGACGTGATCCTCGTCGCGACCGGTTCCGAGGTGCAGCTCGCCGTGACCGCACGCGAGCAGTTGGAGGCGGAGGGCGTCGGAACGCGCGTGGTGTCGATGCCGTCCGTCGAGTGGTTCGAGGAGCAGTCGCCGGAGTACCGCGCGAGCGTGCTTCCGCCGTCCGTGAAGGCCCGCGTGGCGGTCGAGGCGGGCATCGGCCTGACCTGGTACCGGTACGTCGGTGACCACGGACGCATCGTCTCCCTCGAACACTTCGGCGCCTCCGCCGACGCCAAGACCCTGTTCGCCGAGTTCGGCTTCACCCCCGAGAACGTGGCCGCCGCCGCGCGGGAATCTCTTGCCGCAGTCCGCGGTTGATCCGATCGCCCGAAGGAAGATGATCACTGTGACCCAAGCAACCGCAACCGCGGAAACCCTGAAGAACCTCTCCGCCGAAGGCGTCTCCATCTGGCTGGACGACCTCTCGCGCAAGCGGATCACGTCCGGCAACCTCGCCGAGCTCATCGAGACCAGGCACGTGGTGGGCGTCACCACCAACCCCTCCATCTTCCAGGCCGCGATCGGCTCGGGCGAGGGTTACGAGGAGCAGCTGGCCGACCTCGCCACGCGCGGAGTGACGGTCGACGAGGCCGTACGGATGATGACCACCGCCGACGTCCGCGCCGCCGCCGACATCCTGCGTCCGGTGTACGACGCGACCGGCGGCCGGGACGGCCGGGTCTCCATCGAGGTCGACCCGCGCCTCGCCCACGACACGACGGCGACGATCGCCGAGGCCAAGCAGCTCGCCTGGCTGGTCGACCGCCCGAACGTGATGATCAAGATCCCGGCGACGAAGGCCGGTCTCCCCGCGATCACCGAGGTCATCGGGCGCGGCATCAGCGTCAACGTCACGCTGATCTTCTCGCTGGAGCGCTACCGCGAGGTGATGGACGCCTACCTGGCCGGTCTGGAGCAGGCGCGCACCGCGGGCCTCGACCTCTCCGCCATCCACTCCGTGGCCTCCTTCTTCGTCTCCCGCGTCGACAGCGAGATCGACAAGCGGCTGGCGAAGGTGGGCACGGACGAGGCCCTCGCGCTCAAGGGCAGGGCGGCACTCGCCAACGCGCGGCTCGCGTACGAGGCGTACGAGGACGTCTTCTCCTCGGACCGCTGGACCGCCCTCGGCGGAAGCGCCAACAAGCAGCGTCCGCTGTGGGCCTCGACCGGCGTCAAGGACCCGTCCTACAAGGACACGCTGTACGTCGACGAGCTGGTCGCGCCCGGCACGGTCAACACCATGCCGGAGGCCACGCTCGACGCCACCGCCGACCACGGCGAGATCCGCGGCGACACGGTGACCGGCGGCTACGCCCAGGCCCGCGCCGACCTGGAGGCCGTCGAGAAGCAGGGCATCTCGTACGACGAGGTCGTACGGCAGCTGGAGGACGAGGGCGTCGCCAAGTTCGAGGCCGCCTGGGGCGAACTGCTCGACGCGGTCGCCGTCTCACTGAGCCGCAAGGGAGTTGACGGGGAATGAGCGACAAGCTTCCCGAGGGAACCTCGGCGAAGGCATCCGGAGCGGCAGCAGAGGCTGCGGCCGGCACGACGCCGGACACCACCGCCACCGCCGCCGACATCACGCCCGAGTCCCTCGCCCAGGCGCTGGACCTCGCGTCCGACTGGGACAACCCCCTGCGCCACCCCGGCGACCGCCGTCTCCCGAAGATCGCCGGGCCGTCCGGTCTGGTCATCTTCGGTGTCACCGGCGACCTGGCCCGCAAGAAGCTAATGCCGGCCGTCTACGACCTGGCCAACCGCGGACTGCTTCCGCCGGGCTTCTCCCTCGTCGGCTTCGCCCGGCGCGACTGGGAGGACGAGGACTTCGCGCAGATCGTGCACGACTCGGTGCGCGAACACGCCCGTACGGAGTTCCGCGAGGAGGTCTGGCAGCAGCTCGCCGAGGGCATGCGGTTCATCCCGGGCGACTTCGGCGACGACCAGGCGTTCAAGCAACTGCGCGCCGCCGTCGAGGAGTTGGACGCCTCCCGGGGCACCAGCGGCAACTACGCCTTCTACCTCTCCGTACCGCCGAAGTTCTTCCCGAAGGTCGTCAAGCAGCTCAAGAAGCACGGGCTGGCCGACGCCCCGGCGGGTTCCTGGCGGCGCGCGGTGATCGAGAAGCCGTTCGGCCACAACCTCAAGAGCGCCCGTGAGCTGAACAAGGTCCTGCACGACGTGTTCGACCCGGAGCAGGTCTTCCGGATCGACCACTACCTCGGCAAGGAGACCGTCCAGAACATCCTGGCGCTCCGCTTCGCCAACCAGATGTACGAGCCCATCTGGAACCGGTCGTACGTCGACCACGTACAGATCACGATGGCCGAGGACATCGGCATCGGCGGGCGCGCGGGCTACTACGACGGCATCGGCTCGGCCCGTGACGTCATCCAGAACCACCTGCTCCAGCTGATGGCGCTGACCGCGATGGAGGAGCCCATCGCCTTCGACGCGGACTCGCTGCTCACCGAGAAGCTCAAGGTCCTCAAGTCGGTGCGGCTGCCGGAGGACCTGGGCGAGCACACCGTGCGCGGGCAGTACGCGGAGGGCTGGCAGGGCGGCGCGAAGGTGCCCGGCTACCTCGAAGAGGACGGCATCGACCCCACGTCGAAGACCGACACGTACGCGGCCGTCAAGCTGGAGGTCGACAACCGCCGCTGGGCGGGCGTCCCCTTCTACCTGCGGACCGGCAAGCGGCTCGGCCGGCGGGTCACGGAGATCGCGGTCGTCTTCCAGCGCGCCCCGCACTCCCCGTTCGACTCGACCGCCACGGAGGAGCTCGGCGCCAACGCGATCGTCTTCCGCGTCCAGCCCGACGAGGGCATGACGGTGCGCTTCGGATCGAAGGTGCCGGGTACGTCGATGGAGATCCGGGACGTCTCCATGGACTTCGCCTACGGCGAGTCGTTCACGGAGTCCAGCCCGGAGGCGTACGAACGGCTGATCCTGGATGTCCTGCTCGGCGACGCCAATCTCTTCCCCCGACACCAGGAGGTGGAAGAGTCCTGGAAGATCCTCGATCCGATCGAGGAGTTCTGGGACAAGCACGGCAGGCCCGCGCAGTACGCCTCGGGCAGCTGGGGTCCCGGGGAAGCCGACGAGATGCTCGCACGAGACGGACGGAGCTGGCGCAGGCCATGAAGATCGACCTGACCGACACCACGGCAAGCAAGATCAACAAGGCCCTAGTGGAGGGCCGCCGCGCCATCGGCACGCCCGCCGTGGGCATGGTCCTGACGATGGTCATCGTCACGGACGAGGAGAACGCCTACGACTCGATCAAGGCGGCCGAGGAGGCCTCGCACGAGCACCCCTCGCGCACCCTGGTCGTCATCAAGCGGCACGCGCGCACCCCGCGCGACCGCACGAACTCGCACCTCGACGCCGACGTCCGGGTGGGCGCCGACGCGGGCACCGGCGAGACGGTCGTGCTGCGGCTGTACGGGGAGGTGTCCGAGCACGCCGACTCGGTGGTCCTGCCGCTGCTGCTGCCGGACGCGCCGGTCGTCGTGTGGTGGCCGGTGGACGCGCCCGAGGTCCCGGCCAAGGACCCGCTCGGCGCCCTCGCACAGCGCCGGATCACCGACATGTACGCGGTCGAGGCACCGCTCGCGGCCCTGGAGGCCCGTGCCGCCTCGTACGCGCCGGGTGACACCGACCTGGCCTGGACCCGGCTGACTCCGTGGCGTTCCATGCTCGCCGCCGCCCTGGACCAGGCCCGTACGAAGATCACCTCGGCCGCCGTGGAGAGCGAGGCCGAGAACCCGAGCGCCGAACTGCTGGCCCGCTGGCTGGAGGCCCGCCTCCAGGTCGCGGTCGAGCGGGTCGTGACCGCGGGGCCGGTCGTCACCGCCGTCCGGCTCGGCACCAGGAACGGCGAGATCGTCATCGACCGTCCCGAGGGCCCCCTCGCGACGCTGTCGCTGCCGGGCCAGCCCTCGCGCACCCTCGCGCTGAAGGTCCGCAGCACCTCCGAGCTGATCGCCGAGGAGCTGCGGCGCCTGGACGCGGACGAGATGTACGCCGTCGCCCTGCGCGGTGACGACTCGGGAGAGGAGGAGAGCCGTGCCTGACACGCCTCCGTCCGAGCCCCGGACGCCCAGGCTCACCCGCCGCCCCGAGTGGACGGCCCTGGAGGACCACCGCGCGGGCCCGCTCCTCCATCCGCAGCTGCGCGAGCTGTTCGCCACGGACCCGGAGCGCGCCGAGCGCTACACCGTGCGCGTCGGTGACCTGCGCATCGACTACTCCAAGCACCTGATCACCGACGAGACGCTCGCGCTGCTCCAGGAACTCGCCACCGCCACCGACGTGTTCGGGCTGCGGGACGCGATGTTCCGCGGCGAGCGCATCAACGTCACCGAGGGGCGGGCCGTGCTGCACACCGCGCTGCGCGCCCCGCTCGAAGCGGTCGTCGAGGTCGCCGGCGAGAACGTCGTGCCCAAGGTGCACGCCGTGCTCGACAAGATGTCGGACTTCGCCGAACAGGTCCGCTCCGGCAAGTGGACCGGCCACACCGGCAGGCGCATCCGCAATGTCGTCAACATCGGCATCGGCGGCTCCGACCTCGGCCCGGCGATGGCGTACGAGGCCCTGCGCGCCTTCACCGACCGCGAGTTGACGGTCCGCTTCGTGTCGAACGTGGACGGGGCCGACCTGCACGAGGCGGTGCGGGACCTGGATCCCGCGGAGACGCTGTTCGTCGTCGCCTCGAAGACGTTCACGACCATCGAGACGATCACCAACGCGACCTCGGCGCGGACCTGGCTGCTCGCCGGTCTCGGCGGTGAGTCCGAGGCCGTGGCCCGGCACTTCGTGGCACTGTCGACGAACGTCGAGAAGGTCGCGGACTTCGGTATCGACACGGCCAACATGTTCGAGTTCTGGGACTGGGTCGGCGGCCGTTACTCGTTCGACTCGGCGATCGGTCTGTCGCTGATGATCGCGATCGGCCCGGACCGCTTCCGGGAGATGCTCGACGGGTTCCATCTCGTCGACGAGCACTTCCGTACGGCCCCTGCCGAGGCCAACGCGCCCTTGCTGCTCGGCCTGTTGGGCGTCTGGTACGGCGACTTCTTCGGCGCCCAGTCGCACGCGGTGCTGCCGTACTCGCACTACCTGTCCAAGTTCACCGCGTACTTGCAGCAGCTCGACATGGAGTCCAACGGCAAGTCCGTCGACCGCGAGGGAAACCCCGTCGACTGGCAGACCGGGCCCGTCGTGTGGGGCACGCCGGGCACCAACGGCCAGCACGCGTACTACCAGTTGCTCCACCAGGGCACGAAGACGATCCCGGCCGACCTGATCGGCTTCGTCAACCCGGTCGACGAGCTGGGGGCCGAACTCGCCGCCCAGCACGACCTGTTGATGGCGAACCTCTTCGCCCAGGGCCAGGCCCTCGCGTTCGGCAAGACCGCCGACGAGGTGCGCGCCGAGGGGGTGCCCGAGGAGCAGGTCCCGCACCGCACGTTCCGCGGCAACCACCCCACGACCACGATCCTGGCCGCCGAGCTGACCCCGTCCGTCCTCGGCCAACTGATCGCCCTCTACGAGCACAAGGTGTTCGTGCAGGGCGCGATCTGGAACATCGACTCCTTCGACCAGTGGGGCGTCGAGCTCGGCAAGGTCCTCGCCAAGCGTGTCGAACCCGCCCTCACCGAGGGCGCCGACGTCCCCGGTCTCGATCCCTCCACCGCCGCCCTCGTGGCCACGTACCGCACTCTGCGAAAGAAGTGAACTGACATGACTGCGATGCAGCTCGGTCTCATCGGCCTCGGCAAGATGGGCGGCAACATGCGCGAGCGGATCCGCCGCGCGGGCCACACCGTGATCGGCTACGACCGCAACCCGGACCTCTCCGACGTCAGCAGCCTGACCGAACTGGTCGGCAAGCTCGAAGGCCCGCGTGTGGTCTGGGTGATGGTCCCGGCCGGTGCGGCCACCCAGGGCGTCATCGACGAACTCGGCGACCTGCTGGAGCCGGGCGACACCGTCGTCGACGGCGGCAACTCCCGCTGGACGGACGACGAGAAGCACGCCGAGGAACTGGCGGCCAAGGGCATCGGCTTCGTGGACGCCGGTGTCTCGGGCGGCGTCTGGGGCCTGCAGAACGGCTACGCCCTGATGGTCGGCGGCGACGCCGAGCACATCGCCAAGGTCCAGCCGATCTTCGACGCGCTCAAGCCGGAGGGCGACGCCGGGTTCGTCCACGCGGGCAAGGTGGGCGCCGGCCACTTCTCGAAGATGGTCCACAACGGCATCGAGTACGCCATGATGCAGGCCTATGCCGAGGGCTGGGAGCTCCTCGAAGCGGTGCACTCCGTCACGGATGTGCGCGAGGTCTTCCGCTCCTGGCAGGAGGGCACGGTCATCCGTTCCTGGCTGCTCGACCTCGCGGTCAACGCGCTGGACGAGGACGAGCACCTGCAGCAGCTCCGCGGTTACGCGGAGGACTCCGGCGAGGGCCGCTGGACCGTCGAGGCGGCCATCGACAACTCCGTGCCGCTGCCCGCCATCACGGCCTCCCTCTTCGCGCGGTTCTCGTCCCGGCAGGACGACTCGCCGCAGATGAAGATGGTCGCGGCGCTGCGCAACCAGTTCGGCGGCCACGCCGTCGAGTCCGCGAAGTAGAGGTCAGTAGTCATGGGCGACCTCCTTCTCGTCCGGCACGGCGAGACCGAGTGGAGCAGGTCGGGCCGGCACACCAGCTGGACCGATCTGTCCCTCACCCAGCGCGGTGAGGAACAGGCCAAGTCCCTCGCCCCGCTGTTCGCCGGGCGGCACTTCGCGCTCGTACTCACCAGTCCGCTCGGGCGGGCGATACGGACCGCGGAGCTGGCCGGGCTGACCGGGGCGGTGTCCGATCCGGACATGCACGAGTGGGACTACGGGGCGTACGAAGGTATCGCCACCGTGGACATCCATCTGACTCGTCCCGACTGGTACTTGTGGAACGACGGGGTGCCGGCGGGGCCGGACGGGCATCCGGGCGAGTCTGCCGACGAGGTGGGTGAGCGGGCCGATCGTGTTCTGGCGCGGGCGGAGAAGGCGCTGAGTGATGGTGACGTGGTGCTTGTCGCTCACGCCCACTTCCTTCGGGTCCTCACGGCGCGGCGCCTTGGGCTTCCCGCCGCGGACGGGCGCTTGTTCCAGCTCGGAACCGGCACGCTGAGTCGGCTCTCCACGGAGCACGACCGCCCGGTCGTCAGCGAGTGGAACACCTTGCCGCCGGGGTAGTTTCCTCGCCCCCGCCGCCCCTACCCGTCCCGTCCCTGGGGGCTGCGCCCCC
>NZ_LIQZ01000111.1 GCF_001418655.1 Streptomyces phaeochromogenes | reverse complement strand
GGCCGTGAGGGCGGGGCGGGCCGGTGGGGTGCCGTGCTCGCCCGCACCCGGTCGGGTCAGCGGGGTGCTGCCGTGCTCGCCCGTACCACCAGCCGCGTGGACAACTCCGTACGCGTCCCCTCCGGCTGCTCGCCCGCCATCATCCGTACCAGCAGGCGCATCGCCGTCGCCGCCATCTCGGCGAGCGGCTGGCGGACGGTCGTCAGGGCCGGTGAGGCCCAGTGGGCCTCGGGCAGATCGTCGAAACCGACCACGCTGACGTCGTCCGGGACGGAGAGCCCCCGCTCGGCCAGCGCCCGGTACGCGCCCAGAGCCATGCGGTCCGAGCAGACGAAGACAGCGGTGGGCGGCTCCGGCAGATCGAGGAGCTCCAGCATCCGCCGGTGCGCCGCGCTCTCGTCGAAGTTGCCGTAGCGCAGGTACTCGGGGCGGTGGCGCAGTCCGGCCGCCGCGAGCGCCGAGCGGTAGCCGGCGACGCGCGCGGTGCTGCACATCTTGCGGCGGTAGCCGGCGATGACGGCGATGCGTTCGTGGCCGAGGGAGAACAGATGCTCGGTGGCGGTCACCCCTCCGTGCCAGTTGGCCGCGCCCACCGAGACGACCCCGGGCGGTGGCTCCAGCACCGGGTCGATCAGCACGAACGGGATGCGGTGCTGGTCCAGCCAGGCGTACTGGGACGCGGTCAGCTCGGAGAGGTTGAACAGCACCCCGGAGGAGCCGCGCGTGGACAGCTTGTCCAGCCAGCCGCGCTCCGGCCGGCCGCCCCGGGTCCGGGTCAGGCCCGCCGAGACCACCACCTCAAGGCCCGCGTCGTGCGCCGCCTCCTCCACGCCGTGCAGGATCGAGCCCGACCAGGAGTTCTCCAGCGAGTGGACGACGAGGTCGACCAGACCGGGCGACTTCACCGCGTCGAACCGGGGTCTGCGGACATAGCCGAGCCGGTCGAGCGCCTCCGTCACCCGGCGGCGGGTCTCCGGCGCCACGTCCTCCCGGCCGTTGACGACCTTGGAGGCCGTCGGTACGGAAACGCCCGCCTCGCGTGCCACGACCGCGAGGGTCGGCCCGGCCACGCTTCCGGTACGCACCATGGAAGCCCACCTCTCCAGGCCCCGTCCCGAGGGCCGTCGAAAGTTTCGGGTAGAAAGCGCTTCCTACAGTAAGGCCGCGGTGACACGCCGTGGAAGAGCCGGTATTCAACGGAATCTCGCGGAGCCGAAACTTTCGAAATGTCGAACACGCAGGTCCGGGGCGGGTCGGCCGTGTCGCCCCGCCTGCCGGACGGACCGCCGGACGGGCCGCCGGACGGGCCGCAGGACGGCGGATTTCGCCCTTCCGGGGGCCGCCCTGAACTTCCCCGGGCCGTTCTTGGGCTGCGTGACACAGGGGTTGTGTGATGCGCTGAGGGGGCAGACCCTGTCGTTCCCGCTCAGGTGAGGAGATGGTCGAATGGCCGAGGGTCCCGTGGTCAGCACCCCCTACGGTGCCGTCCGAGGCCGTTACGAGAACGGCCTCGCCGTGTTCCGAGGCATCCCCTACGCCGCCCCTCCCTTCGGCCCCCGCCGCTTCCGGCCACCCGTCCCGCCCGAGCCGTGGGACGGCGTGCGCGACGCGGGCGCGTTCGGGCCGACGCCGCCCAAGCCGCCGTACTCCGAGGCCTTCGCGAAGCTGCTCGCCGACCCGGTCGTGCCGGGCGACGACATCCTCAACCTCAACGTGTGGACGCCCGAGCCGGGCCCCGGCGCCCGCCTGCCCGTCATGGTGTGGATCCACGGCGGGGCGCTCACCCGCGGCTCGTCGGCGGTGCCGGTGTACGACGGCCGGTCCTTCGCCCGCGACGGCCTGGTGTTCGTCTCCCTCAACTACCGCCTGGGCGTTGAGGGTTACGGCCTCTTCCCGGACGCCCCCGCCAACCCGGGCCTGCGTGACCAGCTCGCCGCGCTGGAGTGGGTGCGGGACGCGATCGCCGAGTTCGGCGGCGATCCGGACCGGGTGACCGTCTTCGGCGAGTCCGCAGGCGCGATCAGCATCGGCGCGCTGCTGGCCAGCCCGTACGCCCAGGGTCTGTTCCGGCGGGCCGCGCTGCAGAGCGGCCCGCCCGAGGTGACGGAACGGGACAAGGTGCGGCGCCTGGTACGGCGTATGGCCACCCGGCTGAAGATCCCCGCGACCGCCGAGGCGTTCGCCGCCGTCGACCGGGCGGCCCTGGCCGAGGCACAGGCCGAGGTCGGCCGCCGTGCCAGCCCGGTCCTCGGGGGCCCCGCGTTCGGGATCGTCGTCGACGGCGACCTCGTGCCGCGCGACCCGCTGGAGGCGCTGCTCGACGGCGACGCGGCCCGGGACGTCGACCTGCTGCTGGGCTGGACCAGCGAGGAGTACCGGCTGTGGCTCGCGCCCACCGGCCTCCTGGAGCGCATCGACCGGCTGGGCCCGGTCGCCCTGGCCGGCGCGATGGCCCGCTGCCGCTGCGGCCCCGAGGTCCCGCGCGGCTACCGGCTGGCCCATCCCGACGCGAGCACCGCCGACCTGGTGGGCCAGCTGGTCACCGACCATCTGCTCCGAGTCCCGCTGCACCGCCTGGCGGACGCCCACCCCGCACCCTCGTACGTCTACGAGTTCGCCTGGCCCTCCAACGTCCCCGGCCTCGGCGCCTGCCACGCCCTGGAGCTCGGCTTCGTCTTCGACACCGCCGACGTGCCCGAGGCCGCGAAGCTCGCCGGGCCCGGGGCCCCGCAGGCTCTCGCCGACGAGATGCACTCGGCGTGGGTGCGGTTCGCCGTCGAGGGGGATCCGGGGTGGCCGGTGTGGGACGACACGCATCCGGTACGGGTCTTCGGGGCGGGGGAGCCCGCGGTCGTGCACGGGCCTCGGGATCGCGAACTCGCCCTGTGGGAGGCCGAGTTCGCCGCCTCGGAGGTCGCGGCCGATCCTGCCGGTCAGAAGACGCAGAAGACGCACAAGCCGGGTGCGGTGCCGTTGTCGGTCGTGCGGCGGCTTCGGAGGCCGGGAGGTGTGCGGCGGGGGTGACGTTCGAGGGGGCGCCCTCCGGTCTCCGTCCGCTCGTCGCCGAGCCCGTCCCGGTCCGCCTCTCACAGAGTGGGGATTCGCCCCGCCCAGCCGATTCCGCCGAGCAGGTGCTGCCGGAAGTCCGGGTCCTCGTAGGCCTCAGAGGCGTGGCCGAGGGCTGTGTAGAAGACCCGGCCCGCCCCCTGCTCGCGGCACCACACGAGCGGATGGTCGTCCCCCATGCCGCCTCCGTCGTACGAGGATTCGTCGGCGGAGACGAGCACGCGCACCGAACCTCGCGGGTTCGTGCGGAAGTCGTACCACTCGTCGGTGAACTCCCAGACGGCGGGCAGATGCCGGGTCGCGGGGTGATCCCGGTCCTCCACCACCGCCTTGCCCGGCTGGTGTTCGGGGTGCCGCGCGAACCTGGCCCCGAGCAACTCGCCGTAGTAGGGCCAGTCGTACTCCGTACAGGCCGCCGCGTGCACCCCGACGAAGCCGCCGCCCGCCTCGACGTACGCGGCGAGGTGCTCACGGCCGGCCGGTGTCAGGATGTCGCCGCTGGTGGAGAGGAAGACGACGGCCGCGTACGGGTCGACGGGGGCGTCGAAGAAGTCGGGGGCCTCCGTCGCGTGGACGGTGAAGCCGTGCGCGGCCCCGAGCGACCGTACGGCGGCGATGCCGTCGGGTATCGACTCGTGGCGGTAGTCCGTGGTGCGGGTGTGGACGAGTATTCGGGGTTCGCGGTGCTGCGCTGCCATGGGACCCGACTCTATGGCGCGCCGGAGCGCGGGTCGGAGGGCCGGGGGAGCAGGAGGGAGTCCGAAATTTTCGGTCCGGCGGGCCCGTCGCTCAACCCGACGCGCCCACCTCGTTGTTGGGCGCGCCGTCGCCGACCGGCGGCAGATCCCCGCGCTCGACCGGCTCGGTGGCGGTGCCCTCGGGCGCCGGTGGCAGGAGGGCGGTCAGTTCGGCGGCGTCCGGGTGGTGGGTCGCTTCCGCGGCCTCGCGCAGAACGGCGCGGTCCAGCCGGTTCGCGTCACCGACGAGCCGGATCACATGGCCGTCGCGGGGCAGGGCGTACTCGTGCTGGCCACCGGCCTTCCGGTACCAGGCGTCCCCGTCGCGCTCACAGGCGACCGACTCGCCCGACCCCTGCCCCAGTTGCGTCTTGGGGCAGTTCTCCGCGGTCAACGTGCCCCGGTCCACGAAGAGTTCGAACTGGGCGTGGGTCTTCTGGGAGAAGTACGCGGCATGGAACCCGTCGCCCCCGAACACCCCCACCGACTGCTGGGCCACCGCGAACCCCGGCGCCTCGGTGACGTAGACGAACTCCGGCGCGATCCCCAAGGCCCCGGCACGGGCGGCGAGTTCGGCGGGATCGGCCGAGCTGCCTGTGCCCTTGTCGGCACCTGCCGTGCCCGTGTCGGTATCGGCCGTGGTGCCAGTGTCGGCCCCGGCCCCCGCCTCCTCCGTACCGCAGGAAACGAGCAGCAGGGGCAGGAGCAGCAGCGGCAGGACACGTACGGCACGCACGGCACGAATCATGGGAGCCATCCTGCCGCACGGGTGTTCCCCTCCGGTGCGATTGGCGGCTGTCGTACGGGCTCAGGTGGAGTTGGAGGGGTACGCGGTGCTCACCAGCTGATCCTGGCCGCCACCGGCAGGTGGTCGCTGCCGGTGGCCGGCAGTACCCATGAGCTCTGCGGTTCCACGCCGCGGACCAGGATCTGGTCGATCCGTACGACCGGGAACCCCGCCGGCCAGCTGAAGCCGAAGCCGTCCCCGGCCGTCTCCTGGGCCGAGCGCAGCTGTGAGGTGAGGCCTGCGAACGCGCGGTCGTCCGTCGTGCCGTTCAGGTCGCCGAGCAGCACCACCCGCTCGTTCTGCTCGGCCGCGACGGCCTTGCCGAGCTTCTCCGCGCCGTCGTCCCGCTGGTTCGTCGACAGGCCCGCCCTGGGGTTGACGCGTACGGAGCCCAAGTGGGCCACGTACACCGCGAGCGGCCCCTGGTCCGTGGCCACCGTGGTGCGCAGCGCCCGGGGCGTGGCCGCCTTCTCCTCGGCCGACAGGTTCCGCGCCAGCGGCCCGGCCATGCCCAGCATCGCGACGTCGACGGTCCGGGTGTCCGACAGCGGGCGCTTGCTCCACAGCCCGACCGTGCCCTTGACCGTGTGGTACGGGTACGCCTTCGCCAGCCCCTTCTCGTACGCGCCCCGGGCCTGCCCGGTCAGCTCCTCCAGCGCCACCACGTCCGCTCCGGAGGCGGCCAGGTCGCGGGCGGTGCCGGTCGGGTCGGGGTTGCCGGCGCCGACGTTGTGGCTGACCACGGTGAGGTCACCGCCCGGGTGGGACTTGTCGCTGAGCACGCCGCCGAAGAGGTTCAGCCACACCGTGACCGGCAGCAGCAGCGCGACCAGGGTGGAGGCCGAGCGGCGCCACAGCGCTCCGGCCAGCAGCACCGGGACGAACACGCCGAACCACGGCAGGAACGTCTCCACCAGGCTGCCGACGTTCTTCAGCCCGTCCGGGATCCGCGCGTGCAGCAGCATGAGCAGGCCGAGGAGCAGCGCGAGCGCCGCGAGCACCGGGCCGCGCTTCCAGGGCTCAGGGCGGGAGACGGCGCGGACCGCCCGCCGGATGCCCGTGCGCCAGGCACCGGAGCCGCCATCCCGGTGGTCACCACCCCGGGAGCCGCCATCCCGGGAGTCGTCATCCCGGCGGCCGGCGCCTCCCTGACCGGCCGCCGCCGTGTCCCGCGCGTCGGCGGCCACGGGTTGCTTAGTGTCCTGCTGGGGGGTGGTCGTCATCGCGTGGAGGCTCCTGCTGGTTCGCTGCGGGACATGCCCCCAGTCAAGGCCGCGTGGTGTTGCGGGCACGTATGCGGTTTTCGATATGTCGGCGATATGCGTCGGCTCGTAGCATCGGGCGTATGCGTGTGCTGATCGTCGAGGACGAGCCCTTTCTGGCGGAAGCCATCCGCGACGGTCTGCGCCTGGAAGCGATCGCGGCCGACCTCGCGGGCGACGGCGACACCGCTCTGGAACTGCTGAGCATCAACACGTACGACATCGCCGTCCTCGACCGCGACATCCCCGGCCCCTCCGGCGACGAGATCGCCAAACGCATCGTCGCCTCCGGCAGTGGCATGCCGATCCTCATGCTCACCGCCGCCGACCGGCTCGACGACAAGGCCTCCGGGTTCGAACTCGGCGCCGACGACTACCTCACGAAACCTTTCGAACTCCGGGAACTCGCGCTCAGGCTCAGAGCACTCGACCGCAGACGCGCCCACAACAGGCCGCCCGTGCTGGAGATCGCGGGTCTGCGCCTGGACCCGTTCCGCAGAGAGGTCTACCGCGACGACCGCTACGTCGCGCTGACCCGGAAGCAGTTCGCCGTGCTCGAAGTCCTCGTCGCGGCCGAAGGCGGCACCGTCAGCGCCGAAGAACTCCTGGAACGCGCGTGGGACGAGAACGCCGACCCGTTCACCAACGCCGTGCGCATCACCGTCTCGGCCCTGCGCAAGCGTCTCGGCGAACCCTGGATCATCGCCACCGTGCCGGGAGTCGGCTACCGCATCGACGCGCAACCGGAGGCCGGGCACCGGGCCGGAGACAGGTCCGGACACGGGGGAACGGACCGTGGATAGGCGGCCCGGCATGAGCGTTCGCCTCAAGCTCACCCTCAGCTACGCCGGATTCCTCATGATCGCCGGCGTCCTGCTGCTCGCGGCGGTGTGGGTGTTCCTCCTGCGCTACGTCCCCGATCGGGCGATGCTCATAAACCCCGACGACAGGCCCGACGGTGTTTTTCCCATCCGGTCCGTCCTCCTGGACGTCTTCGCTCCGAGGGCGGCCGCGGTACTGGCGTTCCTGTTGGTGTTCGGCCTCGTGGGCGGGTGGATCCTCGCCGGCCGCATGCTCGCACCGCTGACCCGCATCACGGACGCCACCCGTACCGCCACGAACGGATCGCTCTCCCACCGGATCCGGCTGCCGGGCCGCAAGGACGAGTTCCGCGAACTCGCCGACGCCTTCGACGCGATGCTCGCCCGGCTCGAAGCGCACGTCGCCGAACAGCAGAGATTCGCCGCCAACGCCTCTCACGAGCTGCGCACCCCGCTGGCGGTCTCGAAGGCCCTGCTCGACGTGGCGCGCGCCGATCCGAACCAGGACACCGGCGAGGTCATCGACCGCCTCCACGCCGTCAACACCCGGGCGATCGACCTCACCGAGGCGCTGCTCCTGCTCAGCCACGCCGACCAGCGGTCCTTCACCCGGGAACACGTCGACCTGTCCCTCCTGGCGGAAGAAGCCGTCGAGACACTCCTTCCCCTCGCCGAGAAGCGTGGCGTCACCTTCGAAACCTCCGGCGACATCACGCCCACCCTCGGATCGCACGCGCTCCTGCTGCAGCTGACCACGAACCTCGTGCACAACGCGATCGTCCACAACCTGCCCGAACAGGGCACGGTATGGGTCGACACGAGCGCCCGCCCCGACACCGTGGTGCTCACCGTCGAGAACACCGGCGAGAAGCTCACCCCGCAGCAGGCCTCGACACTCACCGAACGATTCCAGCGCGGCACCGAGCGCGTACACACCGACCACGCGGGCGTCGGCCTCGGCCTGGCCATCGTCAAGACCATCACCCACGCCCACGACGGAACACTCACCCTCACCCCGCGCCCCGACGGCGGGATCCGCATCGCGGTGGAACTACCGGCCACGACCCCCGGCCTGAGCTGACCCAAGGGCTCTCCTCAGGCCGAGAGGGCTCTGCTCAGGCCGAGAAGGCTCTGCTCAGGCCGACCCGTCCCACAGTTCGGTGCTGTGCGCCCCGGTCAGTGCCGCGACCCGGTCGACGACCTCCTCGGCCGGTCGCGGTTCGAGGCGGCGGCCGTCGCGCAGCCGGAGTGCCACCCGGTCGTCCACGGCCTCCTTCGCGCCGATCACGGCCTGGTACGGGACCAGACGGGACTCCCGGATGCGGGCGCCCAGGCTGCCGCTCTCCGGTCCGGCGACCTCGGCCCGCAGCCCCCGTTCGGCGCAGCGCCGGGCGAGGGAGGCGGCGTTCGGGAGTTCCGCGTCCGAGATCGGCAGGATCACCAGCTGGGTCGGGGCGAGCCAGGGCGGGAAGGCGCCGCCGTGCTGCTCGACGAGGTGCGCCACGGCACGCTCCACGCTGCCGATGATGCTGCGATGGACCATGACCGGCCGGTGCTTGCCGCCGTCCGCGCCGATGTAGTGCAGGCCGAACCGCTCGGGCTGGTGGAAGTCGACCTGCACGGTGGACAGGGTGGACTCCCGGCCCGCGCCGTCGGCGACCTGGACGTCGATCTTCGGACCGTAGAACGCGGCCTCACCCTCGGCCGCCTCGTACGGCAGCCCCGAGCGGTCCAGGACCTCGGTCAGCAGCGCGGTGGACCGTTGCCACAGCTCGGGCGCGGCGACGTATTTGCCGCCCGGGCCCGGCAGGGAGAGCCGGTACCGGACCGGGTCGATCCCGAGTGCCTCGTACGCCCGGCGGATCATCTCCAGCGCCGCCCCGGCCTCGTCGGCCACCTGGTCCAGGGTGCAGAAGATGTGCGCGTCGTTGAGCTGGATCGCCCGTACGCGGGTGAGGCCGCCGAGTACGCCGGACAGCTCGGAGCGGTACATGCCGCCCAACTCGGCCATTCTGAGCGGGAGTTCACGGTAGCTGTGGGGGCGGGAGCGGTAGATCACCGCGTGGTGGGGACACAGGCTCGGGCGCAGCACGACCTGCTCCGAGCCCAGCTCCATCGGCGGGAACATGTCCTCGCTGTAGTGCGACCAGTGCCCCGAGATCTCGTACAGCTCGCGCTTGCCGAGCACCGGCGAGTACACGTGCCGGTAGCCGGCCCGCCGCTCCTCGCCGCGGATGTACTCCTCCAGGGTGTGCCGCACGGTCGCGCCGTCGGGCAGCCAGTACGGCAGCCCCGCCCCGATCAGCGGATCGGTGTCGAACAGGTCCAGCTCACGGCCGAGTCTGCGGTGGTCGTGACGGTTGCCGTGGTCCTGGCCGGGGCCGCTGTCGGTGATGTTGTCGTTCATGGTGGTGGTCTCCTCGTGGACGGGAAGATGTCCGGGCGAGTGACCGGGAACGCCGAAGCCCCGGGGCACTCGCCCCGGGGCTTCGGACTGGCTCATGAGTCAGCGCGCCGGGACACTCTCCGGCGTCGTCGTCATATGGGCGCGCTTCATGAGGGGGACGGTAGCAAGGGGCCGGGGGAGTGCGCGCGGGGTTTTTCACCGCGCGCCGGCCGGGGCGCGTCCTCCCGGCCGCCGGGTGCCGTCCTCCCGGCCCCGGCCCGCACGGCCTTCTAGGATCACCGCATGAGTGCCGCCGCACCGCTCACCCCGCAGCTCGCCGACGAGGTCCGCGAGGTCTTCCAACTCCCGCCCGGGCAGGCCGAGTTCAGGCCCCTCACGCACAACCCCAGGAACGGAGTGACCGGCGGTGTCTGGCGCGTCACCGCCGGCGGGCGCTCCGCCGTCCTCAAGGTGCTGACCCGCGCCAAGGACACCACCGAGACCTGGGCGGCCTCGGAGGACCCGCGCCACTGGAACTTCTGGCGGCGCGAGGCCCATGTGTACGAGGAGGGGGTCGCCCGGGTCTGGCAGCCGTGGGGCATCACCGCGCCCGACCTGCTGGCCTCCGTCGAACGGCCCGACGGAGACGTGGCGTTGTGGCTGGAGGACGTACGCGACGGCGAGCCCGCCACGGCATGGCCGGTCGCGCGGCACGCCCGGCACGCCGAGCGGTTGGGCGCGGCCCACGGCAGGGCACTGGCGGACGGCGTGGTCCTCGACCGGCCCTGGCTCAGCCGCCGCTTCCTGCGGGACTACACCTCGGGCCAGACGGTGGGCCGGGAGCTGCTCGACGACGACACGGCATGGCAACAGCCGCTCGTACGCGACCACTTCCCCGACGGACTGCGTGAGCGGATGGTGCGGCTGCACCACGAACGCGAGTGGTTCCTGCGGACCATGGAGTCGCTGCCCCGGGTCTTCAGCCACCTCGACCAGTGGCCCGCCAACCTCGTCTCGCACCACGGCGAAAGCGTCCTGCTGGACTGGGCGTTCGCCGGTGACGGCGCGCTCGGCGAGGACATCGGCAACTACATCCCCGACACGGTCTTCGACCTGTTCCTGCCCGCCGCCCGGCTCCCCGAGCTGGCGACCGCCGTGTACGAGGCCTACGTACGCGGCCTGCGCGCGGGCGGCTGGCAGGGCGACGAGCGTCTCGTCCGCCTCGGCGTGTGCGCCTCCGCCGTCAAGTACGACTGGCTCACCGCCCTGATGCTGTCCCGCGCGAGCGACGAGCGGCAGCTCGACTACGGCGGCGGCCGTACCGTCGAGGCCGAGCGCCGCTACCGGGAACGCGGAGTGGTGCTGGCGTTCCTGGCGGACTGGGCGGACGAGGCGCGGCGGCTCGCGGACGACCTGGGTTTCCCCCGCTGAGCCTTACCGCTTGAGCGAGGGCCGAGTGCCCCCTCACCGAGGATCACCGCGCCGACGCGTGCCGCCCGCCCTGCCCGTCCCTTCCGCGCCCCCGCCGACGCCTGGTCACCGGGATCATCAGCGTGGCCAGCAGCCCCAGCGCGGCGGCGACCAGCCACCACGCACGCGGTATGGGGCTCTCGTCGGCCGCGTTCTGCGTACGCGCGGCCTTCGGCACGGCCGACTCCGCGGCGGGGCGGGCGGTCGCGGACGGGCTCGCGGTGGTGGCAGCGTTCAGTACGACGTCGTTGCCGTCGCCGCCCCGGTAGCTGATCCGGTACCTGGTCTTGCCGACCTCGACCGCGGCGCCTTCCTTCAGCCCGGTGAACGTGCCGGTCGTCTTCGCCTTGCCGGCGTGGTCGATCAGGGTGACCGTCCCAGTCTTCGTCTCCGTCTTGGTCTCCGAACCCGAGCGGGCGTCCAGCCTGCCCGCCAGCGCCACCTTGCCCCGGACCTTCAACGCCCCGCCCCCTACGACGAGTTGACCACCTGGCCGCTGCCTGTAGTCCCCGGTCACCGTCACCCCGCCCGAGACCTTGCCCGTACTCGTCACCGAGCCGACGACCGTGCCCTTGCCGGACAGGGCGGTGGTCAGGTTCAGGGCCGCGCCGGGTGCCTTGCGGACGTCGAGCCGTGCGCCGGAGGCCGTGAGGCGGATCGCCCTGCTGCGGGCCAGGCCTGTCCCGTCGAGCGCGAGCGTGCCCTTCGTGACGGTCGTCGTCCCGGTGTACGTCACCGCCGTGCCCGTCAGCGTGGTCGTGGCCGCACCCGACTGTGTGAGGGAGCCGCCGCCGCCGATCCGGGACAGAACCAGCGGCTTGGAGGTGTTGCGGAGCACCAGCGAGCCGTCGTTGACCACCTTGTAGAGGTCGCCCTTGGTGTACAGCCCGCCGTCGCCGCCCGCCTTCCCGCTGCCCAGCCGCAGGACCGCGCCCCTCTGGACGGTCGTCGAGCCGTCGTAGTACTGGACGGCGGCGAAGGTGACGTTGTTGCCCTTGGTCCCCTTGATGACGACGTCGCCGGCACCGGGCGCGGACAGCGTGTCGTGGAACCGGCCGCCGCCGATGGGCGCGCCGAGCGTCACGGGCCCGTTGTAGTCGAAGGTGAGCAGTGAACGGGCCCTGGCGGCAAGCAGGTTGATGTAGACGGTCTCGGCCGTCCCCGGCATGAAGATCTTGTTGGTGGTCCCGTCGCCCCACTGGACATTGGCACCCTTGATGTTGGTGCCGCGCTTGTTGACGTTCTTCGTCGCCGGCCGCCAGTTGAGCGCCGGGTCGCTGAGCGAGGGGTTGGTGTCGCCGCCCTGGTTCGACCAGCTGTACTGGCCGGTGAGTACGACCTTGCTGCCGGGCCGCGACTGGACGTTGATGTCGCTGCCGTACTCCCGCTGGTAGAAGTTCTGCCGCAGGGTGACCGTCCGGCCGAGCGGGGTGTCGACGGTCCAGGTGCCCTGGTTGAGGATGGCGCGGGCGTTCGGCAGGGACACCGGGTACTCGGACTTGCCCGCGTCCATCGCGGTGCCGTTGTCGATCACCCCGGTGAACGGGTGCGTGCCCGCGATGTCGAGCTTGCCCCACATGAACCGCGGCTGGCTGACCAGCCCCGAACCGCTGATCGTGCCGAGGTTGAAGGTCCGCACGAGGGAGAGCCGCAGGGTTCCGTCGACCCTGACGTTGAGCTGATTCAGCTGGTAGCCGGGGGTGTTGTACGGGAAGTGCCCGATCAGACCCGTGCCGCCGCCCGTGCCGTACTGGAGGGTCGCCCCGCGCTCGACGGTGATCGCGGGCGGGTCCGGGTTGCTCACGGTGGTGTACGGGTGGTTGCCGCCCTGGGTGGCGACCCGCTGCCGCTGCCGGGACTCGGGCAGCGTGAAGTCGCTGTCCTTGGTGAGGACCAGGGTGCCGGAACCGCGCACGGTGAGCGTGCCCTCGCCCCGGAACACCCCGTCGTACGTGGTCTCCCCGGCCGGCACGGTCACCACGGTGTCGCCGCTCAGCGTCACGTCCCGGTCGGCGAGCACCGCCGCCGTGACGTCCTTCGCCCCGGCGGGCGCCGCGACCGCGCCCGGTGCCATGACTCCTGTCGCGACGACGACGGCGAGCGCCCCGCCGACTCCCGCCGCCCGTACGCGAATCCCTGCCGCCTGTACGCGGATGTTCTTGTTCACGTCCGTGGAGACGGGCGTGGCCCGGGGCCGATAACAGAAACTTCGGTCGCAAAAGTTTCGCTCCCCGGTTCTCTCCCGAACCGTTGACCTCCCCGGAACGCGCCCTTACGGTTTCGGCGTTTCTTAATGTCAGATGTTGTTCGAAATTGTGAACATGAGCGTGGAGGGGCACACGCATGAGCCGCAATGACGAAGTCGGCCCGTCCGAAGTCCCCAGCCGCAGACTTCTCCTGAAGGGCGCCTTGGCCGCGGGCGCCCTCACGGCCGTACCCGGGGTCGAGGCCGCAGCAGCCGAGGCCGCCGCCGACGGGGCCGGACCGGGCGGCCGGTACGTCAACCCGCTCGTCCGCAACCGCGCCGACCCGCACATCAACCGACACGCCGACGGCCACTACTACTTCACGGCCACGGCCCCCGAGTACGACCGGATCATCCTGCGCCGCTCCCGGACCCTGCGCGGGCTGGCCGGGGCCGCCGAGTCCGTGATCTGGACGAAGCACGCGAGCGGTGACATGGGTGCGCACATCTGGGCGCCGGAGATCCACCACATCGACGGCAAGTGGTACATCTACTTCGCCGCCGCGCCCGCGAACGACATCTGGGCCATCCGTATCTGGGTGCTGGAGAACGCGAGCCGTGACCCCTTCCGCGGGGAGTGGGTCGAGAAGGGCCAGTTGAAGACGGCCTGGGAGACCTTCTCCCTCGACGCCACCACGTTCACCCACCGGGGCACGCGCTATCTCGCCTGGGCGCAGCACGAGCCCGGCATGGACAACAACACCGCGGTCTGGCTGTCCGAGATGGCGACCCCCTGGTCCCTGAAGGGTCCTCAAGTACGGCTCACGACACCGGAGTTGCCCTGGGAGGTGATCGGCTACAAGGTCAACGAAGGGCCGTCGGTCATCAAGCGCAACGGCCGTGTCTTCATGTCGTACTCGGCGAGCGCCACCGACTTCAACTACTGCATGGGCCTGCTGACCGCCGGCGCCCGCAGCGACCTCATGGACCCCGCGAACTGGTCCAAGTCGCCGACCCCCGTCTTCGCGAGCAACGACACCACCAAGCAGTACGGCCCGGGCCACAACAGCTTCACCGTCGCCGAGGACGGCCGCACCGACGTCCTCGTCTACCACGCCCGCCAGTACAGGGACATCGTCGGCGACCCGCTGAACGACCCCAACCGGCACACCCGCATTCAACGGCTCGGCTGGAAGTCCGACGGCACCCCCGACTTCGGCATCCCCGTGGCCGACACCTCGAAGGAGAGTGTCTGAGATGAGACGTGCGTACGCGGTACTCCTGGCCTTCTGTCTGGCGCTGGCCGGCGCACTCGTCACGGCCGGTCCGGCCCAGGCGGCGCCCCAGACCGTCACCAACGGCACGCAGTTCACCGACACGAGCGGCAACCCCCTGCACGCACACGGCGGCGGGGTCATCAAGGTCGGCTCGTACTACTACTGGTTCGGCGAGAACCGGAACACCGACAACACGTTCCGGTACGTGGACGCCTACCGCTCGACGGACCTGAAGAACTGGGAGTTCCGCAACCACGTCCTCACCGAGGCGAGCGATCCGGAACTGGAGACCGCGAACATCGAGCGGCCGAAGGTCATGTACAACGCGTCCACCGGCAAGTTCGTGATGTGGATGCACAAGGAGAACGGCGTCGACTACGGCGAGGCCCGCGCGGCGGTCGCCGTGTCGGACACCGTGGACGGCAACTACACCTGGCAGGGCAGCTTCCGGCCGCTCGGCACGCACATGTCCCGTGACATCACGGTGTTCGTGGACACCGACGGCGCCGGATACATGATCTCCGCGGCCCGTGAGAACTACGACCTCCAGATCTACCGCCTGACCGCCGACTACACGGGCATCGCGAGCCTGGTCGCGGACCCCTGGCACGGCGGGCACCGCGAGGCACCGGCCCTCTTCAAGCGCAACGGCGTCTACTTCATGCTGACTTCGGGCGCCACGGGCTGGAACCCCAACCAGCAGCAGTACGCCACGGCGACCTCGATCGCGGGCCCCTGGACGGCGATGGCGAACGTCGGCGACTCGACGACCTACGGCTCGCAGACCGCGTACGTCCTTCCCGTACAGGGGAGTTCGGGCACCTCGTACCTCTACATGGGCGACCGCTGGGGCAACGCGTTCGGCGGCACGGTCAACGACTCCCGTTACGTGTGGCTGCCGTTGACCTTCCCGAGCTCGACGACGATGTCCATGTCCTGGTCCCCGGAGGTCACCGTCGACACGACCGCCGGGACCGTCACCGGAACCAGCGCCACCTACAACACACTGATCGCCCGCCACTCCGCCAAGTGCGCCGACGTGACCAGCCAGTCGCTGTGGGCGGGCGCCCAGATCAAGCAGTACACCTGCAACGGCGGCAACAACCAGAAGTACTGGTTCAAGTCCCTCGGCAGCGGCTACTACCAGCTGAACGTCCGAGGCAGCTCCCTGTGCGTACAGGAGAACGCCAACACCGTCACCCAGGAGAACTGCAGCTCCTCGGCGACCAGTCAGCAGTGGTCGCTCACCACCAGCGGCTCCTATGTGACCATCACCTCCCGCGCGAGCGGCGAGTGCCTGGACGTGAACGGCGCGTCCACCGCCGACTCCGCCGCGATCATCACGTACACGTGCAGCGGGGCGACCAACCAGCAGTGGACCCGAGGGGCTTGAGGGAATCGAGGAGAACGAGGGAATTGAGGAGTCGCGTTGAGACGCACGACGATCACCCTGCTGGCCACGCTGACCATCGCCACGGCCCTGTCCGCCGTCCCGGCCCAGGCACACGGCCGCGGGACGGGGGCGGGTATGGGGATGGAGAACTGCACCGCGACGGCATGCCACTTCGACGTCGCGCCCGGCACCTACGACGTACGCGTCCGGCTCGGCGGTGACACCGCGGCGAGCACCGGCATCACGGGAGAGACGCGGCGCACCCTGCTCGCCGAGACGCCCACCGGTGCGGGCGAGCCGGTGACCCGCACCTTCACCGTGAACGTCCGCACGCCCGAGGGCGAACCCACCGGAGCCGAGGGCACGCCCGGTCTCGACCTGGCCGTCGGCGGCTCGGCGCCCGCGCTCGCCGACATCCGGGTCGCTCCGGCCGCGGCCCGGCACACCCGCCAGATCTTCCTGGTCGGCGACTCCACGGTCTGCGACCAGCCGGGCGACCCCTACTCCGGCTGGGGCCAGCAACTCCCGCAGTACCTCCGCAAGGGCGTCTCGGTCGCCAACTACGCTGATTCCGGGGAGAGTACGGTCACCTACCTCGCCGACCCGCGGCTCTTCGCGACGGTCCAGCCGCTGATCCGCAAGGGTGACCTCGTCCTCGTCCAGCTCGCCCACAACGACAAGCAGACCGACGAGGCGACGTACCGCGCGAACCTCGAAACGCTCGTCGCGGGCGTACGGGACAAGGGTGGCCGACCGGTTCTGGTCACCCCGATCGTCCGCCGCTGGTTCAACAGCGACGGCACCCTCAACAACGGCACGGCCCTGCTGGTGAACGGCCTCGGCGTCGACCATCCGGCCGTCACCCGCTCGGTCGCCGCAGCGCACAACGTGCCGCTCATCGACCTCACGGCCAGGACGAAGGCCCTGGTCGAGTCGCTGGGTGTCGAGGGCTCCAAGGCGCTCTACCTCTACAACGAGAAACGGGACAACACGCACACCTCCGCGTACGGCGCGACGGCGTACGCGGAACTTGTCCGCGACGAACTACTTGCCCAACACCTGGTGCCCGAGCGCCTGGTGAGGTGAGCTGGACTCCTGGGGCGTCCCGTCCGGAACCGGGGCGTCCCAGGTACCGCCCGTTCCACCCGAGCGAGAGAGCAGGAAGCCCGACCGATGTCCGCAGGCCCCTCAAGCCCCGCAGGCCCCGCCGGAGTCCCCGAGGACCGCACCCTCAGCCCGCACACCGGCTACACACGCGCCCACTGGGAGGCAACGGCCGACGCCCTGCTCGCGGCCGTGGAGCCGTACGCGACCGAGGACCGCGCCCTCTACCACCTGCCCGGCGAGCACACGAGCTGGTCGGGCCGCCTCTCCGACGGCCTGGAGGGATACGCCCGTACGCTGATGCTGGCGGCCTTCCGCCGCGACGAGAAGGCCCTGGAGCGGTACGCCGAGGGCCTCGCCGCCGGAACGGCCGGCGTCTGGCCACGCATCGAGGACCGCAGCCAGCCCCTCGTCGAGGCCGCCTCCATCGCCCTCGCACTCCGTCTCACCCGGCCCCTGCTCTGGGACCGCCTCGACGACGGCGTACGGCAGCGGGCCGCGGCCTGGCTCGGCGACGCACTGACGGCCGAACCCTGGCCCTGCAACTGGGAGTTGTTCCCGGTGACGGTCGGCGGCTTCCTGGAAGACATCGGGTACGAGCCCACGCTGTCCCGTGCCGCGATCGACCGGGGCCTCGACCGCATCGACCAGTGGTACGTCGGCGACGGCTGGTACACCGACGGCGACGGGCGCGCCTTCGACTACTACAACGGCTGGGCCATGCACCTGTACCCGGTGCTGCACGCCTGGCTGGCCGACGACGAACGGCTGCTGGACCTCTACGGAGGCCGCCTCTCGGCCCATCTCGCCGACTACGCCCGCCTGTTCGGCGGCGACGGCGCGCCGATGCACCAGGGCCGCTCACTCACCTACCGCTTCGCGACGACCGCCCCGCTCTGGCTCGGCGCGCTCACCGGCCGTACGCCCCTGTCGCCGGGCGAGACGCGGCGGCTGGCGTCCGGCGCGCTGAAGTACTTCCTCGACCGGGGACCCGTCGACGACAACGGCCTGCTCACCCTCGGCTGGCACGGCCCCGACTCGGCCGTCCTGCAAGGCTATTCGGGCCCGGCCTCCCCCTACTGGGCGAGCAAGGGCTTCCTCGGCCTGCTGCTCCCGCCGGAGCACGAGGTGTGGACGGCGACCGAGGAGCCCCGGCCGACGGACCGGGCGGACGAGTCCCACCCGGTCGGCCCGCCCAACTGGCTTCTCCAGTCGACGAGTTCGGACGGCCTGGTCCGACTCCACAACCACGGCAGCGAGGACGTCCGCTACGACCCGTACTACACGCGCCTTGCGTACTCGACGGTGACGACGCCCTCACCGTCGTACGACAACAGCGTGATCGTCGGAGACGACCCGAGCCGTACCGGCATCGAGCCGTTGGGTGTGGGCGAGGGCTGGGCGGCCTCCCGGCACACGACGGCCTCCGGTGCCCGCGTCACGAGCCTTGTGCTGACCGAGGGCGCGGTGGAGGTACGGGCGTTCCGGGTGTCGGGCGCGCCCGAGGGGACGGCGGTACGGGTCACGGGATGGGCGGCGGGGGAGAGCGGTGCGCGCGCCGAACTCCTGGCCGTCCAGGGCCTGTTGAGCGCGACCGACGGCTTGACCGGTGTCACGGCCGCCGCGGACACCGTCTTCGTCGCGCTCGCCCGTCTCACCGCCGAGCCGGAGCCTGTCCCGCTGGGGGAGTCGGTGACCGTGACCGTCGTGGACGGGACGGACGAGATCCACGTCCGCTGGAGCGGTGGGCGCGAGGTGCGGGCCCGTCTGGACGACGGGGCGGTCGCGGTCAGGACCACCCGACCGGGTGCCTGAGCGTGCGGATCACAGGCGTGGGTTCTGCGGCAGCCGTGTGATCCCGACGAACATGGCCACGAACACCGCCGTCGCCGGAGCGAAGACGGCGAACTCGCCCCAGTGGGAATCGTCGAGACCCGGCTCCATCGTGGACAGCAGCCGGGCGAGACCCCAGCAGGCCGCTCCCGAGATCAGGAAGGCCGGCCAGCGGTGCCGCACACCCTTGCCCACGTCGTCGAGCGTGCCCACCCAGACGACCACCGTCATGATCGACGGCGTCAGGACGTCGTCGTCCGGAGTGAACACCGCGAAGAGGGCCCCCACAGCCAACGCGAACAGCCACGCCCGTACCAGGGGCAGCGCGGCGGCCGGACGGCGTGGCATGTCCCGGGGCAACCAGAAGAACCGGCGCACGCTCCGGACGAAACCGTGCTTCCCGCTGCCGGCCATGGCACCGACCTCCCCGTTCGCCGCGCGCACTGGTCCTGGCGCTGGTTGAGACGACCGAGCCCAGGCAGAGGTTGCACGGACGGGGTGGCCTCGTCCAGGGGCACCCGGACTGTTGGGCAGGAGGCCCGGGACGGTTCGGCGAGTGCCGAAGCGTTCCGCCCCTAGCGTTGCCGTATGACCACGTCCGAAGCACACGGCGAAGTACACGCCGCGGCACCTGCGGCCTCCGGGGACGACGTCCCGGCCACCGACGACCGCGACCCCGCCCAAGCCCTCACCGCCATGGTCGACCACGTCCTCGCCCTGGCCGCGACCTGGACCGTCTGGGACGGGACGCCCGCCCACGTCGACGACCGTGTCCACACCCCGCACAAGGCCGTCCGCCGGGTCGCCGACCACCTGGTCGACCATCTCGCCGAACTGGAGGCACGGCTCGTCGGCGAGCGCCCGCTGCCCGACCACTGGCACGCCTCCGCGACCACCACACCGGCCGATCTCGCGCCCTTCACCCAGGAGGACCTGGACGAGGCCCGCAGCAGGCTCGGCCGGCTGGCCCGGATGTGGGCGAACCGGTTGTCCGCGCTCACCGAGGAACAGCTCGACCACTCGCCCGGCGAGGGCTGGACCTTCCGCCAACTCGCCTTCCACCTCACCGGATCCACGTACTACGCCGACGCCGTGGGCGACCTGGGCGGCACGCGGTGACCGCCTTCGCCGCGCTCCACCACGCCGACACCCCGCTGCTGCTCCCCAACGCCTGGGACCACGCCTCGGCGGCGGCGCTGGCCGCCCAGGGCTTCGCGGCGGTCGGCACGACCAGCCTGGGAGTGGCCGCGGCCGTCGGACTGCCCGACGGGGCGGCGGCGACCCGTGACGCGACACTGAACCTGGCCCTGGCACTGGGCAGCGGCCCGTTCCTCCTCTCGGTCGACGCCGAGGGCGGTTTCAGCGACGACCCGGACCAGGTCGCCGGGGTGGCCCGCGAACTGGCCGCCGTCGGGGCCGCGGGTATCAACCTGGAGGACGGCCGCCCCGACGGCACCCTGGCACCCGTCGAACTCCACGCGGCGAAGATCGCGGCGGTGAAGTCCGCCGTACCGGGCCTGTTCGTGAACGCCCGGACCGACACCCACTGGCTGGGCGACGGGGACGACGGCGATGGGATGAGCGATGACGGCGGTGACATGCACGACACGAGCCGCCGTCTCGACGCCTATCAACAGGCGGGCGCCGACGGCGTGTTCGTCCCCGGCCTCTCCGAACCGGCCCGGATCACCGCCCTGTTGAAGACCCTGGACGTTCCCCTCAACATCCTCTACTCGCCCACGGGTCCGACCGTGCCCGCCCTAGCCGACCTGGGCGTACGCCGTATCAGCCTCGGCTCGCTCCTCTACCGCAGGGCCCTGGGAGCGGCGGTGGAGACGGCGGCCCTGATCCGCGCGGGGCGGTCCGTCGAGGGGCCCGCGCCGACGTACGACGAGGTGCAGGCGCTCGTACGGCCCGGCTCCCAACGGCCGGACACCCTTGGGTGACCCTGGTAGCGTTGATGTTTTCGTGGGTATAGAACCCTGTGGACTCCGACCGGCGAGGAACCGAGGAACCATGGACATGGAGATCCCCGGCGACAAACGACTGGCGGCTGCCGTCGTGATGCACGAAGGTCGTGTGCTGTTGGTGCGCCGCAGTGAGACCGAGCGGTTCCTGCCCCTGGTGTGGGGCGTTCCCTGCGGAAAGCTGGAGCCCGGCGAGAGTCCCGAGGACGGGGTGCTGCGGGAGCTCAAGGAAGAGACGGGCCTGCTCGGCGAGGTCGTCCGTAAGGTCGGCGAATCGTCGTTCGTGAGTGAGTACCAGGGGCACGAGATCAAGAACTGGCAGGACAACTTCCTGGTCAGCCCCCTCTCCTGGCACATCACCCTCCAGAAGCCGGATCAGGAGTACGTCTGGCTGAGCCCCGCCGAGCTGCACAGCGTCGACATCGACGCGTACAACCTGGACGTCGTCCTACAGGCCCTCACGGACTTCTGACCCTCCCGAGCCCCTGTGACCTTCGCGAGCGTCTGACCCTCACGAGCTTCTGAGCAACTCCGCCAGCGCGTCGAGTTCGGCCAGATAGTCGGCCACGTCGAGCGGCACCTTCGGCACCGATCCCGGATGCGGCCCCGCCGCCGTGAAGACGTCGGTGTGCTCCCGCCGCCCGTTCCCCGTCTCCAGGAAGAGCGTCACCGTCGGCTCCGCCGTGTCGCACCATGCCCGGTGCAGGGTGTGCGCGGGCAGGGCGTAGGTGCTGCCCGCCGCGTACTCCGCGACCTGCGTGAGGTGCAGCCGGGCCGGACCCGTCGGCTCCAGCAGCCAGTCGGCCGACTCCTCCGCCAGGGACTCCCGGTAGCGGTCCGCCTCGATGCCACCGCCCTCCCGGGGCGCGTACAGCTCCATCGCCAGCCGCCCCCGTACGACATAGGAGGCAAGCGGGGAACGGTGGTTGTGGATGTCCTCCTTGCCGATCGCCCCGCGCCCCGCGTGCCACAGATGGGCGCGCAGCATGTGGTGCGGGCCGCCGTCGATGAGCAGGAGCTTGTCGAAGCCGAGGACATGGCGGTACGAGTACCGGGCGCAGCCCTCCGGATCGCCCTCGCCGGAGGCGAGTTCGGCGGTCAGCTCCAACAGGCGGTCGGGGGAGCCCAGTTCGGCGACGACCGAGCGGGCCGCCAACACCCGTTCATGCTCGGGCAGTTCGCCGTCCAGTGCCTCGGCCAGCAGCCGCCGCGCCGCCAGGACCTGCCGACCACCCATGCACGCTTCTCCTGACTCAGCCATTCGGTTGGTATACCCATACGGCATGCGCCCGCAGCGCCGAAAGGCCCTGATAGGTCATCCACATGGGGCGGCGCAGCTCGCTGGTGTCGTCGCGGACCCACGTCCATATGCCGTCCGTCTGTCCCGCCCACACCGCGCTCGCCGCGCCGTTCAGACGCTCCCGCCACTCCTCCTCAAGGCCGTCCTCGCGCGCGATGTCCCGGGCACCGGGGGTGAGCAGGGCGCGGACGACCCAGGAGGCGGTGAAGTGCCGTACGTTCAGGACCTCGTGGCGCGACGGGTCGTCGCTGCGGGGCCTGCGCACCTCCTCGCGGAGGTTGGCCAGATCCAGGCAGGCGTCGTGCGGGGCGTCCGGACAGGCCAGCAGCCAGCGCACGCCGTCCTCGCGGGCCGCGCGGCCGTTGGCGCTCTCGCCGCCCAGCACCCGGGCCGCACGGTCCAGGGCGACCACGGCCTGTGCGGTGTGCAGCGGCGACGGCGGTCCGTGGAACGGTGCGAGCCGGTAGCCCCAGCAACGCCGGTGCTGGCGACGCGGATCGGTGACCGCGCCCTCGACCAGCGCGTCCCGCAGTAGCGGCAGCGCGTCCGAACCGGGCGCGGCACGCAGCAGGCCGCGCAGCACGGTCGTCACGACATGCGTCAACTCCCGCCCCGTACGGTCCAGTTCATGGGTGAAGCCCGCCTCGCAGCCCGTCACCTCGGCCGCCAGCCGCTCCCGCGAGGCGCCCGCCCGGGCCAGCGCGCCCAGCACCAGGGCGGTCACCTCCGGGCGGGGCTCGGACCCCTGCGAGCGCGCCGACCAGCCGCCGTCGGGCAGCCGCAGCCGCCACAGCGTGTCCACCAGGTCGCCCGCGCCGATCCGGCCCTCGGGCATCCCGAGGTCGAGCATGATGTGCAGGCCGTACGCGGTACCCACAGACGTGGGCCGGCCGGGGCCGCTCTCGCCGAGGGAGTGCGCCCATCCGGTGAGCCGCCCGCGGACCGGGTCGTCGACCACACAGACCTGTTCGGCGAGTGTGTCGTACGCGGCGGAGAAGAGCGCGGGGAGCGGTCCCGGCCCCGCCGGAGTGGAGGCGGTTCCTGTCAACTGCCCAGTCAATACAGGGGTGTTGTCCGAGTCCGCGTACCGGGACCGGAGCAGTGCCGCCGACAGCCAGGCCGCGACGGCCGTCGCGAGCCCGCTCACCACGGCGATCGCGTACCGCGCGGACTCCCCGTCGATACTGCCCGGCAGCACCCCGACCAGGGACTGGAACACCGCGTAACCGGCCGCCGCGCAGCCCAGGCCGCCCAGCCAGCGCACTATTCGCGCGGGGCGCGGGCCATGGGGCAGATGCGGATCGGGATCCGGCCTGGACGGGCCGCGTCGGAGCTGCGGTTGGGACACTGCGCGCTCCCTCCCCCAGGGCGGCACCTGAAACCGGCGAAGTTTCCAGTCTAAGTGGTCAGGGGGGCACCTGGGGTAGGGCAGTTCAAGGGCAACTCATGGGTGAAAGGCGCGAGTTCGTCGTGGCCGGTCGTGCCCACTCGGCGGCGCCGAAAGATGTCACAGCCCCGCGCCGCTACGGGGTGCTTGCCTTCGGCCAGTTCTCCAGCAGCACATGCAGGGCGTCGATCGTCCGGTTCCAGGACGTCTGTACGTCACGGGGTGCGCCGAAGCCGCCGGAGGCCTCCAGGGCGCAGTAGCCGTGGAAGGTGCTCCTCAACAGGCGTACGGCGTCGGTGAGATCGGGTTCGTCGAGGCCGTACGCGCGGAGCATCCCGTACGTGACCTCGGCGGTCCGGGCGAAGGCGGGGGAGGCGGCGACGAGGGACTGGTCGATCCGGATCTGGGTGGCCGCGTACCGGCCCGGCCGCTCCAGGGCGTACTCACGGTAGGCGTCGGCGAAGGCGGCCAGGGCGTCCTTGCCGGCCCGTCCGGCCACCGCCGTGGAGATCCGGTCGATCATCTCGCCGCCCGCGAGGAGCGCGACCCGGGTGCGCAGGTCGTGCAGGCTCTTGACGTGCGAGTACAGGCTCGCGTCCTTCACACCGAACCGGCGGGCCAGCGCGGACAGCGTGACGCTCTCGAAGCCGACCTCGTCCGCGAGATCGGCGGCGGCCTCGACGAGCCGGTCGGCCGTGATCCCGGCACGGGCCATCATCAACCATCTCCTAAGGGTTCTAGCCAGAAACCTGGAGATGGTAGCAAGGGAGGCGGCGGATCCAGGCCTTGGATCCCGGTCTCGGATCGCGGGCGGTCAGCCGGCCAGGTGCTTGCCGAAGAACTCGGTGAGCCTGGCGACGGCGGGGGTGACGTACTCGTCCCTGTCGTACAGGTCGATGTGGGTCGCGCCGTCGATGACGAACAGTTCCTTGGGCTCGGCCGCCCTCTCGATCGCCTCCCGGCTGAAGTAGGCGGTCTCCGCCTCCGAACCGGCGATCATCAGCAGGGGCCGGGGCGAGATGAGCCGGATCAGCGCGTACGAGTCGTACTGGGCGAGCAGGTCGACGCTGCGCAGCACCCACCCCTGGATGGCGCGGGGGTGGTGGCCGCGCGGGGTGCGGTAGAAGTCGTACGTCTCCCGGAACTGCCTGGTGGCCGTCTCCAGCAACTCCTCGGCGTTGTCGGGAATCCACGCCTCCAACTGCGGGGCCGCACCGCGCGCTTCCGCGGTGCGCAGGGCACCGGCCCGGTCGAGCATGGCAGCGAGGACCGCCGGGTCCTGGGTGCGGCCCAGTCCCTCACGGATCACCGAGCCCATGTCCGTGGCGCTGACCGTGGCGACGCTCCTGATGCGGTGGTCGGTCTGCGCCGCGTAGGGGACGTAACCGCCGGACGCGCAGATGCCCAGAGCCCCGATGCGGTCCGGGTCGATGTCGTCGCGGGTGGTCAGGTAGGACACGGCGGACTTGATGTCCTCGGCCCGCTGGAACGGGTTCTCCAGACCGCGCGGCTCGCCCTCGCTCTCGCCCTGGTGGGCGGCGTCGAAGACGAGCGCGGCGAACCCGGCAGCGGCCAGCCGCTCGGCGTAGATGCTCGGGCTCTGCTCCTTCACGCCGCCTCCGGGATGGGAGATGACGACGGCGGGCAACCGGCCGCCGACGTGGTCATCGGGAGTACCGGGAGTACCGGGAGTACCGGGAGTACCGGGAGTACCGGGAGTACCGGGAGGATCGGGAGTGAAGAGAATCCCGGCGAGGGTGAGGTTGTTGCTGGGGAAGGTGACGTCGGCCTTCATGTTCCTGTGTCTCCTGGGTGCGAGTGCGAGTGCGAGTGCGAGTGCGAGTGCGGGTGCGGGTGCCGAATTGCCGTGACGGCTTTGGGGATGCCCGTCCGCCGGTCACGTCATCGACACTCGCACCCGGTACGCAGACGGATAAGGGGCGACTTCTGTCCTCGGACAGCCCTGTCCTGGGACACGTCAGGCCCCCTGTCACAGGCAAGGCCGTCTGTAAGACTCGTACCTATGAGCAGCGGCAACGCGCACCACAGTGAGCTGGGTGCCTTCCTCAAGGCGCGGCGCATGGAGCTGAGCCCGGCCCAGGTCGGGCTGCCCGATTCGCCGGGCGGCAGGCGCAGGGTCAAGGGGCTGCGCCGGGAGGAAGTGGCCCTGCTGGCGTCGATCAGCGCCGACTACTACACGCGCCTGGAACAGGGCCGCCGTCAGGCCTCCGAACCGGTGTTGGACACCCTCGCGCGTGTTCTCCGGCTCGACGACAGCGAGCGTGCCTACCTGTTCGAACTGTCGGGCAAGGACGCGGCCCGGCCCCGCCGACGGACCACGCAGAAGGTCCAGCCGCAGCTACGGCGTCTGCTGGACGACCTGGCCACCACACCGGCCGTCGTCCTGGGCCGGCGCACGGACATCCTCGCCTGGAACCCCATGGCCGCCGCCCTGTTCACCGACTTCGCGCGGATTCCCGAGAACAGGCGCAACTTCGTACGGCTGGTCTTCCGCGACCCGGCCATCAGGGCGCTGTACCCGGACTGGGACTGGGTGGCACAGACGAGCCTGGCGCAGCTGCGCATGGAGGCCGCCCGTGACCCGCAGGATCCACGGCTGGTCGAGCTGGTGGGCGAACTGTCGCTCCAGGACCCCGACTTCAGGCGATGGTGGGGTGCCCATCGCGTCGCGGTCCAGGGCACGGGCACGAAGGTCCTGAACCATCCGATCGTGGGGGAGCTCACCCTCGACTGGTCGTTCCTCGCCTCCACCGCCGATCCCGACCAGCAGCTCATCACCCTGACCGCCGAGCCCGGCACCCCCAGCCACGACCGTCTGCGCATCCTCGCCTCCTGGGCCGCGCAGACAGCCGGCCAAACCGCGGCGGACCACTAGACGCCGGGTCGGCCTTGCCCGGCGCCCGCTGCTTCACGCGGTGACTGTCGGCTGCTTCACGCGGTGACTGTCGGCTGCTTCACGCGGTGACCGCCGGCTGGTTCACGCGGTGACCTTGGCGATGAACGCGCCGAGGTTCGCGACGGTCCGCTCGATCTTCTCCTCCAGGGTGAGCGACTCGGGGAGCCGCGCGCCGACGCCCGCGTCCTTCCTGCCCCGCACATACAGCGGGCAGGCGAGGTCGCTGCACATGTAGGCGCCCACGGAGTTGCCCTGCTGCCCCGCCTTGCCGGCCTTCGCGGCGACGAGGAGCGATACGCCACCGGTGTGGGTGGTCAGGCATATCGAGCACATGCTGCGCCGCGTCTGCCAGGAAGCGGCGCCGGCGCCGCGCAGCGCGAGCGCCACCGGTCGGCCGTCCAGCTCGGTGGCGAGGTAGGCGCGGTCGGGGGCCTGGGGATCGCGCCAGCCGAGGAAGTCCAGCTCGTCCCAGGGCCGTTCGGCCAGGTCGCGGGGGACGGACAGGCGCTTCGACTCGCCCTTGGTGCAGTTCACGAACGCGGTACGGATCTCTTGCTCGGTCAGCGGCTTCATAAGAGCCAGGCTAATTTGCCTAAAGGTATTAGGCAAATGCATAATGGTTGTCGGCAAGAGGGAGGATGGTTATGGTTCGAGTGGGGCTGACCACGGAGCGTCTGACCCAGGCGGGGGCGGAGCTGGCCGACGAGGTCGGGTTCGACCAGGTGACCGTCTCGGCGCTCGCCCGGCGGTTCGACGTCAAGGTCGCGAGTCTGTACTCGCACGTGAGGAACTCGCACGACCTCAAGACCCGGATCGCCCTGCTCGCGCTGGAGGAACTCGCCGACCGGGTCGCCGCCGCCGTGGCCGGCCGGGCCGGCAAGGACGCCTTGGCCGCCTTCGCGGACGCCTACCGCGACTACGCCCGGGTGCACCCTGGCCGCTACGACGCCGCCCGGCTCAGGCTCGACCCCGAGACTGCGGCCGCCAGTGCCGCGGTGCGGCACTCGCAGATGACGCGGGCGATCCTGCGCGGCTACGACCTGACGGAGCCGGACCAGACGCACGCGGTCCGGATGCTGGGCAGCGTCTTCCACGGCTACGTGAGCCTGGAGATGGCCGGGGCCTTCAGCCACACCGCCGTCCCCTCGCAGGAGTCCTGGGCCTGGACCCTGGACTCCCTCGACACGCTGCTGCGCACCTGGACCACAACCTGAGGCTGAGGCAACGAACGAGACAGTGAGCGAGACGATGAACACCGAACACGACTGGATCACCACACCCGTCACCGCGGACATGCTGCGCGGCTTCCTGGACCTGGAACAGACCCCGCACGGCCTGCTGCCCCACCGCCTGCCCGCCCGGGCCCGCCGCCAGATCCCGGACGACCGACTCGCCGTGGCCGAGGCCCAGCCCTCCGGCGTGCGGCTGGTCTTCCGCACCCGGGCCACCGTCGTCGAACTGGACACGCTGCCCACCAGGCGGGTCTACCGAGGTTTCCCGGCCCCGGCGGACGGCGTGTACGACCTGCTGGTCGACGGGCGTCTCGCCGCGCAGGCCACGGTGGCCGGCGGCAACGTACGCACGATCGTCGACATGGTCACGCAGTCCGCCGAGCTGACCGAGGGGCCCGCCGGCACGGCCCGGTTCGCCGAACTGCCCGCGGGTGACAAGGACATCGAGATCTGGCTTCCGCACACGGAGGTCACCGAGCTGATCGCCCTGCGCACCGACGCCCCCGTCGAGCCGGCGCCCGACAACGGCCGCAAGGTGTGGCTGCACCACGGCAGTTCCATCAGCCATGGTTCCAACGCCGCCCACCCGACCGCCATTTGGCCTGCCCTGGCCGCAAGTCGGGGTGGGGTGGAGCTGGTCAACCTGGGGTTCGGCGGCAGTGCGCTGCTCGACCCGTTCACCGCGCGTGCGATGCGGGACACCCCCGCGGACCTGATCAGCCTCAAGATCGGCATCAACGTCGCCAACGCCGACGCGATGCGCCTGCGCGCCTTCACCCCCGCGGTCCACGGGTTCCTGGACACCATCCGCGAGGGGCATCCGACCACACCGCTGCTGGTCGTGTCCCCCGTGCTGTGTCCGATCCAGGAGGACACCCCCGGCCCCCTCGCGCCCGACCTCGACGGCGGGACCCTCCGGTTCAAGGCCACGGGAGATCCGGCCGAGCGCGCCGCCGGGCGTCTGACGCTCAACGTCATCCGCAACGAACTCGCCCGGGTCGTCGAACAGCGGGCGGCCGACGACCCGAACCTGCACTACCTCGACGGCCGCGACCTCTACGGCGAGAAGGACTACGCCGAGTTCCCGCTGCCCGACGAGGTCCACCCCGATCCCGCGGGACACCGCCGTATCGGCGAGAACTTCGCACGGCTCGTCTTCGGCGAGGGCGGCCCCTTCGCCACCGGGACCGGCTGACCACAAAGGCGGGGCCCGACCGGAACACCCGGCCGACCCCGCCGTCACCGCCACCCCTCACATCCCCCACGTCCCCGAAAGACCATGCTGCTGTCACACCTCCCGGAAGGGCTCCGGGCGCGCCTCGTCCCCGTCGAAGCCGCCGCCACGCTCTTCTGCGCCCTGTGCTGGAAGATCCTCGCCTTCGCGATGTACGCCGAGGGCTACGACCTGGATTCCAGCGCCCCGGTCCAGCCCGCCGGCGACGACCAGATCGAGCTGCTCGCCCTGCTCTTCGCCTGCTCGGTCCCGGTCACCTGGCTCCTCGGCCGGGGCGCCCCGCCCGGGCTGCGCCCCGCCCTGGACAACGTCATCGTCGTGCGTCTCGCCGTGGCCCTGGCCCTCTCCCTGGTGATGTTCCTGGGCCTGCTCACCGGAGCGCGCATCCCTCTGCTGGGCTGGAGGATCTGAACCGGCCACCACGAGCCGGGCCCTCTGGGCCGAGCCCCCCGAACAGCCCGCACACACAACCGCCCGGACAGGCAGTACAACACCTGTCCGGGCGGATGTCTGTCGGGCGGGTCGCCGTCGACGGGATCAGCCGATCGGCGCGTACACCACACCCAGCTTGTCGATCTCGTCGCCCGAGCGGCCCGTGAAGCCGACGATCTGCCAGCCGGCCGGGGCCGTGTAGGTCACCGCGTCGGAGGTGGCCGAACCGGCCGTCACCGTACGGGACTTGTCGGTGGTGAAGGCGGCCGAGAAGACCCGGGTCCGGCCGTCCTTCTGGCCCCGGGTGAGCTTGACCGAGGTGAGGTGCTCACCGGTGGCGAGGGTGAGCGAGGCGGCCGTACCGCCCGTGCCGCCGTGCGTCAGGGACGTGCCGCCGTCGAGCGTGAGCGACACCGCGTCCAGGCGGGAGGCACCGCGCAGTGTCAGCGTGCGCGGCGAGGGCGTGGCCGGGAGGTTGTCCGCGTCGTTGAAGGCCGTGCCGTGCGGGCCGCCGAACGTGTCGCTCGCCCGGAGGCCGGCCGGCAGCGTCCAGGAGAAGTCGACGGTGTGCGGGAAGTGGTCGGAGAGGTTGCCGCCCGCCGAGTCCAGGAACTTCGCCCACTCGTTGTTGTAGCGGCTCGCGGAGAGGTTCACGAGGTCACTGCCCCGGTAGAGGACCTTGTCCACGACCTCGCAGGCGTTCGTGGGCGCGGTGGTGGGGCAGACGATCGCGTCGCTGCCCTGGGCCGGGGCGTTGCCGCCGCGCACCAGCTGGACCCACGCGTCGGTGAGACCGTTCGCGGTCGACAGCAGGCGGATGTTGTCGCCCGCGCGGGTGTAGCGGGTGTTGGTGTCGCCCATGACGATCACCGCGTTGCCCGAGGAGTTCGCGGTGATGAAGGCGGAGAGCTGCGCGACATTCGCGCGGCGGGCGGCGTGGGCCTCGTCCGTGTCGTCCGCGTTCGTGTGCACGTTGTAGAGGTCGACGAAGACGCCCTCGGTCAGCCGGACCCGCGCGAGCGAAAAGCCCTTGGGTGTAAGGCAGTTGGTGCCCGTGCAGTCGTTCCACTGCACCCGCTCGAAGTCGTCGAACGTGTAGTCCGAGAGGGTGTTGAGCCCGTCGCCGAAGGGCACACCGCCACTCGTCGCCGTGCGATACGGGTGGTTGTCGCCCGCGTACAGCGCCGCGTGGTAGTTGAAGTCCTCCTGCACGTTCACGATGTCGTAAGCCCCGAGACGCGGGGCGAGCAGCGGGGTGTTCACCTCCGGGTTCCCGGAGCTGAGCAGCTCCGGAAGGCCCGCGACGTTGTACGTGAGGACGTTGAAGGTGCCGGAGGAGGGGGCGGCGGCAGCGGCGGGGGTCGAGACGGCGGCGGTGAGCCCGGCGAAGGCCAGCGCGCCGGCCATCAGGGAGCCGATGAGTCTTCTCATGGTGGGGGTGTCTCCAGTCGGAGGAAACAGCGGGGGAGATGAGGGGGACGAGCGGAGGAACCTGAAAGCCTTGAACTTGAATGTTGTTCAGGTTCAAGGTCAACCAGTGTGACGGACAAGGGCAGTTGGGGGAACAGTGGGAGACGAGGCGACCTGCCGTGTCGGTGTCGCCCTGTGATCACCGTGGCGTCGACCAAAGTTCATGTTTCGCATCGAGTCTCCATACGCGCGTCCGCACCGGCGGCGCTCGACACGGGAGGCCGACATGGGGCACAGCCACGGGCATGGACACGGGCACCACCACGACCACGACCACGCTCACGAGGGCGGTACGAGCCTTCCGGCCGCCTTCGACACCTCCGTACCCGACGAGGCCCTGACGCCCGACCAGCGGTCGCGCCGCTCCATGCTGCGCCGCGCGGGTCTGCTCGGTGCGGGTCTTGCGACCGCCGGAGTCCTCGGCGGCGCGACGAGCGGGACGGCTGCCGCCGCCCAGCCTGCGTCCGGTGGCCGGAGAAAGAAGGGCTTCCTCTGGCTGGCCGGCGACCACCACATCCACACGCAGTACAGCAGCGACGGCAAGTACCGCGTCGTCGACCAGGTCCGCCAGGGCGCCAGGCACGGCATGGACTGGCTGGTCATCACCGACCACGGCAGCACCACGCACGCCAAGATCGGTGTGGACAAGGTCAACCCGGACATCAAGGCGGCCCGTGACGCCCACGAGGACACCCTCGTCTTCCAGGGCCTGGAGTGGAACATCCCGGGGGCCGAGCACGGCACGGTCTTCGTGCACCCCGGCAAGAACGAGGTCTCCGTCCTCAAGCAGTTCGAGACCGACTACGACGGCAGCGTCAAGAACGCGTCCAGTTCCTCGCCCGCCAACGAGGCCCTCGCCATCGCGGGTCTCGCCTTCCTCGGTGAGCAGGTGAAGCGCCGCAAGGTCAAGGACGCGCTGATGCTCGCCAACCACCCGGCGCGTCGCGGTGTCGACTCCCCGCACGAGATCCGCGCCTGGCGTGACGCGACGCCCGCGAGCCACCAGATAGCCGTCGGCTTCGAGGGCGCGCCCGGCCACCAGGCGGCCGGTCTGCCCGCGCCCCTCGGAATGGGCCGGGCCCGGGGCATCTACGACAACAACCCCAGCGTCGACTCCTTCGCCGGTTACCCGCCGGAGAGCTACCGCACCTGGGGCGGCTTCGACTGGATGACCGCCACCGTCGGCGGCCTGTGGGACAGCCTCCTCGCCGAGGGCAAGGCCTGGTGGATCAGCGCCAACTCCGACTCGCACCAGGTCTACGCGGACACGGCCGCGCGCGGCGGCGGCGACTTCAACGCCAACGGCCGTTACGACGACCCGGTCTACGGCGGCAAGATCGACATCACCCAGGGCGACTACTGGCCCGGCCAGTACAGCCGCACCCACGTCGGCTCCGACGGCTTCTCGTACGGCGCCGTCATGGACGGCATCCGCGCCGGCCGCGTCTGGGTCGACCACGGCCAGCTCCTCAGCGGCCTCGACGTCCGCCTCTCCGGCGGCAGCCGCTGGGCCACCCTCGGCGGCGCGCTCCACGTCAAGAAGGGCACGAACGTCACGCTGACCGTGGACATCGCCCTCGCGGACGGCCCCAACTGGGCCGGTTTCACACCCAAGTTGGCCCGCGTGGACGTCATCCAGGGTGACGTCACCGGCCCGGTTGCGGACAAGGACACCTTCACCGCGCCGACCGCGAAGGTCGTCAAGTCGTACGAGGTCAACAAGTCCACCGGAACCGTCCGGATCACGTACTCCCTCGGCCGCGTCGACCGCCCGCTGTACGTCCGTCTGCGCGGCTCCGACGGCAAGCGGTCCGCCGTCGGCTCGCGCGGTGCGGCCGTCGACCCCGCGGGCCCCGCGATCGACGTCGTCGGCGACGCCGACCCGTGGAACGACCTGTGGTTCTACTCGAACCCCGTGTGGGTCCTCCCCGCGTGAACCAGAACGTCATCACGGTCGACACCGACGTACGCGACCTGCGTACGGCCGACCACCTGCTGCTGGCGCTTGCAGCCGAACTCGCCCTCTCAGAGGGCGAGTTCGGCTGTACCCACCTGGTACGCGGGGAGCGGCCGAGGGTGGTGCTGTCGTTCACGACGGCGTCCCCCGAGGCTGCCAACGCGCTCACGGCGAAGGGGTACGAGGTCACGACCGGCGTGCCCGACGAGGTGGGCCGGGCCGTCGTCTACCCCGGGTCGGCCGCCCTGACCGGCACGGTGACGGTCGCGGAGCTGCTGTCCGGCTCCGCGATCGACCGCGTCACGGTACTGGGGTTGGCGGGTGAACCCCCGCCGGACCAGAGTGTGGTGACGAGGGATCACGTCCGCCCGCAGTGGCAGGACGGCGAACTCGTCCTCACTCTCATGCCCGCGGTGGGAGGGGTACTGGTCCCGTTCGAGGTCCCGGACCCTACGCCGTGCTGCGCGGACCACTGACCGACGAGATGAAGCCCGCCCAGGCGTCGGGGGAGAGGGCGAGCTGAGGCCCGCGGCTGTTCTTGGAGTCGCGGACGTGGATGGCGGCGGGGGAGGCGGCGACTTCGACGCAGTCGTCGCCCTCTGAGCCGCTGTAACTGCTTTTGAACCAGGCAAGTTCGGTCGTGCTGGTGCTCATAGCGCCCCTCGCAGTTGCTGGAGCAGGCTCACCGTGTCGTCTGGAGTGAGAGCCTGTGAGCGCATCTTGGCATAACGCTGCTGGAGCACGCTGATTGCTTGTCGGTCACTGATGAGGTGGCCGGTCTTCTGGCCTTCTGCGTAGGCGAGCCATTCGTTCTCCGGGGTCTCCAGCAAGCGCACGGGTCCGTCGAGACCCGCGTGCACCGGTTGCCGAAGTGGCATCAGCTGGATCTCGACGTTCCAGTGCTGGGCATTCACCTGAAGCAGGTGGTTGATCAGCTCCCGTGTCACTTCCTCGCCGCCCGTATGCCGTTCCAGGACTGCCTGTTCGACGATGAAGCTGAATGCCGTGGGTCGCTCCCGGCTCGTGCTGAGCAGCTCCTGCCGCGCGAATCGCGCGGCGACGCGCTGCTCGACCTGCTCGTCGGTCGGCCGTTGCGGCACGTTCCACATCACCGCTCGTGCATACGCGTCTGTCTGCAACAAGCCTGGGACCACCCGGCATTCGTACGTGTAGAGGCTGATCGCCTGCTCTTCCAGGTCCGCCCACTTGTGAAACCACGACGCCAACCCTGGGCCCCGCGTAGCGTATTTCGCAGCCGCCCGCAGCACACCGAACGCGTCCAGCACCTCCTCCGCCCGTTCCACGTACACCCGTGGCGGTAAGCGTCGCCCCTGCTCGATCGATGCCACCGTCGACGGCTGGTACCGCACCAGCGGCGCGAACTCCTCCTGCGTCAGACCCGCCCGCTTGCGGAAAGCCTTGTGGACCAGCCCGAACGTCTTCAAACTGTCCGACGGCTCGGGCTCGTTCGTCGTGCTGTTGGTCATTCCGTCATGGTCACGGAACGTCACCCGTACTGTCCACAGCGTGAACTCGTACGGCGCGCAGCGTACGAGTGGCGGAGCTGGTCGACGGCCCCTCGGGCCGGGACCGTTGACCCATGCAAGGAGACATCCGGGTCCAAGTACCCGACACCGTACGTACGTTCACGCAGCTCTTCAGCTGCACGCCGCGAGGGGCCCGGCTGGCGCGGCGGCTGGTCGCGAACCGGATGGACGTGTGGGGGTTCGCCTACGACAGCGAGGCGAGCGAGTCCGTGACCCTGGTCGTCGCCGAGCTCGCGGCCAACGCGGTGCGGCACGGACGGGTGCGGGGCCGCGACTTCCGCGTCCGGCTGGTACTGCGGGACGACGAGGACTTCGTACGCGTGGAGGTGGCCGACGGGCGGACCGAGCGGCGGCCCGTGCCCCAGGAGCCGTCGGACGAGGGCGGGCGCGGGCTGCTGATCGTGGCCGCGCTGGCCGAGAAGTGGGGCACGGACCTGTGCCTGGGCGGGACGTACAAGGTGGTGTGGGCGGAGGTCCGGGTGCCGTGCCGGTGACGCCGGTGGTGGAGCAGCCGGCTGGAACTGTGGTGAGGGTCCCAGCCGACGTCGCTCCCCCAAGAAGAAGGTACGGAAGCGCAGGCGTGGCGAGTCTCCACTTCCCGCCCGGCCCGTCGCCGATTCGCGCCCGGAAACCGGGTAACTCTCAAGTGAGCCAATCGATATACCGATAAATGCCCGGGCAAGTCAGGGAGCGGTTCGATGAGCGGTGGCGCCTTACACGTCCACCAGGCCACTGTCGGTGAGTTACAGACGGCCGCGTCCACGGTCCTCGCGCCACTAGCGGTGACGGCACCAAGAGCGTTGACCAGTACGGGGGTTGAGGCGGGCGCGTTCCGGGCCGACATCGACGCGGCGGTCGTCGGACGGGCGGCGGTGGCCCGGATCCGGGGCTCCGGGCATCTGGTCCAGCGGTCGGCGCGCGCGATCTCGTCGACCGACCCCGAGCTGCTGAAGATCACCCTGCACAGGTCTCCCGAGCCCGCCGCGGCGGACCAGGGCGGCACCCAATCCCGTGCGCACAGCGGCGACTTCGTGGTCTTCGACATGACACGCCCGTACCGATTAGCCGTCGCCGACGACTGTGACGTCATGGCCGTCGGCATCTCGCGCGCCGAACTGGGGCGGCACGCCGACACCGTGGCAGGTCGGGCGGCTCGTCGCCTGCCCGCCGACTCCGGTGCGCAGGCGGTGCTCGCCACGTTCCTCCAGGGCCTCGGCAGCCACCTCGACGAACTGGCGGGCCCGGCGCAAGCGCACGCGGGAGACGCCCTGGTGTCCCTCCTCCTGGCGGCCTTCACGGAGACCGAGCCGGGCCGGATGGACACGGCCACCGAACTGGTCGACCGCATCCGCGTCTACGTACTGGCGAACCTCTCCGACCCGTCCCTGTGCGTCGACTCGGTCGCGGCGGCCCACGGCATCTCGGCCCGCCAGCTCCACCGCCTCTTCCGCCACACCGGCATCCCCTTCGCGGCCTGGCTCCGCGGCGAACGCCTCGCCCGCATCCGCCGCGACCTCCTTGACCCCACCCAGGACGGCCGTACGACAGCCGCCGTCGCCGCCCGCTGGGGCCTCCACGACCCACGCCACCTGGCCCGCGCGCTCAAGTCCCAGTACGGCACGACGGCCCGCGACCTGCGACGGGAGCGGTGACCCGGGAACCAGCGTCTCTGTGGCAGGCCCTAGATCGCGCAGCCGTTCGAGCCGGGCACGCCGTCGATCCAGTTGGTGTTGTTCTCGACGTAGTAGCTGGAGATGATCCCGTACTTGTCCCAGCCCCGCGGCGCGACCATGACCCAGTAGGGGTTGCCGCCGACCGTCTGGCCCGGGATCTGGCAGTACACCAGCACCTCGTCCCACGAGTTGATCTGGCCGATGACGCTGGGGCAGTTGGTGGTGCTCGGCGAGTGGATGCAGTTGCCCTCGTTGATGTCGCGGACGTTGACCCCGTCCGCCCACACGCCGTACCAGCCGCGGCCGTGCCCATCGGCTGCGGCGCTCTGGGCGGTGGTGATCGTGAGGGCGAGTGCTCCGGCGGCGGCGAGTGCCGCGGTCATCTTGCGCATGACGTTCCTTTCGATGCCGTGGCGGGTCGGACTGCGGGTTGGTTCCGTACTCGTCGCCCCGCACTGTAGGCAGACCCGGGAGGCTCTGGTCCCTGACATCTGTCAGGGACCAGAGCCTTGGAACAGGAGCAATGCTTGGCCACTTGGAAGCGGCCGGACGGCAACAGCCGCCCGGCAGTTACTGAGACGGAGGAAGCTTTGAAGGCACGGTTCCGCAAGAAGGCCGGCGTGGGCGTAGCGGCACTGCTGATGACGGCGGGCATGGGTGTGGCCTCGGCACCACCGGCGTCGGCCGCTCCGGCGGACTGTCCCAGGGGATACGTCTGCGTCTGGAACAACGACGTGGCGTGGGGCGCGCCGACGTGGATGTCGCAGGGGAACCTGTACAACCTGCACTCGGAACACGGGATGTACATCCTCAACAACGGCGTGCGTTTCCCGGGCGCGGACCACATCCGCTTCAACCTCACCGCCCAGGCGGGCGGGAACTTCCAGGGGTGCCTGCACTACCCGAACGACCCCAACGTCGACATCTTCCTGGGCCCCGTCACCCTGCACAGCGCGGAGTGGGGCGGCGAGTGCTGAGCTGATCGCCGACGCTCGGGCGACGCGGCCCTGGCGGCCCTCTGCACAGGTCACGGGGGTGCCTGTGCCAGGGCCGCCAGGGGCCGCGTCACCCACGGCAGGACACCGGGGCTGAATGCGGTCGGTCAGCCGTTCACACCCGTGTAGTGCCGAAGACTCCACCTCCACAACAGCCGCGACCCCAGATAGGCCGCCGCACCGAGCAGGGGTGACACGGCCGCCAGCCAGTACGGAACAGCGGTGTCGTGCCCGGTCAGCACCGCCGCCGGGAAGTACGCGACGAACGCCAGCGGCAGCCCGAACGTGAGGAAGCCGCCCACCGCCTTGGGCAGCACGTTCAGCGGATAGCTGCCGAACGTGCCCAGCAGTTCCTCCAGCCAGCGACCCCAGTAGTCGGCGGCCGGGAAGCGCAGCGAGGCGCATGCGACCGCCGTGAACATGGCCGCCTCCAGGAGCATTCCGCCGAGGACGCAGACGACGAGGTACGTGATCCGCGTCGCCGTCCAGTCCAGGTCGCTGCGGCTCAGGGCGCCCGCCATCAGACCGGCCGCCACGGTCAGGTCACCGATCGCGTTCGTGGGGAAGTAGGACAGCTGCAGCTGGCGGTAGACCGGCATCGGGCGGACCAGATACGTGTCGATCACCCCCTCCTGGATGTGCCGCGCCAGACCGTGCACGCGCCCCAGGAACAGCACGAACAGCCCGTGCGCCAGCATGCGCGTGGCCGGGATCAGCAGGACGTCCGAGCTGTCCCAGCCGCCCATCCCGCTGAACCGGGTGAGCAGCACGGTCGCGAACACGATCACCGACACCTGCCAGACCGCACCGATCGCGATCATCATCAGGAACTCGGAGCGATACTCCAGCTGGGCACGGAAGTTGAGCCGGGTGATGCGCCAGACGACGCGAAGAGCCTTGGTCGACATGTCAGCCTCCCTGCGAGATCACACGCCGGGCGGCCCGCCGCCACAGCAGCCGGGTGAGCAGGGCGAGGGCCACCACCCAGGCGGCCTGTACGGCCAACTGCGGGCCCGCGTCGGACAGTTCGATGCGGCCGACGTACAGCGACAGCGGCACGCTCAGCGTCGCCTGGAACGGCAGGAAGCCGCTCATGGTGATGAACCAGTCCGGGAAGAACCACAGCGGCGCGTACACCCCGGACAGCAGGTTCTGCGCGAAGATCAGGATCAGCATCGCCGCGCCGTTGCGGAGCGTCCAGAAGCAGAGCTGGTCGATGGCGAGCATCACGTAGTAGAGAACCCACTGCCCCAGGAACGCGCTGACCGCGAACACCCCTGCCACGGCAGCCGACTTGGGCGGGTCCACGACCCCGGCGGCCAGACAGATCACGTATCCGGCGAGCACCCACACCAGCCCGTACAGCTGCTCGCCGAGCGCCCGCAGCGCGTAGTAGCGCTGGGGCGGGAGCGGGCGCAGGTACCAGTAGATGATCGTGCCGAAGTGCATGTGCTGGAGCACGGTGTCCCGGCCCGCGTACTGGTCCAACTCCCTTATTCGGGTGGCCAGTACGGCCAGCACGGCATACGTGACCGCCTGGTCCTCGGTCAGACCGGCCGTCGTGCCGGTGGCCGAGTACAGCCCGTGCCACAGGGACGCGACCAGCACCACCTGCACGGTGAGCCGGAGCAGCGCGGCGGTCATGCGCGGCGGGGTGTGGAGTTCGCCGAGCGGGGTGACGCGGGCGGCCCGCCAGCCCTGGAGGACGGCCATGGTCACTCGCCCCCCGCCTGGACGTACGCGGCACGCATCACGTCCTCCAGGTCGGCCTCGTCCAGGGCGATGTCGGTGACCTCGTACCGCTCGATGACCTGCTTCAGCGCCTGGTGCATGGCCGGAGCCGTGGGCCCGTCGGGTCCGAAGACCACCTGCGGGCCTTCGCGCCGCACCAGCACCATCCCCGGCAGCGCCTCGACGGGCGTGTGCGGGTCGGCGAGGGTGACTCGCACCTGCCAGGTCGAGCCGAACTTCCGCCGGATCTCGTCCAGCGTGCCGTCCAGGACGAGCCGCCCGTGGTTGATCAGGACGACCCGCTCGGCGAGCCGCTCGACCTCCGTCATGTCGTGCGTGGTGAGCAGCACCGTCCGCCCGCGCTCCTCCACCTGGTACCGGAGGAACTCACGGACCTGCTCCTTGACCACCACGTCCATGCCGATGGTGGGTTCGTCGAGGAACACCACCCGCGGATCGTGCAGCAGCGCCGCGGCCAGGTCGGAGCGCACGCGCTGGCCGAGCGAGAGGTGCCGCACCCGGGTGTCCCAGAAGGAGGACAGGTCGAGCAGCTCGTCGAACTCCCGCAGCCGCGTGCGGTGTTCGTCCTCGGGAACGTCGTAGATGTCGCGCAGGATCGCGAAGGACTCCCGCACCGGAAGGTCCCACCACAGCTGGGTGCGCTGCCCGAACACGGCCCCGATGTTGCGCGCGTTGCGCTCGCGCTCCTGGTACGGGACCACGCCCGCGACCCGTGCCTCGCCGGACGTGGGGGTGAGGATGCCGGTGAGCATCTTGATGGTGGTGGACTTGCCCGCGCCGTTCGGCCCGAGCAGGGCGAGGAGTTCGCCGGGGGCGACGTCGAAGGTGATGTCGGATACGGCGTCCTTGGCGACCCGCTCCGGATTGACGAGAGACCTGACGGCGCCCATGAAACCGGGGCGGCGCACGGTGGTGTGGAAGGTCCGGGACAGGCCACGGACCTCGATGGAACCGATCACGCGGGGAACCTCCGGGGGAGCGGGAGACACACGAACACGGCCGTCCGGCTGGGGAGCCGGACGGCCATGTGACCGGTAACAGTGTCAGTCGTCGACCGTTGAGAACACAAAGGAGAATTCAGCCGGTCGAACCCGCAGCTGGTACCGCGGCAGCACGCCGGGACCGCACGACTGCGAGCCGATGCCCTGCTGAGCGTGGTCGAGGTTGACCCACACGGTGTCGCCCGGCGTGAGGTCGGTCAGATGCCGGGCCGCGTCCAGCTGCTCGGTCGTCCACTGCCGCGCGGTGAACCAGAACTCCGGGTCGCCGTCGATCCGCAGGTCTCCGACCTCGGCCCAGCGGACGTCGGCGCGGGCGCCGTTCTCCTGCGGGCGTACGTACGGTGTCTGCAGGTCGTCGACGCTCGTGTCCCACAGGAGCGTCTTCGCCGCGGCCCTGGTGTCCGGGTACGCCTCGCCACCACTGCCGAACCACCTCACGTTCTCCCCGAACGACGCAGGCAGCCCCACTCGGACGCCGAGCCTGGGCAGCGGCACCGTCCAGTCGCCCTCGGGGGCGACCGAGACGGTCAGGCGCAGTCGTGTCCCGTCGGACGTCCACCGGTACACGGTGCGCAGGCCCACCTCCCAGCCGGCCGGTGCCACCCGGGTCCGTACGGTCAGCGCGTCCTCCGTCAACTCCACCGCGTCCAGCCGGTGTCGCATGCGATGCAGGCCCAGCTTGCGCCACACCATGCCGATGCGGACGTCGTCCTGCCAGGACGCGCCGTCGTCGTTGTCGGTGGTGGCGCGCCACACGTCCAGGCGCAGGCCGGTGACCTCCGTCGTGCCGATGGTCCGCAGCACCCCGGTCCGGGCGTCGAAGGAGGCCGGGCCGAGGGTGATCCGGTCGCCGTCGGCCGCGGGCCGCGCTCCGGTGGCCGCCGGAAGGGGCCCGCGCGGCGTGACGGTCTGCTGCGCCCACGCCACCTCGTGGCCGCGGCCCGCCCACGAGGTGTCCTCGGCGAGCAGCGCGCGGACCGTCCACTGGACCTCCTCGCCCCGGCCGTCGGGCGCGGTCGCGGGCAGCTTGACCTCGGCCGACTCCCCTGGTGCGAGCGGCGGCACGGTGAGCCGGTGCGCACCTGTGGGGAATCCGTCCACCTGGTACGAGAACTCGAACGCCAGGTGCGAGAGGTCGGCGAAGTCGTGCGTGTTCGTCACCCGTACCGTGCCGTTCGTGCCGTCGCCCTCGATACGGACCGGCTCGATGACCTTCTTGTACTCAAGGAGCCCCGGCGAGGGCCTGCGGTCCGGGAAGAGCAGCCCGTCGCAGACGAAGTTCCCGTCGTGCAGCTCCTCCCCGAAGTCGCCGCCGTACGCGAAGCCGTACCGCTCGTCCTTGACGCCGTGGTCGATCCACTCCCAGATGAAGCCGCCCTGGATCCGGTCGTGCGCCTCGAAGATCCGCTGGTAGTCGGCGAGTCCGCCCGGCCCGTTGCCCATGGCGTGCCCGTACTCGCACTGGATGAAGGGCAGTTGGCGCCGCTTGAGCGGCCCGCCGTCCAGGCCCTTGCCGATCTGCTCGACCTCGGCGTGGTCCGTGTACATCCGCGAGTACACGTCCGTGTCGCGGCAGTTCCAGTCGCCCTCGTAGTGGATGAGCCGTGAGCGGTCACGGCCGCGGATCCACTCGGCCATCGCGGTCAGCCCGCGCCCGGTGCCCGCCTCGTTGCCCAGCGACCAGATGACGACCGACGGGTGGTTCTTGTCGCGCTCGACCATGCGGGACGCCCGGTCCAGGAGGGCCGGTGTCCAGCGGTCGTCGTCCACCGGGTTGTCCCGCCAGGCCTGTTCGGTGAAGCCGTGGGTCTCCAGGTCGCACTCGTCGACGACCCACAGTCCGTACTCGTCGCACAGATCGAGGAAGGCCGGGTGCGGCGGATAGTGGGAGGTGCGCACGGCGTTGATGTTGTGCCGCTTCATCAGCAGCACGTCCTCGCGCATGGTCTCCAGGTCCAGGGCACGGCCCGTCTCGGGATGCCACTCGTGCCGGTTGACGCCCTTGAACAGGATCGCCGTGCCGTTCACCTTGATCAGGCCGTCCGCCACCACGACCGTACGGAACCCGATCCTGAGCGGCACCCGTTCGCCCTCGGTGACCAGCGTCCCGTCGTACAGCCGGGGCGTCTCGGCGGTCCATGGACGCACCGGCACGGTCACCGACTCGCCCGTCGCGACATCGATGTCCAGCTCGGGCACGGTCACCCGCCCGTCGACATCGGAGTCGACGCGCAGGGTCCCGGTGCCTTCGAGATGGTCGTACGAGGCGTGCACGAAGAAGTCGAGCGCGCTGCCCGGCGGCCGGTGCAGCAGCGTGACGTCCCGGAAGATGCCGGGCAGCCACCACTGGTCCTGGTCCTCCAGGTACGAGCCCGCCGACCACTGGTGCACCCGGACGGCGAGCACGTTCCCCGACTCCTTCAGGAGGTGCCCGACCGCGAACTCGTGCGCCAGCCGGGACCCCTTGAACTCACCGATGTCCGTCCCGTTCAGCCACACCCGGGCACACGACTCCACCCCGTCGAAACGGAGCACGGCCCCACCGTCCGCCGGCCAGCCGTCCGGCAGGTCGAAGACCCGCAGATGGTCGCCCGTCGGATTCTCCGTCGGCACCCGCGGCGGATCCACCGGGAACGGATAGAGGTGGTTGGTGTATATCGGCGCGCCGAAGCCCCCGTCACCCTGGAGGACCCAGTGCCCGGGGACCCGCACCTCGGGCCAGTCCCCGGCGTCGAACCCCTCGGCGGCGAACGACTCGTCCTCGGCATCGGCCGTCGCCGACAGCCGGAGACGCCAACTGCCGTTCAGGGAAAGGGAATCGGCGTCCGAGGAGGCGTACCACGCCCGGGGCGGCAGCGCGCCGCTCCCGGGCGAGACGTCCTCGACATAGTCGGTGTCGATGTCGGTCTCGATGTCGTTGTCGACGGAATGGGTGGTGCGGAAAGACATCGGTCTCCTAGGTCAGCCCTTGATGCCCGTCTGCGCGACCCCCTGCACCAGCCAGCGCTGGAGGAACAGGAACACGAGTACCAGGGGCAGGATCGAGATGGCGGTGGCCATGAAGATCAGGTGGAAATTGACGGTCTGGTTGGTCATGTACGAGGAGAGCGCGACCTGCACGGTCCACGCCTCCTGGTCCTGGCCGATGACCAGCGGCCACAGGAAGGCGTTCCAGCCGCTGATGAAGGTGATCGTCGCGATCGCGGCGAAGAAGTTCAGCGAGTTGGGCACGACGATGCGCCAGTACGCACCCCAGTACCCGAGCCCGTCCACGCGCGCCGCCTCCTCCAGTTCTTTGGGGAACCCCAGGAAGTACTGCCGGAACAGGAAGCAGGTGAAACCACTGAACAGCCCCGGAACGATGAGACCTTGCATACTCGACACCCAGCCGAGCGACGAGACCAGCACGAAGCTCGGTACGAAGGTGACGGCGGCCGGCACCATCAGGGTCACCAGGACCGCGTAGAAGATCTTGTTGGCGTGCTTGTAGGGGATACGGGCGAGACCGTAGCCCGCGAGCGAGCAGACCAGCAGCGTGCCGATGGTGTGCAGGACGCCGACGACCGTCGAGTTCCACAGGGACTGGGCGAACGGGACCGTCGGGTCGTCGAACAGCTCGGTGACGTTGCCCCACTGGATGTCGGTCGGAAACCACTTCCAGTTCTCGCCGGTGATCTCGGCGTCCGTGGACAGGGCGTTGCGGACGATCAGGTAGAAGGGGATGAGGAAGAGCAGCGCGCAGACGGCGGTGGCGAAGTAGAGCCCGGCGCTGCTGAAAACGCTCCGGCTCCGCTTCTTGCGCGGGTCACGCGTCTTCCGCGCGGCGCCCGCCTCTACCGGTTCGCGTACCTCGGTGGTGGTCGTCACTTGGTCTCCTCCCCCCTGCCGAAGCCCATGAACCTGCCCTGGAGCAGCGTCACCGTGCAGATCAGCAGGGTCAGGATGACCGCGCCCGCGCTGCCGGCGCCGTAGTCCTGGTCGTCGCCGAGGGCCGTGTAGTACAGCTCGACGAGGGGCGGGCGGCCCCAGGTCGACTTCGCCAGCAGGTTGAAGAACTCGTCGAACGCCTGGTACGCGGCCACGAGCAGCAGCAGGATCACCGCCGTCGAGGTGGCCCTAAGCTGGGGCAGCGTGATGTACCGGAAGGTCTGCCAGCCCGGCTTGGCACCGTCGATCGCGGCGGCCTCGTACAGCTCCGGCGGGATGTTCTGCAGGGCCGCCAGGAACAGGATCATGTAGAAGCCGGCCTGGAGCCACAGTCGTACGGTGACGATGACCAGCCAGTACCAGGGCGGGTTCGGGTTGGCCAGCCAGGCGATGTTCTCGACCCCGAACCAGCTGAGGACGGTGTTCATCATGCCGAAGCGGACACCGCTGAAGATGGACATCTTCCAGATCAGCGAGGCGGCGACGAAGCTGCACGCCGTCGGCAGGAAGAAGACTGACCGGAAGAACGCCTTCATGAAACGCAGCCGGTGCACCATCAGCGCCAGACCGAGCGACAGCGCCCAGGTGACCGGCACGATGATCGCGGCGAAGACGGTGAAGGTGACGAGCGAACCGGTGAAGTCCCCGTTCGTCAGCATCAGCTTGTAGTTGTCGAAGCCGACGAACTTGTCGGGCGTGACGGTGTAGCGCGCCTCGAAGAAACTGAGCCAGGCGCTCCAACCGATGGGGATGTAGACGAAGATCACCAGGCCGAGGAGGAACGGGCCGGTGAAGAGCCAGAAGTTGAACGTGCTGCCCCGCAGCCCCCGCCGCGGCCTGGCCTTGGAGACCTTGGCCGGGGCGGGGCGCGTGGCGTCGCGCGTCGTGGTCGTCGACATGTCGCTACCTGTCCGTCGGCCTATCCGAAGAGCTTCTTGAGCTCGCGGTTGACCTTCGTGTCCGCGGCGTCGAGAGCCTTCTCCGGATTCGTGCCCTTGCGGACCGAGTTGGCGATCACTTCCTCGAAGGCGGTGATCATCGCCTGGGTCCAGGAGATGTTGTCGAAGCGCCCGTAGTCGGTGAAGAGCTTCACGCCCTCAGCGGGCAGGCCGGACTTGAGCTTGGTCGCGGACTCGGCGATCGAAGTACGCGGCGGGATGTGGAAGCCGTAGCTGAGCGCCCAGTCCTCCTGGTACTTCTTCTCGTCGATCCAGAGCCACTTCACGTACTCCTTGGCCAGGTCGACGTTCTTGCCCTTGGCGTTGACGAACATGGACCAACCGCCGTTGTAGACCGCGGGCTTGGCACCGGAGGCGGCCGAGGGGAACGGGAATATCCCGAGGTCGTCGCCGAGGGCCTTCTGCATCACGGGCATGGCCCACATCCCGCACCACTGGATCGCCGTGAGGCCCTGCACCAGGGCCGAGGGGTCCCAGTAGTCGGCGGGGGCGTCGAGCAGCAGGTGGCCGCTGGTGAACATCTTGCGGTAGACCTTCAGCGCCTCGACCACCTCGTCGGTGTGGTAGGCGATCTCGTTCTTGTCGTTGAGCTGGTCGGCTCCGGCCGCCCAGACCAGGGCGTAGTTGGTCGACACCATGCTGTTGCCGATGAACAGGCCCTTGACCTTGTCGGTGGTGAGCTTGGCCGCGGCCTCCGCGAGCTCGTCGAGGGTCTGCGGCACGTCCACGCCGGCCTTCTCCAGCATCGACTTGCGGTAGAAGAAGAACTGCGGGTCGTCGATCATCCGGACGCCGTAGACCTTGCCGTCGACCGTGTGGGACTTGATGTCGGCCGGATTGAAGTCGTCCTTGACCGGGGCGATGATGTCGTCCAGCGGCGCCACCTGACCGCTCTTGATCAGCTGCAGCTGAGGGTGGAACTCGAAGACGTCCGGTGCGTTGTCGGTGAGCAGCGAAGAGAACAGCTTGCTCTCGAAGTTGGTGCCGGTGATCCACTGGGTGGTCACACGGGCCTCGTCGTAGGCCTTCGCGTACCGCTTGATGGCCTCCTGCGTCCCGGCCTCCCCGTACGCGTGGAAGTACTGCACCAGTCCCTTGCCCGAACTGCCGCCGCCCTCACGGCCGGTGTTGCCGCCACAGGCGGCCAGCGGGCCCAGCGCGGCGAGTCCCGCCGCGGCTCGCAGTACGGATCGACGGTCCCAGTTGCTGTTGCTCAGTGCCGACATTTGACGTCCTTGTCTCGAGTACGGCTGCGGCTCGAAATCGCTGTGCGGTGGCGGGACGTTAACCTTCGGCTAATACTTCGGCAAGGGGTTGGACGAAGTCTGTTCGAAGCGTTGTGCATCGTCCGGGATACCGGACATGGCGGGGCGTCGACGTCAAGAAGACGGCATCAAGAAGACGGCGCTGTACGGCTCTTGGCGGCGGAGGCGCGACGCGGCGCGGCGGTCCTGCCGCCCGCGGGTCTCAGTCCCACCGAGCTGAGGGCACCCTCCAGCGCGAACGTCGCCGCGCCCAGGCACACCGGGTCCGTCGGAATGGGGGAGAGGACGATCTCGGTACTGGCCAGCGGCCGTCTCAGGGCGTGCCGGGCCACGGCCTCGCGGACCTCGTACAGCAGCGGCTCGCCGAGCGTGGCCGCGACCCAGCTGCTCAGCACGACCACCTCGGGGTTGAGGAGGTTCACCAGGTCGGCGATGGCGGCGCCGAGATAGCGCGCGGTGCCCTGGACCACCTTGGTCGCCACCGGGTCCCGCTCGGCGACCCCGCGGGCGAGCGCGTTGATCGTCGCGGTCTGGTCCTCGGGATGCAGAAGCGTGCTGCCGGGGCTCAACTCCCGCAGGTTCAGCATGATCCCGGGCGCCCCGACATACGTCTCCACGCACCCGTGGTTGCCGCAGTGGCACGGCCGCCCGTCCAGCACGAGCGTGGTGTGCCCCCACTCGCCGGCGCTGTTGCTCACCCCCCGGTGCAGCCCGCCGCCCAGCACGAGTCCGGCACCGACGCCCGTCCCGAGGTTCACCACCACGGCGTCCCCGCGCCCGCGCGCCGCCCCGAACCACAGCTCGGCGACCGCGCAGGCGCGCAGTGGATTGTCCAGATACAGCGGATACGCGATGTGCTCGGCGAGCAGGTCGAGCAACGGCACGTCGTGCCAGTCCCAGTTCGGCGCGTACTCCGAGACCCCGGCCTCCCGGTCCACCTGGCCCGGCACACTGACCCCGACCCCGAGCACCCGGGCGCCCTCGATACCGGCCTGCGCGACCACCGAGCCGACGGCCGAGGCGACATGCCCGACGACCTGCTCCGGACGGATCTCACCAGGTCGCATGGCCTCGTCGGCACGGGCCAGCACGCCCAGCGCCAGATCGAACAGCTCGACCCGGACGTACGTCTCCGCGATGTCGACGCCGATCAACGCGCCCCCCGACGCGTTGACGGCCACGAGACCCCGCGGGCGGCCACCCGCGGAGTCCTCGAAGCCGACCTCCGTCAGCATCCCCAGGTCGAGCAGCTCCCCGACCAGTGTGGCGATCGTGGCGAGGCTCAGCCCGGTGGCGGCGGCCAGTTCTTGGCGGGACGTGGGCGAATGGGCGATGATCTGGCGCAGCACCCCATAGCGGTTCGCGGTGCGGATGTCGCGTGATGTGCGCTTCACCAGAATGTGCCCCCTCGGTCCCTCCAGGCCATGGCGGCCCGACGGCCCCGGCGCGGCGCAAGGCTATGACCGCCCGAGGACTTTCGACAAGGGGTTAGGAAAGGGGCTGTACAAAGTCCCTGCCGCTCACAGTGGGCAGAGTGGGGATCGAGCCGTCCGTCCCCCGTCCGTCACCCGCCCAGCACCTCACCGACGAACGCGTTGCGGAACGTCCTCGTCGGGTCCAGCTCATCCGCCAGCTTCCTGAACTCCGCCAGCTGCGGATAGCGCCCGCGCACCACCGGTGCCGCCATCGTGAACACCTTGCCCCAGTGCGGTCGCGGATCGAACGGCGTCAGCGCCTCCTCCACCCGCCGCACCACGGGCAGCACGGCCGCCGTGTTCTCGACCCAGGTGAAGTGGAAGGCCACCGTGTCCCGCCCGTACGCCGGACTCAGCCACTGCCGGTCGGCCGCGACCGTACGCACCTCGCAGACCTGCAGCACCGGCGCGATCCTCTCCCGGATCGCGTCGAGCGCACGCAGGGCACCCGTCGCGTGCGGGCGCGGCAGCAGGTACTCCGACTGGAGCTCCGCACCGCTGCTCGGCGTGAACTCCGGCCGGAAATGCGGCAGTCGCTCGTGCCAGGGCCCGGGCACCCCGAACTGCTGGGTGCAGTTCCCGGCGGGCATCCCCGGCACCGGGTGCATCGCCTCGGTGGCCGGCTCGGCCCACGGAAACCCGTCCCACGGAACATCCGTACGCCGCTTGACCCACGCCTGCACGAAACCCGACCGCCGCCAGTCGGTGAACAGACTCACGCTGTACGCCGACGCCGACACCGTCTCGAAGTCCAGTTCCGCGAGCGACAGCCGGCCGAACACATGCTGGGCGACCTCGAAGTCCGGCTCCAGGTCGAGCGTGAGCGCGGTGACGACACCGAGCGCGCCCAGCGAGGTCACGGCTCCGCTGAAGCGGGGGTCACCCCGGCCGATCGTCAGGGCCGATCCGTCGGCGAGGACCAGCTCGACCTCCCGTACGGGCGAGGCCAGCGAGCCGTTCGCGTTCCCCGAGCCGTGTGTGCCGGTCGCCACCGAACCCGCCACCGAGATGTGCGGCAACGAGGCCATGTTGGGCAGCGCGAACCCCCGCTCCTGCACCGCCCGGGCCAGCTCCGCGTACCGCACCCCGCCCGCCACCCGGACCGTACGGGCCGCGGCGTCCACCTCGACCGACGGCGGCAGCCCCGTCAGCGACAGGAGCACACCCTCACTGCCCGGGTCGGCGATCTCGTTGAACGAGTGCCCGCTGCCGAGAACCCGCACGCGGTCGGCACGCGACACGAGGGCCCGCAGCGCGTCGAGCGAGTGCGGGCGCTGCAGCTCCTTGGCGGAGTAGGTGATGTTCCCCGCCCAGTTGGTCAGAGCCTCTGCCATCCGTGGTCCTTCCGGAAAGTTTTCGTCGACCGGCGAAACGGCCACCCTTCGAACCTACCCGCCCCTGTCCCACCCCAGGGGCGTGGGGAACTGCGCGCCCAGCCACAGCCAACCCGCACCCACCCATCACCGTCGGGACCCCACCCACTCACCGTCGGGCCCCGTCCATTGACCCTCTCGCTCCGCGAGACCTACCGTAGAGACCGGTTGCTATAGACGCGTCACCGATCCGGAAGGCCACCCCACCTTGCGCCCACGCCCCGCCGCACTTTTCGCCATGACAGCCGAGAACGTGCCCCACATCTTCCCTCCGGACGTGCTGGCCCGTCTGGGCAACGCGGTAGAAATCGATCCCACTCTCACGGCCGAGAACTTCACCGACCCCCGCGTCCGGGAGGCACTCGCCGACACGGAGATCCTGATCACCGGCTGGGGCTGCCCCCACATCGACGAGGCGGTCCTGGCCGCCGCACCCCGGCTGCGGGCGATCCTCCACGCGGCCGGCTCGGTCAAGGGACTCACCTCGCCCGCGGTCTGGGAACGCGGCATCACGGTCTCCTCCGCGGCCGGCGCGAACGCCCTCCCCGTGGCCGAGTACACGCTCGCCATGATCCTCCTGGCGGGCAAGGACCTCTTCGCCCAGCGCGACCGCCTGCGCGCCCAACGCGCCTTTCCCTACGGCGAGATCATGCCGGGCATCGGCAACTTCGGCCGCCGCGTGGGCGTCGTCGGAGCCTCCCGGATCGGCCGCCGTCTCATCGAACTGCTGCGGCCCTTCGACCTGCGGGTGACCCTCGCCGACCCGTACGTCGACGCGACGGAGGCCGCCGCCCTCGGCGTACCCCTGCTGCCGCTCGACGACCTGCTGGCCACCAGCGACATCGTCACCGTCCACGCCCCGCAGACCCCCGAGACGCACCACCTGATCGGCCGCCGCGAACTCGCCCTGATGCCGACGGGCTCCGTGCTCGTCAACACGGCCCGCGGCGCCCTCCTCGACCACGACGCTCTCGTCGAAGAGCTGCGCGCGAACCGGCTCAGTGCGATCCTCGACGTCACCGACCCGGAACCGCTGCCCGCCGACTCGCCGCTCTTCGACCTGCCGAACGCGTTCATCACCCCGCACCTCGCGGGCTCGCAGGGCAACGAGGTGGCCCGGCTCGGTCTCGCCGTCACGGAGGAGGCCGAACGCCTGCTGTCCGGACGGGAGTTGGCCCACGCGATCGACCACGCCGTACTGGAGCGCACCGCATGACCTCGATCCTGACCCCGCGGGCCGACGCCGCCGCCGCGGGCGAGCCCCTGCACCACTTCTGGTCCGTGTGCGCCGGCGCGGGCCGAGCGGCCGAGGGCCTGCGCGCCTCCTGGCAGGAGCAGTTGCGCCAGGTCGCGGAGGGCTGCGGCTTCAAGTACGTACGCTTCCACGGCCTCTTCCACGACGACATGTTCGTGTACCGGCTCGGCGAGGACGGACAGGCCGTCCTCAACTTCCAGTACGTGGACGACCTGTTCGACCGGATCCTCGACGCGGGCGTCCGCCCCTTCGTCGAACTCGGCTTCAGCCCGGGCGACCTGGCCCGCGAGAAGGCCACCATCTTCTGGTGGGGTGCCCACGGCTCCCCACCCACCGACCTGGTCGCCTGGGCGAGCCTGGTCTCCGCGACCGTCCGCCACTGGGTCGCCCGGTACGGGATCGACGAGGTCCGCCAGTGGTACTTCGAGGTGTGGAACGAGCCCAACCTCGACCCGTTCTTCCGCGGCACCCGAACCGAGTACTACGACCTGTACGCGGCAACGGCCCACGCCCTCAAGGCAATTGACCCCGCCCTGCGCGTCGGTGGCCCGGCCACCAGCAACTTCGTGCCGGACGCCCGCTTCGACGGCGACACCGAGGACAAGAGCGGACATGTCACGGTCACCGCAGACAACCTAGACGCCCTGGAGTGGCGGCCCGTCTGGCTGGAGCACTTCCTCGACCACTGCTCCCGCGAGCGGCTGCCCGTCGACTTCGTCTCCTGCCACCCGTACCCCACGGACTGGGCACTCGACGACCACGGCGAGGGCGCCCACTACACACGCGGCGCCGACGCCACCCGCAGGGACCTCGCGACGGTCCGGGACATCGTCGGCAAGAGCCCGTTCCCGGACGCCGGGATCCACCTCACCGAGTGGAGCTCGACCCCCTCCTCCCGCGACCACACCCACGACCATCCGCAGGCCGCGACCTTCGTCGTCCGGGCCAACCTGGAGTCGATCGGCCTCGTCGACTCGCTCGCGTACTGGACGTTCACGGACGTCTTCGAGGAGATGGGCGCCGGGGACACGGCCTTCCACGGCGGCTTCGGACTCCTCAACCAGCAGGGCATACCCAAGCCGACGTACCACGCCTACCGGTTCCTGCACGCGCTCGGCGACGAACTCCTCGTCCACGAGCCGGGCACGGTCGTCACCCGGGAGGCGGCCACCGGCCGGATCACCGCCCTCACCTACCACTACCCGCCCGAGATGCCCCTCGCCGTACCCCTCTCGACCCCGGACCGCACGGTCGCCGAGCAGACACTGGCCCTGGGCACCCACGTCCCGTACACCCTGAGTCTCACCGGACTCCCGGCCGACGCCGCCTTCACGGTGGAGATCCTGGAACCCGGCAGCGCGGCCGGCGGCGACACCCTCGCCGCCTGGCGCGAGCGCGGCGCACCCGACCCGCTCTCCCGCGAGGACATCACCGCCCTCCGGCGGACGGCCCCGCGCACGGAGACCGTACGGGCCGACGCGGCGGGCGAGCTGACCTGCGAACGGCAGCTCGCGCCCTGGTCGGTGGTGCTCGTACGGCAGGACGACGGGGGCCCGACCAGCGCGTACGAGAACCCGGCCACCCCATAGGGTGACCGGTACAGAGCAGGGGAGGGGAGCCCACCGGTGGCCAAGAAGACGGAGCCCGTGATGGGCAATGACGCCTCCACGGTCCGGGACGTCGCCGCGCGCGCCGGCGTCTCCGCGTCGACCGTCTCCCGGGTCCTGGGCGGCACCTACCCGGTCGCCGCGAGCACCCGCGCCCGGGTGCTCAAGGCGATGCGCGAGCTCGACTACGTGGTCAACGCGCACGCCCGCGCGCTCGGCGGCTCCACCAACAAGACGGTGGCGTTCGTCGTCGACGACGTCACAGGACCCTTCTACGCGCACATCGCACGCGGTGTGGAGGAGCAGGCGTCCGCCGAGGGCAGGCTCTGCATGCTGTGCACCACGCACGGCGATCCGCAGCGCGTCCTCGCCGTCGTCGAGACCATGCGCGAACAGCGGGCCGACGCCGTGATCGTCGTCGGCGGAGCCTGGGAGGACAAGGCCTACCAGGACCGTATGACGCACTTCGCACACGCCCTGGACCGGGTGGGTTCGCGGCTCGTGCTCGTCGGCAGGCCGCCGCTCGGCCCGGGGGTGCCCGCCACGGTCGTCGAGTACGACAACGAGGGCGGCGCCTTCGCGATGACCACCCATCTGCTCACCTCGGGCCACCAGCGCATCGCCTACCTAGGCCGGGTGCCGGGCTTGTCCACGAGCGACCAGCGCCTCAGCGGTTTCCGGCGCGCGCACGAACTGCTGGGGCTGGCCCCGGACCCGAAGCTGATCCTGGACGGCACGTTCAGCCGCTCGCACGGCTATCAGGGCGCCCGCCAACTCCTCGCGTCAGGAGCGGAGTTCACGGCGGTGTTCGCGGGCACCGACATGGTCGCGGCGGGCGCGCTGCAGGCGCTGCGCGAAGCACGCGTGAGCGTCCCCGACGACGTGTCCGTCGTCGGCTACGACGACGTGCCACTGGCCCTGGACCTCTTCCCGGCCCTCACCACCGTCAACGTCCCGCACGAGGAACTGGGCCGCGCGGCCGTCAGACTGGCCCTGCACCGCGAGGAACTCCCGGGAAGCCAGCACCTGGTGCTCGGCACGCACATCGTCCTGCGGGACTCGACACGGCGCCCCGGGCACTGACTTCGCCTGCCTGTCCCTGACTTCCTCTCTCCGCTCCCCCTCTGCGCCGACTTTGCGCTTCTCTGGACAACCGGTCTCTAAAGAACCGGCCGCCCGATAGCTCCCCATTTTCCGGCTACTCGTTCGAAATCCCGTGCAATTACGGGGGAGTTGGCCCGGTTCCCCAGTTTTCTCTGCCCGATGTCTTGCCGACGTCCGGGACCGGTTCTAGCTTCCATAGAGACCGATTTCTATGGCGCCCTCGGACGGCAGAACCCGAGCGGCGGACGGTCCCCCCTGTTCCAGTCGCCTCAGGAGCCGCCATGCCCCAGCCCCGTGTCCCGCACCGCGCGACCCTGTCCGCCGCCGCGCTCGCCACCGTGCTCACCCTCACCGCGACCGCCTGCGGCGGCTCCGACGACTCCTCGGACCAGTCGAAGGGGCCGGTCACGCTGGAGTACTGGAGCTGGTCGGAGACGAAGAACGTCGACCCCGTGGTGGCCAAGTTCAACGCCACGCACACCGGTATCAAGCTCAAGTTCGTCAAGCAGGCCGACAACCCGGGCACGGCGCAGAACCTGCGCAACGCGGTCGCCGCCAAGAAGGACGTGCCCTGCCTGGTGCAGAACTTCGGCGAGGTGCCCAGCCTCGTCGGCGAGGGCCTGCTGAGCAGCGTCGACAAGGAACTCAAGCCGTACCTCGACCGGTTCAACCCGGCCGCCCTGCCCAGCGTCCAGGCGGGTGGCACCTACTACGCCGTCCCGACCGGCTTCAACCCGACCTTCATGATGATCAACCGCTCGGTGTACGACAAGTACGGCGTCGACGCACCCAAGACCTGGGACGACGTGATCGCCGCGGGCAAGAAGCTCAAGAAGCACGGCGTGTACGTCATGAACCTGGCCGGCGAGGACCCGTCCACGCTGGTCAACCTGGTCCAGCAGGCGGGCGGCACCTGGTACGAGCAGAAGGGCGACAGCTGGAAGATCGACTTCCTGTCACCCGAGTCCCTCAAAGCCGCCGACACAGTCCAGCAACTGGTCGACGGCGGCCTGGTCGCCAACCAGACCTACCAGGACCGGCCCGCCCTGATCAGCTACTTCGACTCCGGGAAGATGGTCTCGCTGCCCACCCAGACCTGGCAGCTGCAGAACTACGAACTGAACTACAAGAAGTCCCTCGGTGACTGGCAGCCCATCGACCTGCCCCAGTTCGCCGACGCCACGGAGTTCACCACCCCCTCCTACAGCGCCAACAACGGCGTACTCGTCCCCAAGGGCTGCGAGCACGTCAAGGAGGCCGTCGAGGCGGCGGTGTGGATGAAGACCGACAAGACCGGCATCGACTCCACCTACCAGAAGGACACCAAGCAGTACGAGTGGCCGGGCGCCGTCAAGGACGTCACCCCCTGGGTCGACTCGGTGGTCACCGACAAGCTCTTCGGCACCCACAAGTCCGAGGCCCGCGGTGTGATCCTCAAGTCCGTCGACCACGCGAAGAGCAACTGGACGGTCGGCCCCAACTACACAGGTGTCTTCGCCGAGTTGCAGGACCAGTGGGCGAAGATCGTCACCAAGAAGATGACGGTGAAGCAGGCCCTTGAGCACCTCCAGGAGTTCACGGTCGACGACCTGAAGTCCAAGAACATCAACGTCGAGGGCTGACCCATGGCAGCCGTCACCGAGTCGCCGTCCCGGGCCGCACGCCTGGGATGGCGGCGGATCATGGCCCTCAAGGGCGCCTCGTTCACGGTCCCCTTCTTCCTCGGGTTCCTCCTGTTCACCGTGACCCCGCTCGTCATGGCGCTCAAGGAGAGCCTCTACAGCGAGAAGGGCTCCGGGCTCGGATTCGGCGAGAAGACCGTCGAGTTCGTCGGCCTGGACAACTTCGTCGAGGGCTTCGGCGACGGCCGCTTCTGGGCCTCGATGCTCCGCGTCGGCCTCTTCGCGGTGATCAGCATCCCGGTCATCCAGATCGCCAGCGTCGGTCTCGCACTGCTCCTCGACGCGGCCTCGCAACGCGTCGCCGACCGGTTCCGCATCCCGCTGCTGATCCCGTACATGATCCCGGGCATCGTCGCGACCCTGATCTGGATCTACCTCTACAGCCCGGTCGTCGGCCCGCTCACCCCCTTCTTCGACCTCTTCGGCATCGACGCCAACTTCTACGGCGGCGAACTCATCTGGGTGTCCATCGGCAACCTGATGGCGTGGAGCGGGATCGGCTTCAACATGCTGATCGTGTACTCGGCGCTGCGGTCGGTCGACGCGAACGTGTACGACGCCGCCCGCATCGACGGGGCCTCCGAGTGGCGGATCGCCTGGTCGATCAAGGTGCCGCTGGTCCGCCGCTCCCTGGTCCTCACCACCGTGCTCAGCATCATCGGCACGCTGCAGATCTTCAGCGACACCATGCTCTTCAAGTCCATGGCACCGGAGACGGTCACCCGCGACTTCACCCCGATCATGGCGATCTACGACTGGGCCTTCCAGCAGGGCAACTTCAACTACGCCTCCGCCCTGTCGATCATCCTGGCCCTGGTCGTCGGCACCGCGTCCGCGCTGTTCTACCGACTCACGAACAAGGCGCCCACCTCATGACCGTGACAATCGGCCCTTCCTCTTCCCCTTCCCCTTCCCCGACCGAGCCCGGGGCCTCGCGCCCGAAGCGCGGCGCCACCGCCTCCCGCGACGGAACCGGCCCCGTCCGGCACAGTCGGCGGACCAAGGCCCTGGTCCTCGGCGGAGTCGTGTTCTTCACCCTCTACTCGCTGGCCCCCGTGTGGTGGCTGATCGTCTCGGCGACCAAGAACCAGTCCGACCTCTACACCACCAACGGCCTGTGGTTCTCCGACCTGCACTTCACGGACAACCTGAAGGCGCTGTTCACCTACCAGGACGGCATCTTCCTCAAGTGGCTGTGGAACACGCTCTATTACGGAGTCGTCGGCACCGCCGGCATGACCCTGGTCTGCGTAGCCTGCGGATACGGCCTGGCGATGTACCAATTCCGGGGCCGGGGCGTACTGATGGGCTGCATCATCGGCTCCTTCCTCGTCCCGCACGCACTGCTCACCATCCCGTCCTTCCTCCTCTTCACGGACCTGCGGATGGTCGACACCCCGTCGGCGATCATCGTGCCGAGCCTGTTCAACGCCTTCTCCGTCTACCTCGCCAAGGTGTACGCGGAGGGCGCCATCCCGCCCGAACTCCTTGAAGCGGCCCGCATCGACGGTGCGGGGGAGTACCGCATCTTCTTCACGGTCGGCGCCCGCCTGATGTCCACGGGTGCGGCGACGATCTTCCTGCTCGGCTTCGTCGGCTCCTGGAACTCGTTCTTCGGACCCCTGGTGTTCCTGCGTACGCCGGAGAAGTGGACCGTGATGGTCGGCCTCTACTCCTGGCTGAAGGTCAAGGTCGACACGTCCGCCGACCTGACCGGGATGGTGGTCGTGGGCTCGCTGCTGTCCCTCATCCCGATGGTCATCCTGATGATCTCGATGCAGCGCTTCTGGCGCTCCGGAGTCACGCTGGGCTCGATCAAGTAGCCCGAGCAAGTAGCCCGAGCCCACGCGCGGAGGTCCGTAGCCGACGCAGAGCGGCCCGCCTCCTAGCGTCCCCTCTCCCTCCCCCTTCTCTCCCTTCCTGGTTCACCTTTCGCCGCCGTGAGGATCCCGCATGTCCGTCACCAGAAGATCCGTCCTGGCCGGTACCGCCGCCGGCACCGGTGCTCTCGCGCTGACCGGCTGGTCCTGGACCGCCGCCGAGCAGGCGTCCGCCGCCGGGACTTCGGCAGCCGACGGCGCGAGACGCCTGGACCTAGTCGACTTCGGCGACCCCGACTCCGAGTCCGCGCATGGCCTCCACGCCCCCGGCTCCGCCGTCGTCGAGGGCAACGCGGGCGACCGGGCCCGAGTCGCCAGACCCCTGGCCACCCCCGACATCAAGACCGGCGACCTCCGCTTCACGGTGCGGGTCGACCCCCTCCACCAGAACTACCTGACCGTCAAGTTCTGGGGCGGCGACACCTCCCCGTACAAGACGATCGCGTACATCAACGGCGAACAGATCGGCTACCGCCGCTCCGGCGACTACGAGGCGCTGAACACCGGCACGGTCCGTCCGCTGCCCGGCCGCTTCTTCTATGCCACGGTGATGCTGCCGCTGGAGCACACCAAGGGCAGGGAGCTCGCCGAGATCACCCTGCGCACGTACGACGCCGCGTTCACCGCCAAGGTCACCGCCGACTCCCGCGGCTACTACCGCGCGTACACCCACACCGGCGCGTACCTCGACGTGAGCGACGACCCGCAGGCCGACTTCACACCACCAACGGACACGGTTGCGGACCTGACCGAGCCGCAGAAGCAGGCACTCGTCGACGGCTATGTGGCCGGCCAGGTGAAGCTCTTCAACGACCACTCCGCGAAGATCGACGCATCGGCGACGGCCAGGCTCAGCATCGTCCGCTACGAGGACGAACTACGCTTCTACGCCTCGGCGTTGACGCAATCCAACTGGTGCCCGGCAAGGACCGCCACCGACCGGCGGACGGCCCTCCAACGGGTCTTCAAGTGCGTCGACAACCACACCAAGGACTACTACGCCGACACGAGACTCCTGGCCCGCGGCGGCCACCAGGGAGACTGGGGCGGCTACTACGGCGCACTCGGCGAGGCCCTCTACATCGTCGAGAACCTCATCGCGGACAAGGACGTCCTCGGCCGCGAGGCCTTCGAGACGTTCCTGGACGAGCCCTTCACCACCGGCACAAGCGAGGGGAAAACCTCCCTCAAGGACGTCGACTTCGACGGCTCACCACTGACCCGCCGGGCCGCCTGGGGCCGCGTACTCAAGGCCAACTTCGACTACGCCCGCTCGCGGCTCTCGTACATCTACAACCAGGTGATGTACACGTACGAGGGCGCCTGGGAGGCCCACGAGGGGCTGCGGGTCATCGGTTCGGAGTTCTACGAGGGAAAGGCGCGCAGCCACCGCATCGCGGGCGAGGCGCTCGGCTGGCTGCCCTTCCTCGGCGAGGAGGTCCTCGTCGGCCCGGACGGCCAGGACCTGGACCTCTTCCACTCGCTCTTCTACCACGACACCACGGCCCGCTGGACGGACGACTACGTCAAGTACGTCATCAAGGGCCTGGCCAAGTCCAAGCAGGACAAGGCCGGCAACCTGGTACGCCGCCTGCCCCTCGGCAAGCACTACACCACCATCACCGAGGCGGGCCACACCCGGGAGAACGGCTACGTCGCCAACTACGGCGAGGCGACCAACTACCTGCCCGAGTGGTTCCACCGCACCTGGGGCCACAAGGGCGACGAGGACCTGAACGACCGCATCCTGGAGATCGCGCTGCGCAACCTGCACGCCCGCTCCCTGGCCCGGATGACCGACCTCGACGACAACCTCAAGCGCACGATGCGCATGGAGATGGTGATCGACGAGCGCAACACCAACTACCCAGGTTTCCCGGGCTATGTACTGCGCATCTCCGAGGGCAGGATCCTCAACTACGTCTCCCTGGCCCGGCACATGGCCGAACACACCGACCGGTACACCGGAAGCCGCTGGGCAGTCACCCGCTCCTTCGCCCGCGAGGCGGTCGGCTTCGCCCAGCAACAGCTCGCCGACCACCAGTACTTCAGCTCCTTCGCCTCGGTCACAAGCAAGAACAAGTACGACCTCACGCTCGGCGAGACCTACGCGTACCTGAAGGCCCACGAGCCGACCGGAATCGTCCACCCGCACACGGACTTCGCCCACTACACGCCCGCGGAGCTGACCGCACTGGCGGTGAACCGTGCCCACTACGAGCGCTTCGCCTGGGTCGACGTGGACTGCATGTTCGTCTCGCTCAGGGACGGCGACCTCCACCTGTGGGCCCAACTCAACGAACGCCAAAGGGGGTTCGCCCGCAACGGCCGCCTGCACGTCCGCCAGGCGAACCGCGACCACATCGTGCAGATCAACACCAACGCACGCTTCCAGTACGAGGACTACTGGGCCCGCATGGACAACATCGACGTCGACTTCATGGAGGACCAGCAGACGGCCGACTCCACAGCCCTCCAGGCCCTGGCGGGCGAAATCGCACCCATCACCTACCAGCCGGGCGTGGGCACGGTCCACCGAGAGAACTTCGAGGCGGACCACGCCTATTCGGGCTACCCGGACCTGCTGACCGCCCGCTACGGCCGCTACTTCTTCGTCTTCAACACGACGCGCAGAACGTACGGGAACGAGCGGTCGTACGAGGTGGAGGTGCCCTCGGCCACGGGCCGTACCGGCTCAACCGTTTCGACGGTCCTGGACCTCGTGACCGGAAAGGAACTCCCAGTGCGCGGCGGCAAGGTGAAGGTCCCGCCCAAGACCGGCCTGGTACTGAAGCTGCCGACACCGCACGAGTCCGAACTCCCTCCCGCACACGTGGACTTCGTGCACACCCTCCCCGGCGACGGAGCGGTCACGGTGACCTGGCAGACAACGGCGGGCGCCTCGCACTACGAGGTACGGCGGGCGACCCGGCAGCAGGGCCCGTACAAGGTCCTCTCCCTGAAGGAGACGGGCCGCCACTTCACGGACACCGCCGCCCGCCCCGGCGAGACGTATTTCTACACGGTCACCGCCGTCAACGACGGCGGCCCAGGCTGGACTTCGCACACCATCCGAACCGAACTCCCGAAGCCCGTCTCGCCCGGCCTCAGAAACTCGGGCTGGCGCGACGACGCCCTGCGCAAGGCGAGACCGGGCAGCACGGCGGTGCGAGGCTCGACGATACGAGTGCTCGGCGCACGCGGAGAGGGACTCGGCGAGGGCGACGACTACAAGGTGCCCTCCCGAGACATAGAGGACCAACTCCACTACGTGAGCAAACCGTTGGCAGGCAGCTGCACCCTCACCACCCACATCACCGGGGCACGCGGCCCGCTCACCGGACTGATGCTCCGCGACCGGATCACCGCCGACACCCGCCACCTGTTCTTCGGCGCGGACAAGGACGGACAGCTCGTCTTCCACAACCGCACCCGCGACAGCCGCCACGACTGGCAGGACGACCTGCGCTCACCCATCACCCGCCGCCTCGACGGGCAGACCCTGGCCGCGACGCCGTACCTGCGGATCGTCCGGGACACCGGCAGCCACCGCGTGCACGGCCAGGTGTCGGCCGACGGCACCACCTGGCTGACGGTCGCGACACTCTTCACACCGTTCCCGTACGCGGTCCACGCGGGCTTCGCGGCCACGGGCGACGCGGAGTTCACGAAGGTGGCGGTGGACACCCTCGGCGCGAACGCGCTCCTGCTCTCCGTCGAGCGCGCCGCCGACACGGCCACCGTCCGCTGGAACAAGCCCGACGACGCCCTGACCTTCACACTCTCCCGCTCAACTGCCGGCGGCCAGTGGGAAGTTCTGGACAAGAACACACGCGCGTACGCATACGAGGACAAGAACCTGCGCCACGGCACCCGCTCCTACAAGGTGACAGCGGCCCTCGTCGACGGCGGCACCCGAGACTCCGCCGTGGCCGTAGCGGTCGCCGAGACCTTCGCCCAGGTCCTCGCCCGAGCACGGAGGACGAACGCCTCCGACTGGACGAAGAAGTCGTACGCGGCCTTCACCACCGAACTCGACCGCATCGAAAGGACGACCGGCGACCCGGAGCCCGCCCGCGTGGACGCCGTCTACGCGGCCCATGAACTCCTGGTCTCCGTGGACACGCTGCTGCGGAAGTTCCAGGTGACGCCGTCCATGGTGGTGGCCTCCACCATCCAGTGGCCCGGCACGGGAACCAAGGAGGCGGCGGGCTGGCGGGCCTTCGACGGTGACACCACCACCTACACCGACACCACGGCCGCCGAGAGCTGGATCGACATCGACGCGGGCGCCGCGGGCCCGATCACCGTAGACCGCATCCGCCTGCATCCTCGCGCCGACCAGCTGAGCCGCGCCAACGGCACGGTGTTCCGCGGCTCGGACGGGACCGGGGCCGACTGGACCGACTTCCACACGGTCAGCGGGGTCGACACGGCCCGGTGGTACGAGTTCCGGCTCGCCGAACGGGCGTCGTACGAGCGGATCCGCGTCTATGACGGGCACAACGGGCGTTGCAATGTGGGGGAGATCGAGTTCTGGTACCAACTGCCCGACGAGGAATGAGAGCCGCGGGTTCGTCGTGGCTGGTCGCGCAGTTCCCCGCGCCCCTAAAGGGGCGCTGCCCACTCCTGGACGAGGGACGTCAGCTCTCGTGGACGCTCCTCGTGCAGGTAGTGGCCGCAGCCCTCGAAGACCTCCACCCGGGAGCCGGGTCGGGTGAGCGTGCCGCGCTCGAAGTGGGCGGCAGCCGGTGTCGCGTACACGCCCAGCACGGGACAGTCGCGGCGGGCCAGATACGCGCGGGTCGCAGGTCGCAGGCCGAAGGCGTCCGGGGCCAGGTACATGCCGTCGCGGCACTGAGCCAGCACCTCCGGGTCCATGCGGGCCATCAACGTCCGCTGCCGGTCGCGCAGTTGGTCATGTGCCCCCGGCCGGAAGGCACTGTCCACGAAACGGGCGGCCCACTCGGCACCCTCCCTCCGCAGCTCCTCCTGCTCCCCGGGAATGCGGACGGCCTCGCCCTCATCGGCGCCGTACGCGGAGTCGACGACCACCAACGCCCGTACGAACCGCGGGTGTTCCACCGCGAGTGCCGTGACCGCCTGGGCGCCCATCGAGTGGCCGACGGCGATCACCGGGCCGGGGTCCAGCCGGCCCAGCAGGTCAGCCAGGTCGACGGCGAAGTCGCGCGGCCCGTAGCCGCTCGGCGGCTTCGGTGAGCGGCCGTGACCCCGCAGGTCGGGGACGATCACGCGGTGCCGCCAGTACGGGAGGGTGGGCGCCCAGTCCCCGCTGTCGCCGCCCCATCCATGAACCAGGAGGAGGGCCGGGCCCGTGCCGGGGTGGTCCGTGTGATGGAGGGCTACCGGTGGGGAGGAGGTGGTCACGGAGGTGACTCTAGACGCGGCCCTGCCACCAGGAGGGACCCGGCACCACGGGCCCGGGAGGAGGGGCATACCGTGAGGAGTCGAGCACAGCAGCCGGGAGTACCGGGAGCTAGGAGGACGGGATGGGCAGCCGTACCGCGCTGGTCGAGGACCTGATGGAGAGGTTCCCGCACGTACCGCGGGAAGCCGTCTTCAAGGAGGACCTGCTCCGTGGGGGAGTGGCCTTCGACGACTCCGCGCTCAGCGACAACGAGGACGGGGACGTCAAACCGAAGTCGTACTTCATCTTCTCCTTCGACCACGGCACCCTGCCCGAACTGGGCGAGGCCGCGCTGCGCCGCCCGCCGGAGGAGATCATCCTCACCGGCGGCCCGTACGACCTGCGCCGCACAGTCGTCTCCGTACGCGTGAACCCGTCCTCGCCGTACCGCGTGGCAGCAAGCGAGGACGGCGTGCTCGGCCTCTACCTCGACGGGAAGCGGATCTCGGACGTCGGGGTCCCGCCGATGCCGGAGTACTACCGGCACAAGCTCTCCAACGGGAAGTCCGTCATGGAGGTGGCCCCGACGATCCAGTGGGGCTACCTGATCTACCTGACCGTGTTCCGGGTGTGCCAGTACTTCGGCGCCAAGGAGGAGTGCCAGTACTGCGACATCAACCACAACTGGCGCCAGCACAAGGCGGCCGGGCGGCCCTACACCGGCGTCAAGGACGTCGACGAGGTCCTGGAAGCCCTGGAGATCATCGACCGCTACGACACGGCGAAGACGTCGACCGCCTACACGCTCACCGGCGGCGCGATCACTTCCAAGCTCCAGGGCCGGGACGAGGCCGACTTCTACGGCATGTACGCCAAGGCCATCGAGGAGCACTTCCCGGGCAGGTGGATCGGCAAGGTCGTCGCCCAGGCACTCCCGCGTGACGACGTGCAGCGCTTCAAGGACTACGGCGTGCAGATCTACCACCCCAACTACGAGGTGTGGGACGAGTACCTGTTCAAGCTGCACTGCCCCGGCAAGGAGCGCTACGTCGGCCGCGCCGAGTGGCACAAGCGCATCCTCGACTCCGCGGAGATCTTCGGCGCACGCAATGTGATCCCCAACTTCGTGGCGGGGGTGGAGATGGCGGAGCCCTTCGGCTTCACCACCGTCGACGAGGCCATCGCGTCCACCACCGAGGGCCTGCGCTTCTTCATGTCGCAGGGCATCACGCCCCGTTTCACCACCTGGTGCCCGGAGCCGACGACCCCGCTGGGCAAGGCGAATCCGCAGGGTGCGCCGTTGGAGTACCACATCCGGCTCCTTGAGGCCTACCGCTCCACGATGGAGGACTTCGGGCTCTCCTCGCCGCCCGGATACGGCCCGCCCGGGCCGGGCAACGCGGTCTTCTCGGTGAGCTCGTTCATGGACAGCCTGCCGGCGAACGAGGTGACGGAAGAGGTGCCCGCGGTCTGAGGGAACGGGGCGGATGGGGACGTACGGCAGTTCCAAGGGCAATCGATTGAGTCATTTGGGGCTGCCGGGACGTACAACTGGTGTACGACTGAAGCACGGCTGAGGCTGCGGGGCCTGGTGGGACGTGCGACCCGCGGTAACCGGATGTGCAAGTGCCGCTTGTCAGTTGTGCAGGAACCGTGAAAAACTCTGGTCCCGTCGCAGACGTCCCCCTCAACTCCCGTATTACCCAGGTGAGTTGACCCCGCTTGTGGATGCAGGTGAAGTCCCCACCCATGCCAGACCTGCCGACCCCTCAGGACGCCGCCGAGGCCACTCTGTTCTCGGAGTGCTGGGACGCGGTCCTTTCGTACGCCGATCTCTGTACCGGCGCTTCCACCCATGCCCGCCAACTGGCCTCCGAGGCGTTCTCGCTCGGCATACGCGAAGCGCGTGCCGCGGAGGCCGAGTCCAGCGGCAGGAACTTCGGGCGCCGGGCCCGCACACCCCGGCTGCCCCGAATACCGCTCCTCCTGACCGCCGTACGCCAGACGACCGCCATCTGGGAAGCGAGGGGCCAGGGCGATCGCCTCGACCCCGAACTCCGACTGTGGCTCAACTCCGACAAGGCCGCCCGCTTTTCGGGACCGCCCCTGCACCGGCCGCTCGCCCTGCGCGGGCTGCGGGACATGCAGGAACCGGATGCAGCGCTGCTGTGGCTGGCGGAGGTCGAGGCGCTGCCGGTCACCTCCGTGGCCCGCCGGCTCGGCCTCGACCCGGAGGGCGCGGCCGAGGAACTGCACCAGGTGCGCGGAGTGTTCCGCGACCGCTGCCACCGCAACCACCTCGACACACCGCTCTCCGAGGAGTGCCGCAGCTACGCCCGGCTCCTCGACGCGGTCACCCGCTCACCCGCCGCCGAGGTGCCGGACGACCTGTCGTGGCACCTCGCGCGCTGCGTCGAATGTGCGGAGGCCGCCGCCTGTCTGCGGCTCGCCGGCGGCGGACTGCCCGCCGCGCTCGCGGGCGGGGTCATCGGCTGGGGCGGACTCGCCTACCTGGAACGACGCCGCAGGGCCGTCGAGTCGGGTCTCAGCCGCGGCGCGGCCGACGACGACCCGGACGCGCAGGACGCCGACGCGGCCGAAGGGCGCCGCGCCCGGATAGGGCGGGTCGGACTGATCGCCGCCGCCGTCGGTGTCTCCCTCCTGGCACTGGCGGTCACGCTGGCGCCGTTCGGTGAGGACGAGGGTTCCGGCTCCCTGGAAGGAACGGCGGGCCGGGAGCCGGTGGGCCAGCAGGTCCCCTCGCTCGACCCCGCACCATCGAGCACGGGGAACGGCTCGACCGCTTCCTCCACGACCTCCCCGCAGTCGTCCGAGTCGCAGACCGAGAAGACCGACAAGAACGGCGGTGCGGGCTCGGCATCGGAGAAGGAGCCCCAGGGCGACTCCTCCTCGGCCGAGGAGGA
>NZ_LIQZ01000110.1 GCF_001418655.1 Streptomyces phaeochromogenes | reverse complement strand
GGCATGCGGTCTCCTGGTGGGGAGTGGTGGGGGGTTGTCGGGGCGGTGGCTCTGTCTGGCCCGGCATGGCATGGCGTGGCATGACGGGGGGATGCACTTCCGCTCCGCTGAGTGGCTGCTTCGTCACTGACGGTATGGGGTTAAATTGATGCCCGTCAAGCTGAACGGGGATACTGGGGGACCTCAACTCCCCGGAGGGAACGGGTACATGCCAGCTAGGAGCATCATCACGGCACGCCAGGAGCGGCTCGGCGCGGAGCTGCGCAAGCTCCGGGAGCGGGCGGGGCTCAGCGGCCGGGAGGCGGCACGGGCGCTGGGGATCGCAGAGAGCAGGCTCTCCGCCACGGAGACCGCCCGGGTAGGGGTGAGCGCCGAGCGCGTGCGGCACTGGGCCAGTGAGTACGCGTGTGATGACGCCGCGCTGGTGGAGGCACTGGCAGTCATGGCGGCCGAGAAAGGGCGCGGCTGGTGGGAAGAGTGTCGGGGGACGGTGCCGTCCGGGTACCTGAACGTGGCCGAACTGGAGCATCACGCGGCCGAGTTGAGGACGTTCCAGACCGTGCACATGCCCGGGCTGTTGCAGACGGAGGAGCAGATGCGGGGCATCTTTGCCTCGTCTGTGCCGTTGCTCTCCGAAGAGCAGCGCGAAGCACGGGTGCGCTATCGGCTGCGGCGCCAGGAGGTCCTCGGCGAGGTCGCCTATGAAGCCGTGATTCACGAAGCCGCGCTGCGGATCCGAGCCGCAGACAGCAAGGTTGCCAGGAGTCAGTTGCTGCACGTCCTGGAGCAGTCGGAACGACCTCAAGTGACCGTGCGCGTTGTGCCGTTCGACGTGGACGGTTTTGCTGGGATCAGCGCTCCGCTGGTGTACGCGAGTGGCCCCGTTCCGCAGTTGGACACCGTCCTGGTGGACACCAAGCACGGGGGTGCCTACCTGGATGCGGAGGCTCAGCTCAACCGCTATCGAGCGATGCTTCGCACGATCGAGAAGGTGGCCCTGGGCGTCGTAGAGTCGAGGGACTTCATCCACCACCTCCTTCAGCGGATGTGAAAGGCCTCAACATGGCACAGGAAGCCTGGCAGAAGTCCTCCTTCTCCGGCGGGGGTGACAGCGACGACTGCGTGGAGCTCGCCGCACGCCAAGACACCCTCCTCCTCCGTGAAAGCGACGAGCCCGACGCGGTGATAACCGCCACCGGTGCCGGGCTCGCCGCCCTCATACGGCACCTTCGCCCGTAAGGCCCGTAGGCGGCAGTGATCCCTCCAACTCCCTCGCCACAGCGAGGGTGTTGGTGAGACGGACCCGCTCCCCGTCCCCCAGCGGGACACCGTCGACCTCGGTCAGGAGGGCGCGGGCCCGGGGTGCGTCGTCCAAGCGGAGGGCGAGTTCCGCGCGGTAGACGAGGGTCTCGACCAGCTCGACAGGGTGGGCGGAATCGCGCTCGCGGGTCAGGGTCGCATCCAGGATGCGGGCGGCCTGGTGGGTGTCGCCCTTGGAGTCGCCGAGGACGATGGCGTTCTCCAGGGCCTTGGTGAGCCTGCCCGTGGGGTACGAGGACTCGTCCGGTGCGTCCTTGTCCTCCGTCGCCGGGAAGAAGCGGATCCAGTTGCCGCCGGGGTCGACGACGCTGAAGCCGGCCCGCTTGCCGGTGTTCTTGCGCCGGCGGGGGCTGGTCATTCGGGGGATGCCGGACACGAGGACCTTGCCGTAGGCGGCCCGCATGGCATCGGCGAAGGCCTGGTGGATGGCCCCGGTGTCGGGGACGATCACCACGCAGGAGCCGTACGACTGCTCGGGGTCGAAGCCCTCGATCCCGGCGAAGTGCAGTTGGAGGTCCTCGCGTTGGACGCTGACGTAGGGGTTCGGGCGGGTCTGCCGATAGGTCGTGGTGAAGCCCAACTTGCCGTAGAACTCGGTGATCTCGTCGATCGACCGGCAGGGCAGCAGGGGGATGGTTACCTCGTTGGCCATGCGGCTCCCTCGGGCAGTCGCGGTAGTCAAACTTGATGACTCCCCGAGGGTAGCCGCCGAGTGCTACTGGAGCGTGCCTTCGATGAGTTTCTCCTCCGCGGATGCCGCCCCCGTCGTGGTGACACCCGTCGGGGAACCAGGCAGGCGCAGCGTGTTCACGCTGCCGCGTACGTACAGGTCGGCGCGGCCGTCGGCGTTCGTGTCGCGGAGGCGGACCGCGTAGCCGAAGTGCTCGCCCTCCTCCAACGCGCCCGGTACGCCTGCCGAGTTGCGGGCGAACCACTGTGAGCGCGTGCCTGACAGGCCCGACGCGCGGCCGTACAGCACGTGGACGCCGCCCGCGTACTCCTTGCCGTTGATGGCCTCGCCGATCACGCCGACCGCCAGGTCCTTGTAGCCGTCCCCGTTGGCGTCACCGGCGGAGACGGACCAGCCGAACTCGTCGTACGTCTCCGGGGTGCCCGCCACCCCACTCGTCGCCTGGGTGATTCGGGTGCTCGTGGAGGGGCCGGACGACGAGCCGTACCAGACGGAGACCCGGCCCTTGGCCTTGGAGTACACGGATGTGCCGACCGCGATGTCGCCGTAGCCGTCCTTGTCGAAGTCGGCGATGACGCCGTCGCCGCCGCGGTCCGTGCTTCCGCCGTTGCCCGACAGGGACTCCAGGCGCAGGGTCTTGCCGGAGGTCAGGGTGGTGCCGCCCTTGACGAACCAGGCGTCGGAGGCGATGTACGAGTCGGTGACGACGTCGCCGATGACGACGAGGTCGGTCTTGCCGTCGCCGTTCACCTTTCCGGCGATGAGCGCGGTGGAGTAGAAGGACGTCGTCTTGTCGAGGGTCGTGACCGAGCCGTGGACGCCGGAGCGGTTGATGGAGCCGCGGTAGACGTACGTCTTCGCGTCGTTGACGAGGGCGAGGTCGGTCTTGCCGTCGCCGTTGAAGTCGCCGGTGGCGAGGTCGGAACCCATCCGGTTGAGGGAGTCCCTGGGCGCCTTGTTCGGAACGGTCGTGCCTTTGGAGAGGCCGTTCGGGCCGCCCCACAGGATGGTGACCGCGCCCTGGTCCTCGCGGCCGTCGACGTCCTCGCCGGTGGCGGCCACGGCGAGGTCGCCGTAGCCGTCCTTGTCGAAGTCGGCCGCCGTGCGGACCTCGCCGAACCAGTCGTCCGCCTCGTCGGCGCCGGGCACACCGGGGCTCGCCTGGTCGACGAGCTGGGTCCGCGTACCGGGGCCGTTCGCCGTGCCGAAGGTGACCTCGACACCACCGCCCTTGCTGTCGCCGCTCCAGTAGACGGCGTAGTCGCGGAACCCGTCACCGTTGAAGTCGTCGGCGTACTTGGCCGCGGCGGCGGAGGCGGGGGTGGTGAGGGTCAGTGGGGCCACGCCCGCGGCCAGGACGGCGGCGAGGGCGGTGGTGGTGCGCAACTGGCGCTTCATCGGGTGGAGGTCTCCAGAGGAGTGCGTGAGGGGGAGGGGAGCCGGTCCGGGACCGGTCAGTCCGGGACCGGTCCGCGGTCAGTCCGCCAGCTCGGCCCAGAAGTTGGTCAGAGCGGTCTGGCCCAGGCTCGCGAGTGTGAGGACCTGGGAGCCGGTGCCCGTGGGACCCGATGCGGTGCCCGGGAGGAGGTGCAGGCGCTGCGGCGTCGACGGGGCGGCGGCGAGCAGTTCGGCGCGGCCGTCGCGGGTGTAGTCGCGGAGGCTGACCGAGTAGCCGAACGCGGCCCGCTCGCCGGGTTCGCCCTCGATGCCCGCGGTGTTGTAGTCGTAGGCGCGGGCGTTCTTGCCGGTGAGGCCGGACGCGCTGCCGCGCAGGACGGTGACCGCGCCGGCGGCCATGCGGGGCGGCGGGCCGCCCGCCCTGACGGACACGCCCGTGTCGGTGGACGTCGGCGCGGCGATGATCTCGCCCGGGGTGCCGACGGCGAGGTCGGGGTAGCCGTCGCCGTTGGTGTCGGCGGCCGAGACGTCGCCGCCGAAGTCGTCGCCGGTCTCCGGGGTGCCGGGCACTCCGGACGTGGCCTGGGTGATGGTCTTCACCGAGTTGCTGGGGCCCGTCGAGGTGCCGGGCAGGACGTACACGGCGCCGCCGGTGCCCGCGCGTTCCGCACCGATCGCCAGGTCGCCGTATCCGTTCTTGTCGAAGTCGGCGATCGCCGCGCCGCTCGACACGAGGGTCGTGGAGGACGGGAGCTTGACGGTCTTGGTGCGCTTCGGGGCGCCGGAGCCGCCCTTGTAGAACCAGACGGTGTCCCTGAACGCCCCGACGGCCGTGTCCCATTCACTGCCGAGGACCGCGAAGTCGACGGTTCCGTCCTTGGTGACCTTTCCGGCGACCACCGTCTCCGGGGTGATCTCCTCGCCGCCGCGCGGGTCGAAGTCGGTCACCTTGCCGTGGGAGCCGGACGTGGTGAACGGGCCGCGCATGAACAGGATGTTCTCGGAGTCGACGGCGACCACGTCCGGCTTGCCGTCCGCGTTGAAGTCGCCGACCGCGATGTCCTTGGCGAAGGCGCGGTCCTTGTAGAGGGGGTTCATGTACGAACTGCCGCGGGTGAGGCCGGACTTGGAGCCCCAGAGCACGGTGAACGCGCCGGAGCGGCCGTCGTTGGTCTCGCCGATCGCGGTGGCGACGACGTCCGCGTACCCGTCCTTGTTCAGGTCGGCCGTCGTGACGTCCGTACCGAAGTAGTCGTTCGACTCCGCCGCGCCGGGGATGCCCGGGCTGTCCTGGGTGACGACCGTGCGTCTGGAGGGGTCCAGGCCCTTGGCCGTGCCCCATATGACGACGACCGCGCCCGCGTTCTGCGCCTCGCCGACCTTGGCGCCGCGGTCGCCGACGGCGAGGTCGCGGTATCCGTCGCCGTTGAAGTCGTCGACGTACTTGGCGGCGGCCGCGGAGGCCGGAGCGGCCAGGGCGAGCGGAGTCAGGCCCGAGACGAGCATGGCGGCGGCCAGGAGGCAGGTGCGCTTTCGCAAGAGATCTCCAAGAGTGACGGAGGGTGTGCCCGGCTTCGGAGGTATGGCTGGTTCAAGACATGTGGCCGGTGCACAGGAGACCTCTGGAGGTGCGTGAGGGTTGTACAAATATGGCGAACATGTGTGCGTTCTGGGGGGAGCGCGCCCCGACCTGGTCCTCGTCGGGGCGCGCCGGTGTCCAGGTCAGGGTGCGAGTACCGAGGCCCAGTTGGTGTAGTGCTCCTTGGGGAGCCCCACCGCGTTGCCCATGACGCTGTACGAGTTCCTGAGAGCCGGGCCGCTCGTGGTGCCCTTGAACACCCAGATCCCACCTGTGCTGTTGTTCTCGCCGGACGCGCCGATCACCAGGTCCGGCCTGCCGTCCTTGGTGAGATCCGCGAGGCGGACGGTCGAGCCGAAGGTGTCGCCCTTCTCGGCTGCTCCCGGAACGGCGGCGGAGTTCTGGCCGATCGTGGTGGAACCGGCGCCCGTGGGCCCGCCCGCCCGGCCGGGGACGAGGATCACCGATCCGGCGTCCCGGACGGAGCCGAGGTTCTCGCCGGGTACGCCCACCGCGATGTCGCCCAAGCCGTCGCCGTTGACGTCCGCGACGCTCACGTCGGCGCCGAAGTAGTCGTTGGACTCCGCGGCGCCCGGTACGCCCGGGGTGTCCTGGTGGATCAGGATCGGCTCGGCGGCCGGGTCGACACCGCGGGCTCCACCCGGCCAGATCGCGATCTGGCCGCCCTTGTGGCCGGTGCCCTCCTGCGGTGTTCCGTCGATGACCGTGTCGGAGGGGTCGCCGACGACCAGGTCGCCGTAGCCGTCGCCGTTCACGTCGCCGACGGCCACGTTGTCGCCGTCGGTGGACAGCGGAGGCTGCCGCGTCGACGGGGCGACGTACACACCCCCGGAGGGGTGGTCGGACAGACCCACGCTGACGGCGATCTCCTCGGGGCGTCCGCTGCCGTCGAGGTCGCCCAGGGCCGTGTCGTCGAGCGAGGGGGTGTCCGTCCCCAGGCTGTGGGCGGCCGGCTTACCGGTCCGGGTGAACGGGCCGGTCATGCCGATGCTCGCGCACCAGCCCGCCACGGAGACCCGGGGGCGCCCGGGGGCGGCCTTCGGATTGACCGCCGCGACTCCGGTGCCGTACGAGCAGCCGCTGGTGTCCCCGTCGGTGGACGGGCTCGGCGTCGGAAGGACCGCGCTGTTCTTGAGGCCCTGGGCGCCGCCCCACAGGACGGTGACGCTGCCACGGGTGCGCGCTCCGGTCACGTCCTCGTAAGGCGCTCCGACGAGCAGGTCCGCGTAACCGTCGACGTCGAGGTCGGCGGAGGACACGGAGTGGCCGAAGGCGTCGTCCGCCTCCGCCGCGCCTTCGACGCCACTGCTGTTCTGGGAGATCAGCTGCTTCTTGCCCTTGCCGGGGCCGGACGCCGAGCCGTACAGGACGACGACGGCGCCTGCTCCCGACCTGCCCGAGACGGTGGCGTCCGGGGCGCCCACGACGAGGTCCCGGTAGCCGTCGCCGTTGAAGTCGTCCGCGAACTTCGCCGGAGCTGCGAAGGCTTCGGGCGCCAGGGCCAGCGGGGTGACCCCCGCCGCCAGGACGGCCGTGAGGGTCAGTGTCGTGCGGATGCGCATCTGGCGTCCCCTCAGTTGGTGAGGCCGGCGCCGAAGGCGCCGTATGTGTAAGGGAGGTTGAACGCGCCGGGGCCGAAGCCGCGGTCGCCGTTCGGGGAGATGCCCGTGCCGTCGGAGAGCATCGCGGTGACCGCGCCGACGCCCTCGCCCTCGAAGCTCGCGGAGACCGTGTAGTCGGCCTTGCCGTCGGCCGTTACGTCGGTCAGCAGGACGTCGGAGCCGAAGTAGTCCATGGGCTCGGCGCTGCCCGGGACGCCGGAGGAGGCCTGGGAGAGGGTGCGTCCGCCGGTCTCGGAGACGCCGTCCGCCGAGCCCTGGAGGAGGACCGTGGAGCCGGTGTCCTCGATCGTCTCGATGTCCTCGAAGATGACGCCGATGGCCAGTTCGCCGTAGCCGTCGCCGTTCACGTCACCGATGGAGAGCGCGCTGCCGAAGCCGTCGCGCTCCTCGTCCGCGCCGGGCACGCCCGGGGAGTCCTGGGTGAGTTCGGCCATGGGCGCGTCGCCGTTGACCGGGCCGCCCGCCGAACCGCGGATCACCGTCACCCGGCCGCCGAGGCTGCCGGAGTGGTCGTCCTCCGCGGTGAAGACGTTGCCGAGGGCGATCTCGCCGTAGCCGTCGCCGTCGATGTCACCGATCGCGATGGACGTGCCGCCGCCCAGGCCGCGCGGCACGGAGGTCTCCAGGCCGGTGGACGTGCCGAGATACGCGACCCCCTTGGACCAGCTGTTGGGACCGTCCCCGGTCAGCTCGGTCCGGTACGTCAGTACGAGGTCGGCCTTCCCGTCGCCGTTCGTGTCGCCGGCCTTGATCGCGTCGACGCCGTACGGGGTGGACTCGGGCAGCGCGATCCGCTGCGCGGCACCGGTCGTGCCCGAGCGGGTGAATCCGCCCTTGACGACGTACGCGTGCGAGGCGGTCGTGCCCGAGGCCAGGTCGGCCTTGCCGTCGCCGTCGAAGTCGCCCGCCGTCAGGGCGCGGCCGAACTCGTCGTGCGTGGTGGCCGCCGGGTCCTTCACCGTCGTACCGCCCGCGACACCGCTCGCGCCGCCCCACAGGACCGCGACCGTGCCGCCGTCGACGTCGCTCTCGACGTCCTCGCCGGACGCGCCGACCGCCAGGTCCGCGTAGCCGTCACCGTCGAAGTCCGCGACCGCGAGTGCCGAACCGAAGGCGTCCTCGGCCTCCGGCGCGCCGGGCACACCGGCCGAACTCTGGTCGATCACCGTGTGGTTGGCGGGGTCGAGCCCGGTCGCGCTGCCGTAGACGACGGCCACGTACCCGGCCATGACCTGGTCGCCGACCTTGGCGTACGGCGCGGCGAAGGCCACGTCACCGAAGCCGTCGCCGTTGAAGTCGCCCTTCAGGCCCGCGGGGGCGGCGGAGGCGGTGACGGGGAGCGCCATGAGGAGCCCGGTCGTGAGGGCGGTGGTGAGCGTCGTGGCGAGGAGGAGCGTGCGCTTGCGCAAGTGAGGTCTCCGGTAGTGGGGGACGGCGGGCCCCGCACCTGTGAGGTGCGGGGCCCGCCGGATGGTGAAAGAGGGACGGGACGTGCTCGGTCCGCGAACTCAGTCGGCGAAGTTGACGCCGAACGCCGGGGTGCCGGTCGTCGACACACCCGCGCTGCTCGGCGAGACGGACCGCGAACCGGACGTGGTGATCTTCGTGCCGTTCGACGGCATGTACAGCACCGCGCCGTTGCTCGCGTTCTCGTACGAGCCGACCAGCAGGTCGGCCCGGCCGTCGCCGTTGACGTCGTCGAGCTTCGCGTCCGCGCCGAGCGCGTCGTTCGTCTCGTCGCTGCCGGGCACACCCGCCGTGCTCTGCGCGAAGTACTGGGTGCCGGAGGCGGTGTCGAGGCCGTTCGCCGAGCCGTACAGGACGGTGACCGCGCCCGTGTCCTTGATGGAGTTCAGGTCCTCGCCGGCGGAGCCGACGACGATGTCCTGGTAGCCGTCGCCGTTGATGTCGCCGAGGTCCAGGTCGTAGCCGAAGAAGTCGTCCTTCTCCGAGGAGCCGGGGACGTTGCCGGTGTTCTGGGTGATGCCCGCGGTCGCGCCCGGGCCGTCGGCGGTGCCGTAGGTGACGTTCACCTTGCCGCCGAGGGCCGAGTCCGGGACCGTCGTGCCGTCGCTCAACGTGTTGTGCCAGTACGCGCCGGAGACGATGTCGCCGAAACCGTCGCCGTTGACGTCGCCGATCGCGGTGATCGCGCCCGGCTTCACGATCTGCGCCGAGGAGACCGAGAGGCCGCTCGCGGCGCCGGGCACGAAGTAGTTCCTGGCCCAGCCGTAGTCGGTGCCGGTCTCGAAGCCGTCGATGACCAGGTCGGTCTTCTTGTCGCCGTTGACGTCGCCCGCGGTGAGGTTGATCGGGCCGAGGGCGTCGCCGCCCGACTGGATCGGGGGCTTGAGCGTGTACCGGCCGCCCACGGCGGTGCCGGACGCGCTGATGCCGCCCTTGTAGACGTAGACCGTGCTGGAGGAGTTGCCGACGGCCAGGTCGGCCGTGCCGTCGCCGTCGAAGTCGCCGGCGGCGAGGTTCTTGCCCCAGTAGTCGTGCGCGGAGACCGCCGGGTCGGCGATGGTGACGCCCTTGCCGGTCAGGCCGCTCGCGGAGCCCCACAGCACGGCGAGAGTGCCGCCGGTGGTGTCGCTGCCGACCTTCTCCCCCGGGGCGGACACGGCGAGGTCGTCGTATCCGTCGCCGTTGAAGTCGGCGTACGCGGTCTCCGCGCTGAAGCCGTCCCCGGCTTCGGCGGTGCCGGGGACACCGGCGCTGTCCTGGCTGAGTGTGGACCGCTTGGCGGAGGACACTCCGGTGGCGGTGCCGTAGAGGGTGACGAGCTGTCCGGCGGTCTTGCGGCCGTTCACATAGGCGCCCGAGGCCGAGAAGGCCACGTCGCCGACGCCGTCGCCGTTGAAGTCGGCGTNNCGGCAACGGAGGCCGTCGCGAGGGTGATTCGCAGATGCTTGTGCATGCGGGATTCTCCTGCTGCATGCGGGGACGCCTGGCGGGCGCCCGCAGTCAATGGGGTGCGTTCCGCTCGCATTCGCCCGGAGTTCTCCTGGGCTTTACGGGCGGTTGGCGATCAGAAGACCCACGGGGAGGGGTCAGGGTTGTACGGGGGGCGGAAGTTTTTGAGGACGACTTCCGAGGCCAGAGTGCTAATTGGGGCATACGGGGCCTTCTGTGGCGGTGCGGACGGTGGCGCCCTTCGCATTTAGGGGCGCGGGGAA
>NZ_LIQZ01000011.1 GCF_001418655.1 Streptomyces phaeochromogenes | reverse complement strand
GCGCCAGGGGGAGTGGGAGCGGGGGAGTAGGGCTGGTCAACGGGTGTGGGCCCACAGGTGTCGGCCCATGAGTGTGGGGCTACGGGCGTTGGCCTACAGGCGTCGGCCTACCGTCGTGGGCCCACGAGTGTGGGGCGACGGGCAGTGGAGAAGTCAACGCCCGTTGGCAAACGCTCGGTGGCATGCGCCAGGCCCGGAGAAACGAGCGTTGGCAAACATGTGGTGACCGAAACGGCTCGAAGTTGCCACGCGACGGTCAACGCCTGTTGGTGGACCGCCCCCGGCCAACACGTCAGGGCCAACGTTCGCTGGCCAACGGCCGTCGACCCCACGCCCGTCCACCCCTCGGGGCACGTACCATTGCGGCATGTCCTTCCTCCGCCGCCGCAGCGCCACTCCCGCCGGGCCTGAATTCGACGTTCTGGCCATGGACCCGGGCGACTGGCCCGGCAATCTCGGCGCGGGCCTGCTGCCCGCGCCCGACGGAAGCTGCCAGGGCGTCTTCCTGCGCTACGACCTGTTCGGTGGCCGCGGCCCCGCGATGATCATCGGCAATCTGCCGGAGGGCTCACCGGCCCGGGACGTCGCCGAGGGAGAGGTCCCGTTCGAGGTTGCGCAGCTGCTGCTGGCGCTGGAGAACGAGGAGGAGGTCACGGTCGTCGGGGCCGAGGACATGCCGGTGATGCAGGGCGACAACCTCCTCATCGTGCGCCGCCTGAAGCTCTCCGAGACGCGGATCTCCTGCGTCCAGTTCGACCGCAGCGACAACGTCCTGGTGACGATCGCCGCCTGGGACCGCCCCATCACCGACGATCTGTACGCGCTCCTGAAGCCCCTGCCCGCGGAGCTCTTCCAGCAGGGCTGAACCCCGCCGTCCGCAGCGAACCGCCGGCGGACGACGAGACCACGTTCAACGCGCGAACCCCTAGCCCTCGGTCGCCCCACCCGCGGCTGATTCGGTGTCCACGCCGTCCAGGAAGTGGAACCCGGGCCGCGGGTGCATGAGGAAGTCGTGGTGGGAGATGTTCCACGCGTAGGCGCCCGCCAGAGCGAACGCCACGCGGTCGCCCGCCCGCAGCCCCGGCGCCCGGACGTTCCGGGCCAGGACATCCTTCGGGGTGCACAACTGGCCGGTGAGCGTGACGAGTTCGCGTCTCGCGGCCGGCCGCGGCCAGGGATGAGCCCAGTCCTCCACCGCAAGCGTGGTGCAGGGCTGGTCGTGTCCCTTGGTCGCGGGAGTGCGCATGTGGTGCGTGCCTCCGCGCACAACCGCGAACTCCTCGCCGTGACTCTGCTTCACGTCCAGCACCTCGGTGGCGTACCAGCCGCAGTACGCCGTCAGCGCCCGCCCCGGTTCGATACGCAACGTCAGATCCGGGTACCGGCAGGCGAGTTCGGCGAGCCCTTCGCCGTACGCGACCCAGTCGAATCGGTCCTCGGGAGCGGCGTAGTCGACCGTCATCCCCCCACCGAGGTTCACCTCGGCCAGCCGCACCCCGTCGTGCCGTTCGGCCAGCCCCACGGCCCAGCGCACGATGGACTCGGCCACCGCGAGCTGCTCCGGAGCCCGGAGCCCGCTGGCCAAGTGGGCGTGCACACCGCGGAGTTCAAGATGCGGATACGTGCCGTCGGTGAGCAGACGCACGACCGCGTCCGCCTCGGACGGGTCGAGGCCGAAGGGCGTGGAACGGCCGCCCATCGCCAGCGAGCTCGCGGCCAACGAACCCGACGCCACAGGAAGGTTGAAGCGAGGCAGGACCGCGACCCGGCTGTCGGGCGCCACCTGCCGGGCCAGTTCGGCCAGCATGTGCAGCTCGTACTCGCTCTCCACATGGAAACGCTCCACGCCCCGCTCCAGCGCGGCCGTGATCTCGGCGGGCGTCTTGCCCGGTCCGCCGAAGGCCAGAGGGCGGCCCGGAACCGCCTTGGCGACATGAGTGAGTTCGCCACCCGACGCGACCTCGTAGCCGTCCACGTACGGACCCAGCGCGGCCAGGATCTCCGGCTCCGGGTTGGCCTTGGCCGCGTAGTAGAGCTCGACGCGGGCGGGCAGGGCGGCCCGCACGTGAGCGGCGTGATCGCGCAGTGCCGCCAGGTCGTAGACGTAGGCGGGGAGTTCGCCGGAGGGAAGGGAGAGCACGCGGTCCCGTACGGCCGCGGTGGGGATGGTCATCGGGTACTCCCGGTCGTGTGGCACAGGATGTCCTCACCGAGCGGAGAGGGCAGGTGGACGTATCCGGCCTCGCGGTCGGCCTTGCGCTCCCAGCGGGTGAGGAGGTTCGCCTTGGCGGGCAGGGGCACTCCGGCGAGCAGCGCGGCCAGCGGCGGCGGGCAGCCGTATCGGTCGGCGTACGTCTGGAGGGTGACGCGGACCTCCGCCCACAGCGCGGCCTCGGCGTGGGGGTGCAGGTCGGCGAGCGCGGCGAGCAGCTCGGCGACATGGTTCACGAGCAGGCAGTAGACGACCCGGTCCCAGCCCCGCTGCGCGTCGTACGTCATCGGCCCCGCGACCTCGGGCGGCAGCGCGGCGAGGGTCTCGGCGTGATGCTCGGGCACGAGCTTGGTGCCCTCCAGGTCGCGGAAGAGGACCTGGGCGGGCATGCCGTCGCCGTCCACGCAGATCAGCACGTTCTGCAGATGGGGTTCCAGCACCAGACCGTGGTCGAAGTAGGCGGCAAGCACCGGCGGCACGAGCAGCCTCAGGTAGGCCGCCCACCAGTCGAGCGCCGCCTGCGGACCGGCCCCGTCGAGGAGTTGGGAGACGTGCGCGGGACTGGTCGGGTACTCGTCCGCGACGGCCGCCGCGAGCAGCGGGGTGGTACCGGGCAGGAGGTGCCGGGTCAGGCCCTCGCGGACGATGACGCCGAAGCCTTCGAGCAGCTCGCGGTCCGGGGTGCCGTCCGGTCCTGGCAGGGCGAGGCTGCGGTACGCGGGCTCGCGGAGCACCGCGCTGCCGGGGAAGCGCTCGGCCAGGTCGGCCAGGGCCGGGCCCAGGACGCGGGTGAGTGCGACGGCGCCTGAAAGCTCGTAACTCGCGTTCTTGCGCAGGCAGTTGGTGATCCGGACGTTCAGGCTGAACTTCAGGAACGACTCGCCGTCGTACAGCGTCCGTACGGATGCGGTGGCGGCGAAGGGCCTGCCGCCCGGGCCGAGGTCGAGGATCTCCCCGCGCGCGAGGGCCGCGCGCAGCGTCGGGTGCTCGCGGAGGATCGCGTACTGCCAGGGGTGGGCGGGCAGCAGCCGGTAGCCGTCGGGCACGGCAGCGCCCTTTCGTCCCCACGGGTCCCGCCGGTCCCGCCCGTCGAGCACGTCCAGGGCGCCGGGCTCCGCGGCCTCCTCGGCGATCAGGTGCTCGCGTACGGCCAGGTGGCGCAGGGGGAAGGCGGCGCCGGCCTCCGGCGAGTAGGCGAGCCAGGAGTCCGCGTCCCCGGTGCGCGCCTTGGGCGTGGGGTGGAAGCGGTGCCCGAAGAGCAGCGACTGCTCGGACGCGAGGTAGGCGGCGACGGGCGTGTCCGCCGGTACCGAGTCCGTCCCCGCCCGTACGGCGATCGCGCTCGGGTCGGACCCGGCCTGCACGGGGAGAGCGCTCCGGCCGCTCCCGGTGCGTACCGCGAGAGAGGCGGTGATGGTTCGGTGGCTGGAGTCGATCTGCTCCAGGAACTCCTCGTTGCGCACACCGGTACGCAGGGACAGTTCGTCCTGCGTGTACTCGGCCAGCCGCCGCCAGTCGACCACGTTCCAGCCACCGTCGGCCGTCTCCTCGCTCACCTGGCCGGCGAAGCGGTGCGCGCCGAGCAGCGACGTACGACGCAGGGCGACCCGCAGCAGCACACCGCGGCGGGGGAGCCGCAGCAGCAGATGGCCGTGGGTGAAGGCGGTCTGGCGCTCGGGCGCCGACACCTCGCGCAGCAGACAGTTGAGGAGGGTGTGCGCCACGGCCTCGTCGGGGGAAGGGAGTTCGGCCGGCGCAGTGGGGGCGGAGGCGAGGGCGGAGGCGGGGGTGCTACCGAGCGACTCGGTCAGCGAGGGCATGTGTGGCTCCAGCGGGTGCAAAGAGAGCGGAGGATGGTCGCGCATACGGTGATCAGTGCGACGGCCGCGCCGGTCAGTAAGGGTGCGGTCGGGCCGTAGCGGGCGCTGCCCGCCGCCGCGGCCACGCCGGCGGCGACCGCGCCGGCCTTGGAGAAGAACTCCAGCGAGCCGAACAGCCCGCCGGGGGAACGGCCCTTGACGCAGTCGGCGGCCAGCACCGACAGACACACCAGGCCGAGCGTCAGCCCCACGCCGAGGACCAGCCGTACGCCGATCAGGGTGGCGAGGGAGTCGGCCGCACTGTGTCCGGCCAGCCCGATCGCGACACAGATGAAGCCGATCACGATCCCGGCCCGGGGTCGGTCCCGGAAGGCGGTGTGTACGGGCATGGCGGCTATCAGGTAGCAGAGGTGGGGGAGGGCGAACAGCACGCCCGACAGCGTCGGTGACGCGCCCGGTATTCGTTCCTCGACAAGGGAGATGAGGTAGGGGAAGGAGATGACCGTGGAGAAGACAAAGGTGAACTCGAACGCGTACAGCGAGCGCAGAGCCGCCGCTGGAACGGGCTCGGATGTCTCCGCCACCTCCGTCAACTCGGCCTCCTCCGCCTGCGGTTCGGGCAACGCGGCGAGCAACAGGGCGGCGGCCAGCGGGAGAAGGGCGAGCAGCGCGTACTGGCGATGGGGTGACAGCCAGGACGACAGGGATCCGACCACGATCGGGGCGACGACCAGGGCCGCCCGCGCACTGCCGTGCATCAGCGTGAGTGCCCTGGACAGGTGGGTCCCTTCCAGCGCGGCACCGAGGTAGCCGTTGGACGCCGCGAACGTGCCGCCGAGGATGCCCTGCAACACCAGCGCCGCGATGAACGTGCCGAGCGAATCGGCCCATCCCGCGAGCAGGAAGGCGACAGCGAGCCCCAACTGGGCCCGCAGCAGCAGCCGTTTTCGTCCGAAGCGGTCCGCGAGCCGGCCCCACAGAGGGGCACCGAGCGCACCGAACACGGTGGGCACGACATACAGCAGACCCGCCCAGCGAGCCGTTCGGTCGCCGAGCTCCGGCAGGATCTCGGTCAGGAACGGCGGCAGCCCCAGTGCCGCGAACGACGCCACGAAATAGCAGCCCGCGACTGCGTGCACGTGCCGCGGACCGAACCCGGAGCGGGGCATCCGCAGGACCTCGGCGGTCATGCCGAATCCCCCGTACGCAGCAGGTAGTTGGGGCCGGTCGTGTAGTGCTTGTTAATGTCCGCCGCGCCCGAACGTTCCTTGGTGAGCAGGGTTCCCGCGGTGACCATCGCCTTCACGGGCAGGCGGGGTGAGTCCAGCACCTGGGCACGCAGTACGGCACCGGGCTCGCCCGCTCCTGTCCCGAGCCGCTCGATCGCCTCGGCGAGCCGGTCGCGGACGAGCCGCAGCAGCACCGGCAGCGGAGCGCGACCGTGCCGGGCGAGCCCGAACGCGTAGGCGCCCGCGCACAGATGGACCGTGATGGTGGTGAACAGGTCGACGACCGGCTGGTCGCTCTCGGCGAAGGTCCGGGCGTCGTCGAAGTCACGCGGTCCGGTGGCGTTGTCCCCCGCCCGCTTACCCGATTCCTCGCCCGATCCCTCACCCAACCGCTCACGCAGCCGCGCGGCGTTGATGCGCGGTCCGTCGTTGTCCTTCAGCAACAGCCGCAGCCGAGTGCGGCCGTCGGTCCGCCGGTCGAGGACGAGCGAGATGTTCTGCTGGTGCGACTCCAGCGCGATCCCATAGCCGAACAGCGTGGTCTGCCAGTCGAAGAGCAGCGTGAGCCAGGCGTCCAGCAGGGCGAGCGGGTCGCCGCCGTAGAAGCGGTCGGCCAGGTGATCGACGACCAGCCGGTCGCCGGGCGCCTCGGCGAGCAGCGCGGCCATCGGCACGACGACGGAGTCCTCAAGACCAGCGGGGTAGCGTCGGAAGAGCACGGCGAGCAGTTCGTGCCCGGCGTGCGTGTACATGGTCTCGTCGGCGTGCAGGATCGTGTCACGGAAGCGGGGCTCGCGGGCGACGACCCGCTCGATCAGACGCTGTCCTGCGGCCCCGTCGACGAGTGTCCCGGGCTTGATGGTCCGCCGGTTGCGCAGGCCCAACGTGGCGGTGGCCAGGGGGAGTTTGACGTGCAGCAACGGGTCGACTGACAGGGCGACGGTACGCATCGACAGGGTGGGCACGGCTTCGAGGCGGGCGCGGTCGGCGAGTACCGCGCTCTCCGTCAGACCGGTGGCACGCAAGGCCTCTTCCAGCGGGGGACCGACACTTAACGGGTGTACGGGCAGGGCCACATGAGTACGGTCGAGCTCCCCCAGCCCGAGCAGCGCGGGCGTGGGCCAGCGGTCCGGAAGCGTGCCGGTGACCGCCTCCCGGGGCACAGCGAGCCAGCGCAGCGCGAAACGGGGATGAAACTCCGGTGCGTACGCCCGCAGTTGCTCCTCGGTGAGCCCGGATCGGCCGCGTGCCGTGGGGTAGACGGGATGGTCGAGATGGGCGGCGAGGGTGTCGAACGCCAGCCCGGCCGTCAGCCCCGTCCAGTCGGCCGGGTCCGCGCCAAGCCGGTCCGTCAGTCGCTCGGCGACCTGCGACCGGGCCGAGGCGTGCAGCCGCATGGTGGCCTGCGTCTGGCGGCACTCCTCCGCGAAGGCGTCGAACCCGCCCTGGTCGACGGGGTCGGCCAGCACACGCAACACACCAAGGATCTCGTCACACGTCTCATACAGGACGGGGACGGGGACGGGTGCGGCTCCCTCGGATTCCCCGACGAGCAGAGGCAGCCGGGCCGCGAACTCGCACTGGAACCCGTCCTCGACGACGGGCAGCAGAAGGAAACCCCCTTGCGCGTCGGCCCGTTGCAACCAGGCACCGTCAGGCCGGTGCACGAGCGTGCTGCGCGTACGCAGGCCCACCACGTCCTCACGCAGCAGAGCGCTGAGCACCCGGATCACCAATTCGCCCTCGGTGGGGTCGGTCTCCGGCCGCAAGGCACGTCCGCCGCCCGTGCCGACGGAGTCGCGGGTCGTCACAGTCGGGCCCGTCACCGCTGGATCTCCCACCGCTGCCCGGCCAGGAACTCGGCCACCACGCTGTCCACGGCCTCTTGGTCGGTCCCGATGGCCCGCAGCACGCCGAGGAAGTCGCGATTGGTGTGATACACCTCGTGCCGCTCGCCGACCCCCCGAAGCGGGCGGTAGGTCAACTGCACTCCGTCGACGGTCAGTTCGGCGGCAGCGGGGGCGGCGGCCAGCGTTCCGGCGCTCTCGGCGCAGGGATACTCCAGTCGAGCCGCGCCGTCACGCCGTGCTCCCAGATCCTCGGGCAGGCGCTCACCCAGGTGCGTACGCAGGATGTGCTCGAAGAGCGGGATCTCCAGCATGCGCGCCAGCAGCAGATCGCACTGGTCGCCGATGGCGCGGTAGTTGACCTCGATGATCCTCGCCCGGCCCTCGTGGACGACGAATTCGGTGTGGCAGGCGCCGAACCCCACGCCGAGCGCGTCGAGTTGGGCCAGTACCTGGGCGACGACCGGCTCGGGATGCGCCGCGACGAAGGTCAGCCCCTCCTCGATGAAGTACGGCGGTGGCGACACCCTGGTGTGGAACCCGCCCAGGACATGGCGGACGTGACCGTCACCGAGCGTCTCCAGGGTGTACAGCTCACCGGGCAGATACTCCTCGACGACCAGGGCCGCTCCCGAGCGACGGCTTTGGATCTCCGTGCAGCGCGCCAGCAGCTCCTCGGGACCGTCGACGAGCACGACGTCCTCGCTGGCCACGCCTTCGCGCGGCTTGACGACACAGGGGTACGGGGGGTCGAGGGCGGCCAGGCCCGCGAGATCGGTGACTTCGGTCGACCACACCGTGTCCGCGCCGACGGAGGTGAGATGGCGACGCATCTCGGCCTTGTCCTTGGTGCGCAGGGTGACCAACCAGTCCTTGCCGGACAGTCCGAAGTAGTCGGCGGCCAGGGCGGCCTGGGTCTGCAGATGGTCGCTGTTGGTGAAGACCGCGTCGGGTCGGTGATGCGTCGATATCCGGGTCACGACGGCACGGAAGTCGCGTACGTCGCACTCCAGGATCTCGATCTCCGGATACACGCGCCGGTGGGCGTCCGGCTGGTCGGTGAGGAGCGTGATGTCCAGGCCGAGCCGCGCCGCGGCGGGCAGGAATCCTTCGGTGACGGAGTCGGTCGGGTTGAGGGCCAGCAGATACATACGCATGCGCGAGGACAACTTCCGTTTGTGGATGGAGTGTTGAGGGGCGTGCTCGGGATGCCGGGCACGCCCCTGGCGGTGGGAGTTACGTCCTCGCGAGCTCCACGCGGGTGGCCCTCGCCACGGCCGCGAAGCCCGCACAGGCGTTGCTGTCGAGGGTCGTCGGCGAGGCCGGTGAATCGCGCGTGATGCCCTGTGCGACTGCACCGGTGCCCGTGAGCGCGGCATCCACCGTGACTCCGGCGGCATCCATCGTGAGCCCGATGGCGGTACACGGCAGCCGCAGGGCACGCGGCGGCACACTCATCGGTGCGGCCCGTTGGGTCACAGTCACGGTACGTGAGCTTAGGTCAGGCATGTTTTATGTTTCAACCAGCTGTGGAAGGGCTGTGACATGCGCCTCCCTTGATCGTTGCTCCAGGGGTGCGGTCACGCGCTGCTGTCGGCGATCTCTATACTAAGGTAAGCCTTACCTGCTTCGCTTGCTTCGCCCCCCATGCACAGGAGTACCAATGACCGTGGCCGTGGAGACTCTGTCGACCGGTGCGGCCACGTCCGTGTCCGGCCTGCTCGTGGACACGTACCGGCAACTGGGCGAGGTGTGCGAGGCGTTGGCCGTGCGAGTCGCCGACCCGGATCCTGCCGTCACCCAAATGGGCGTCAGTGGCGCCGAGTTGACGAAGGATCAGGAGGCCATGGAGGCCTTCCTCCTGGCCGAGACCACCCGCATCCAGGACCGCTACGACCACACCCCGCGCCGGGACGTCGCCGCCTCCCGAGCTCTGCACGACTACGCATGGTCCGTCGGGCTGCTGATGAGCGGCGTCTGGTACCTCACGGGCCGGGTGCCGCGCATCCACCCCGAAGACGTACGGCTCGACCTCACGACCGGCGTGTTCGAGATCAGCCCCCGCTCGGATCTCACCTGTCTCCCGGGCGACCCGGCCGCCGCACTCCCCGGCACGCTGACGGCCCCTCACGAGGAGGCCCTGCGTGCCGAGTTGAGGGTGGCCGTCGCCGATCACATGGAACCGCTGCTCTCCGCGATCGCCCCACACATCCGGCGCGGCCCGCGCGCCCTGTGGGGCATGGTCACCGATGATCTCGTCTCCGGCATCTGGTACCTCGGCCGCATGCTCGGCGAGGAGCCCGACGCCGTCCGGGCGGCCACCGCGCTTCTGCCCTCGGCCGTCGTACCCTTCCCCGGCGGAGCCGAGTTCCGCCACCTCACCGGCAGCGACGGCCGAGAGCACACGACCCGCACCCGCATGGGCTGTTGCATGTACTACACGATCCGCCCCGCCGAGGCCTGCTCCACCTGCCCCCGTACCTGCGACGCCGAACGGCTGCGGCGGATCGAGGAGGGCTGAACCCGGTCACGCGCCGGCCTGTCACACGGCGGGCCCGTCACACGACGGGCCTCCGCCGCACGAGCGGCACCGGCACGGAGGGCGCCCGCGTTCCGTCCCGCGTACGGTGGTCTGAGGCGGCCGGCACATGTCTCACGACGGGAGACTCGCGATGAGCGGCGAACCGACCTTCTTCGAAATCGGCGTGGCCGACCCCGAGCGGGGCCGCGCCTTCTACGGATCCCTCCTCGGCTGGGCCTTCGAACCCGGAACGTCCGAAGGCGGCGGCTTCGCCATCACCACCGACGGAGTGCCGGGCGGAATGCACGGCGGCGACGCCGGAGCCTCCCCCTACCTCTTCTTCAGGGTCGACGACCTCGACGCCGCCGTCGCCCGGGTCCGTGAACTGGGCGGCACGGTGGAGGACCTGGGCGACGGGGGCGACAGCGAGGAGTCGGCCGCCCGGTTCGGCCGCTTCAAGCTGTGCCGCGACGACCAGGGCTCCGCCTTCGGACTGCACGAGCCGCCGAAGTGACCCGTTGCCGCTACGAGGCCGACGGCACCGCCCGTACGTCGGCGGCGCGCACATACGCCACCCGGTGCCCGAACTGGATCTCGTAGTACATGTCCTTGCCGCGCACCACCCGGTGCGGCGTGGTGTCGAAGGTCGGCGCGTAGAAGTACTCGCCCGGCACCTTGTCACCCGCCGCGTACTTCTGCCCCTTGAGCAGCTTGTACGGCAGGGGAGAAATGTCCTGGACGGGCACGCCTGCCGGATAGGCCGTCTTCTCCGGGTACGCGCGTCCGTACACGGGGATCTCGGTCAGCCCGGCCTTCGGTGTCACGACGAGACCGGTCGCGTTCACCGCGGTCGGCTGCTTCGCAGGGTTCTTGAACCAGGCCATCTGGCCGAGGTACCAGATCGCGGTCCAGTCGCCGTCGCGCCCGGCGACCGCGTACCGCTGGCCCGTGGAGACACGCGAACCCACGTCGTTCACATCGATCGTGGAGTCCTCGCCCTTGGGCCGCAGCCCGATGTCCTTGACGAGCGGAGAGTCCGAGCGCGGCTGGGTGTGCAGCCGTACGGCGCTCGAACCGTGCGCCGCGCAGGGCTCGCCCTTCGTGACGCAACCCGTGAACTTCGGCTTGTGCTTGCTGAATTGGGGCAGCACGGTCACGAGCCCGCCGTTCGATCCCGGAGTGGCGCGCAGCGGCTTGCCGAGCAGGGTGAAGTAGTGCTGCCAGTCCCAGTACGGGCCCGGATCCGTGTGCATCCCGGGGATGTTCGCCGTCGTCGTTCCCGGCACGGTGTCGTGGCCGAGGATGTGCTGCCGGTCCAGCGGGATGCCGTACTTCTTCGCCAGATACGTCACCAGCCGCGCCGACGACCGGTACATCGCCTCCGTGTACCAGGCGTCCGGCGCCGCGAGGAACCCCTCGTGCTCCAGGCCGATCGACTTGGCGTTCACATACCAGTTGCCCGCGTGCCAGGCCACGTCCTTGGCCTTCACATGCTGGGCGATGTGCCCGTCGGTGGAGCGCAGGGTGTACTGCCACGACACATAGGTGGGGTCCTGCACCATGTTGAGGACGCCTTCCCAGGCACCCTCCGTGTCGTGCACGACGATGTACTTGATGCTCTGGGACTTGGGGCGATCGCCGAGGTCGTGGTTGCCGTAGTCGCCGTCGCCGAACTCCTCGTAGGGCGCCGGGATCCACTCGCAGGACACGGTCGCCGGGCACTCGGTGCCGGCCGCGCGGGCCGCCCGCAGTCCCGACTCGCTCAACGTCCGTGTTGCAGGCTGCAGTTGAGCCTGAGCCGCGAGGGCGACCTGCTGGCCGGCGTCCGTCGTGCGGTGCTCTCCGCGGCGGATCACGTCGAAGACGTCGTCGGCGTACGTCGCAGCCGTCGCCGTGTCGTCGGCGCCCGAGTAGCGTGCCACCGCCCCGTACCAGTCGGCCGCGTCGTCGCTGAGCGGTTCGCCGAGCTGCTTCTGGGCGGCGGCCAGCAGTGCCGCACCGCCGGCGACATTGGCCGCCGTGTCCGTACGCAGCCGCTCCGCGGGGATGCCCGTGAGTTCGGCCGCCTTCGTCAACGTCTTGAGGCGGGGCGGGAGTTGGGTGTTCTCCGGGACCTTGGTGTCGGGGAGGAGAGGTGCGCGTGAGTCGTCGCCGCGTGCGTCCTCCGTGCCCTCGCTGTGGTGCGGTGCCACCGTCCGGGCGATCGCGGTCCGGGCGTCCGTCAGATGCATGGGACCGTAGCCGCCGGTGACACTCGGCGCCCCGCCGTGCGCGTCCCAGCGGGACTGCAGGTAGGAGACGGCGAGAAGCACATTCCTCGGTACGTGGTACTGGGCCGCCGCGTCGGCGAACGCGCTCTGCAGACGAGCGGAGGACGTCCGGGCGCCGCTGTCGTACGGGGCGGCGCCGAGCAGGGGAAGCAGCAGGGCCGCCGACGCGACGGCACCGGCCGTCCTGCGTGCTCGTCTGTGCCCGGTGGAGGGGCTGGAGTCGGTGGCGGATCCTCGCAAAGCAGGCCTCCTGGGACGATCGGTCGCGATGGTGCGTGCGGGGCCGGGCGTGCGTCAGTGGTACCGGGTCCCCGACGATCCGTCAATCATGCCCAGAGACAGTTGATTTCCCACGTCAGCGGCGGGTGTCGCGGGTTTCGCGGCGACGGCGACCCGGCCTGCGAGGCGTCAGTGGAGTGGACCTGTGGCTTGTTCGGGTGAACGTCCCTCAATGAAGGAGTGACGGGCGCGAACGGCGGCCCGACATGACGAAGGTCCGCGATGCGCCCTGTCCTGGGCGCACCGCGGACCACCATCCCCGTCAGCGAGTGCCGACCGCCGCTCGGACGGCCTTGCGGGCCATCTGGCAGTCGTCGTGCAGCCGCCTGAGCAGCAGCCGCTGTTCCTCGCCGGACGGCGCAGCACCCGGGTGGGCCGGTCCTGGTGCCGCCGGGGTCGTCTCGTGCATCGACCGCTGCACGGCCGTCTCGTACGTACGGATCTCCCTGGTGACGACGAGCATGAGGTTCACCAGGAACGCGTCGCGCGCCGCCGGTCCCGCCGACTGCGCGAGCTGGCTGATCTGCCGCCGGGCGACGGGCGCGTCCCCGAGGACCGCCCACAGCGTCGCCAGGTCGTAGCCCGGCAGATACCAGCCCGCATGCTCCCAGTCCACCAGCACTGGACCGGCCGGTGACAGGAGCATGTTGGACAGGAGCGCGTCGCCGTGGCAGAACTGGCCCATGCCCTGGCGGCCCGCCGAGTGCGCGATGCCGTGCACCAGTTTCTGCAGATCGCCCATGTCCCGGTCGGTGAGCAACCCCAGCTCGTGATACCGGGAGATCCGGGCCGCGTAGTCCAGCGGGGCGTCGAACGTCCCCGCCGGTGGCCGCCACGCGTTGAGCCGGCAGATCGCGCCGAGTGCCGCCCTGATGTCCGCTCGCGGCGGGGACTCCGCCGGATGCCGCTGCAGCGCCGCCACCCGCCCCGGCATCCGTTCGATCACCAGGGTGCAGTTGTCCGGGTCCGCCGCGATCAGGCGCGGCACCCGCACCGGGGGCCGGTGCCGCACGAACGAGCGGTACGCCGCTATTTCATGACGGATCCGCTCGCTCCACACCGGGGAGTGATCCAGTAAGCACTTGGCGACGGCGGTGCTGCGCCCTGTCGTGCCGACCAGGAGCACGGATCGGCCGCTGCGGCGCAGCACCTGTACCGGAGAGAACTCCGGACAGATCCGGTGCACCGACGCGATCGCCGTGCGCAGCTGCGCCCCCTGGGGGCCGGACAAGTCGAGTCTCCCGCTGAGCGGTTGGGTACCGAGCCCCGGCACGCGCCGTGACCTACCGGCACCGAGCACGGGAGCCGCCCCCGGGCGTGCGGGGTCGAGATAAGGGCCGCTGCCGACCGGGCGGGCGTGCAGTGACCGGGGCGGAGCGGACACGGAGGACGATGCTGCGTACATGGGCGAAACAGATCCCTTCGTGTGCCTGCAAGTTGCTGCGCTACCCGCCCCGGCCGCCCTGGTGCACCCTGGGGAGTGTCCCTTCGGCGACCGGGTCGGGGTGGCGCTTTCCTACCTGACACCCGATGCCCAGTGGCACACCATCTGGCGTGCCCTGGCGAACCCTGGCGAATAGTCGCTCAGCAACTGACAGACGGTTAGTGTCAACTCAGCCGAGAACCTGGGGGCTTGACGTGAGCGGACAACCCAACACCCGCCTTTCGGACCTGTTCGGCCTGGCCGGCTGGTCCAAGGGGGAACTCGCGAGGATGGTCAACCGGCAGGCGGCGGCCATGGGCCACCCCCAGCTGGCGACGGACACCTCGAGAGTGCGGCGGTGGATCGACACGGGAGAGATCCCGCGCGATCCGGTGCCGCGGGTGCTGGCAGCACTGTTCACCGAGCGTCTCGGCCGTGTCGTGACCATCGAGGATCTCGGTCTGGTCCGGCACGGGCGCACGGGGAAACGGCCGGGCGGCGGGAGTGTGGAACATCCCGACGGCATGCCGTGGGCGCCCGAGCGGACTGCCGCGGTCCTCACCGAATTCACGGGAATGGACCTCATGCTCAACCGACGCGGCTTGGTGGGCGCGGGCGCCGCGCTCGCCGCCGGATCCGCTATCAGCAGCGCCATGCAGGACTGGCTGCACTCCGATCCGGCCCTCGCGGCCGACGCCCCTGACATCGACAATCCCCTGCACGCCGACCCCGCTGGGTTCGACCGCTACGAGGCCGCCCCCATCGGGTCGCAGGAGATCGAGGAACTGGAGCGCTCGGTCGAGGTGTTCCGGGCCTGGGACGCGGCCCGCGGGGGCGGACTGCAACGCAAGGCTGTCGTGGGACAGCTCAACGAAGTGGGAGGCATGCTCTCCTACCGACACCCCGACCATCTGCAGCGGCGCCTGTGGGGCGTCGCCGCCAACCTCGCCGTCCTCGCGGGCTGGATGTCGCACGACGTCGGCCTGGAGCCCACGGCCCAGAAGTACTTCATCATCGCCGCGCACGCGGCCCGAGAAGGCGGTGACCGGCCCCGCGCGGGCGAGGCGCTCTCCCGAGCGGCCCGCCAGATGGTGCACCTGGGCCGGCCCGACGACGCGCTCGACCTCATGAAGCTCGCCAAGTCCGGATCGGGCGACGAGGTCCTGCCGCGCACCCAGGCCATGCTCTACACCATCGAGGCCTGGGCACAGGCGTCGCTGGGCAAGGGCCAGGCCATGCGGCGCACCCTGGGGGAGGCGGAGGACCTCTTCGTCTCGGACAAGGGTGACGTGCCGCCGCCGAGCTGGATGCAGCTGTTCGACGAGGCGGACATGCACGGGATGCAGGCCCTGGCCTACCGCACGCTCGCGGAGCACGACCCGTCCGCCGCCGCCGTCGCACAGCGCCACGCCAAGGAAGCCCTGGAGCTGCGGGAGAAGGGCCGGGACCGGTCGAAGATCTTCGACCACATCTCGCTCGCGTCCGCATGCTTCATCGCCGACGACCCCGAACAGGCCGACCGGTACGCACGCCTGGCCCTGACCTCGATGGGCTCGAACTCCTCCCACCGCACCTGGGACCGGCTGCGTGAGATGTACCGGCTGACGGGGCAGTACTCCAGCTATCCGAAGATCAACGATCTGCGTGAGGAGATCAAACTGGCGCTGCCCAAGGGCGCGTTGAAGGCCAGGGGCGGCAACAGCGCACGGGCATAGGGGGCCTGTGCGGCTGTTCACCACAGGCGTCGGACCGTGCCGGCGTGCTTTCGGGTTCTGCCCGCGTGCTGTCGGGTCGTGCCCGCGTCAGGTGGCAACCCTGGCGATCAGTACGCAGGCGTCGTCCTCGCGCTCCGTCTCGCCGAACTCCTCCACGACCATCCGTACGCAGTCCTGTGCGGCGCGCGCCTCGCCGAAGCGGGGGGCCAGGTCGAGGAGACGGCTGACGGCCGCGGTGTCGCCTCCACCCCCGACCTCGCTCGAGTCGTGGGACTCCCATGACTGGGACTGGTCCCATGACCGGGTCTGAGGAGACACCCAGCGCCGGGGAACCAGTCCGTCGGTGTGAAGGAGGAGCAGGTCGCCCGGTTCGAGCGTCTCCTCGGCCTGTCCGTAGACAGCGCCTGAGGTGGCGCCGAGCAGGACGCCGTCCGGCGGCGAGAGCACGCGCCCCGTCCCGTTGCGGAACAGCAGCGGGGCGGGGTGTCCTGCCTGCGCCCAGGTCAGCGTGCGGCTCTCGGGCCGGTAGCGGCAGCACATCGCGCTGCCCAGAGCCGGCTGGACCGAGGCGTCGAGTAACTGGTTGAGCCATGCCATGAGCTGTCCGGGCTCGGTACCAGCCACGGCCATACCGCGCAGGGCGCCGATCATCATCGCCATGCCGGAGGTGACGGTCACACCGCGGCCGGTGAGGTCACCGACGCTCAACAGCGTGTCCCCGCTCGGCAGTTCGAGTGCGTCGTACCAGTCGCCGCCGATCAGCTCGCTCGTCGAGGACGGCAGATAGCGCGCGGCCAGGTCCAGCGTCTCGGGTCCCTGGCGTGGGAGGCGCAGAGAACCGCGCCACGGCGGCAGCACAGCCTCCTGCAACTCGACCGCTAGCCGGCGCTCGGTCTGGGCGAAGTGCCGTTGGTGCTGCAGGGAGTCCCGGGTCTCACTGACGGTCCGCTGGCTGCGGCGCAGCTCGCTGACGTCCCGCAGGACCGCCCACATCGAGGCGGTACTGCCGTCCGTGTCGAGCACGGGCTCGCCCATCACGTGCACGGTCCGTACGTCGCCGTCGGGCCGGACGATGCGGAACTCGCCGTCGATCGGCTTGGCGTCGATGAGGCAGTCCGTGACCATCGCCGTCAGCCTCGGCCGGTCCTGTTCCAGGACCACGGAGGGCAGTTCGTCGAGGGTGAGCGGGGGAGCGGCGGGGTCACGGCCGAGGATCTGGTAGAGCTCACCGGACCAGGTCGCCTCGTCCGTCAGCAGGTTCCACTCGGCGCTGCCGACCCGGCTGAGCAGTGAGCCGTGCCGGGGTGCGGTAGGCACGGCCCGTACGGTTTGAGCCGCCGCCTCGTGCTCGACGGGAACGGCCGGCGGGCCGTCCCTCAACTGCGCCAAGTGCTCGTCGAGATCGCTGAGTTGATGCATCGCCAGATCGCACAGGGCCCGCTGCCAGCGTCCCTCCGGATCTGTGCCGTCGGCCGGCGCGTCGCGCCGTACGGCGTCCACCTCGCCCCGCAACCGGCGCGTCTGCGAAATGAGCGCGTCGACCGAGCCGCGCGGGGGCGGCTGGGCGGCAGGGTGGTCCGCCGAGAGATGGGACGGCATGACGTACTCCGATACAGGCACGGTACGACCAAGGCTGAAGGAAGGACCGGTTACGACTGTCGCACAGCCTGCGACGCCCTGTAAGGGATTTGGCAACACACGACGCGGTGGTGCCTGTGGCATATGTCGCAGTCCTCATGGAGGGTGCGGGCGGGGTGAATCCAGTACGCGGACCGGTCGGTCAAGTCGCAGACAGGATAGGCGAGTTGATGGAGTGACGGCAGTGGCTGCGACTCACTCAATCGTATGTTCGGTGAGCATGTGTGCGGTGCTCGATCGAGGTTTCGCCGCGTCGGTGCCGCGCTGCCCTGCGTCAGTACCGCTGGGCCTTGACCAGCTTGGGCGTCAGCACCGGCTCGGCGGGCTTGCGGCTGATGGCGAGCGGCTGGGCGCGCTCGCCCGGGTCGAGGTCCTCGGCGCCCACGAACCTCGTCTCCACCGTCTTGCCGGAGGAATCGAGGAAGTCGACCTGCACGGCGTACGAAGCCTGCGCGTCGGTCTTGTTGGTGATGCTCACGACGACGGCGAGCAGGCCACCGGTCTCGGACCTGGGCTTGCCCGTCATGGAGACGTCGGACATCGCGTTGCCCTGGCCGTCGACGTCCTTGAGCTCGTTCTCCGCGGCCTCGTTGGCCCGGCCGACCTCCGCCGACACGGACGCCTCGAAGGAGGACGCCGCGGCCGAGGCGGAGGAAGCCGCCGCTGAGGCCCGGGCGCGCGCGGACTCGACGGCCGACTCGTTGACGGAGGGGGCCGTACCCGAGAAGGACGCCGTGTCGGGCGGGGACGGCCGTTCGCTGAAGGACGGGTCGGAATCGCCGGAGTCGCTGTCGGTGCTGCACGCCGCGAGCGTGCTCATGGCCGCGGCGACCGCCGCCAGTGCGACGGCGGCCGAACGAGTCCTGCCAGGCCGGCGAGGGCCACGGGGCGAGCGTGTGTTCATCGCGCGCTGTCCTTGCTGTCGGTGCCTGGTCGATCACTGCCGGATCGGTCGACGAAATGAACCTTATGCCGGAAATTCCGGCAAGGCATTTCGGATCGGCCGGGCCCCAGTCACTCGCCCCGCACCGGGTCTGCCGCTTTCGCGGTCAGTAGCGCAGTACTCCCGCGATGCCCGCCGCGTCGCCGAGCGTGCCGTCCGGGACGAAGCGGACCTGCGCGCCGGTGTCCAGGCACTGCTCGACGATCTCGTCAACGATGTCGTCGCGGGCGTCCAGATCGTCGGTGTCGGCCGGGACGAGATGGTCGCCGCCGTCGTCGCGTACGGTCACGCGGTAGTTCTCCTCGACGGCCAGCAGCCGGACCCGGCCCGCGGTCGCGTTCTGCCAGACCTCGTCGACACCTGCCGCGAACGCCCGTCGGCCCTTGGCCGTTTCGAGTTCCCGAGCCACGGTGTCGGCGCTCTTGCGGTCCTCGGCCGTGACCAGAGGGCTGACCGCCTGCCACACGGCGTCGGCACTCGCGTGCGCGAGACCGCCGCGCGCCATGTGGACGGCGTCCTTGGTGACGGTGCCGACCTCGTCGAGAAGGGAGAGTGCTGCCTGCTCGCCGGTGACGTACACGGGTCGCGGGTCGCCGCGCAGAACGCTGGCCAGGACGGTGTCGCCGTCCCGCAGGAAGTGGCGGGTCCGCTCGTCGCGGAAGGTGCTCGGCAGGTCGCCGACGCGTTCCTGGCGCTCGGCGTCCGGGTCCTCCAGGCTCCGCGTCAGCGGGAAACCGGCCGCCCCGGACTCGACGACATGCCCCCCGCCGCCGCTCCACAGGGAGATCCGGTCCGCGGAGACGGCCAGTACCCAGAACGGGCGCTCGGCGGCCTGCGCGGCGACGAGATTGCGGGTCAGGAAGGTGTCCGAGAGGACGACACGCTCCGGCACGCTCCGAGCCAGCGACCACACCTGGTGCTCCCCGGGAGCGGCGAAGATCGCCAGGCCGTCCTCGGCGTGCGCCAGATCGACCTCCGCGAGCGCCTGCTCCAGCTGACCGGCGACGTCCATCCGCAGCTCACGGGTGACCGCGGGATCGGACTCCAGCTGCTTCTTCGCCTTGGCCAGGACGTTGCGCAGCCGGACGGGATCCTGCGCGTTGTCGGGTTCGCGGCGATGGGTCGGAGTGAGCACCGACACGGCCGGATAGGGCCGCGGGCGGCGCAGTTCGGTGAGTGTGGTGGGGCTCAGAACATGCTCCATATATGCACCATATGACCGAATGGGTGAACGGGCATGCGGAGGAGTGGAAGAGGAATGGAACCGGATCGGGCCAACGGCGCGAGGCGGGCGCCGTGGCCCTCGCGATCCTCAGTCCTCCGCCCCGCACGAGCTCCCGTCGGCCGGCAATGAGCCGTACAGCAGGAAGTCGTCGACCTTGCGGTGCACGCACTTGGAGGACCCGTACCCGGTGTGGCCCTCGCCCTTGTTGTCGAGGACGACCGCCGACGAACCGAGCCGCGCCGCGGTCTCCGTGGTCCAGCGGTACGGGGTCGCGGGGTCGCCGCGGGTGCCGACGAGGAGCAGCTTCGGGGTGTCCACGTCGCGGACCTTGTCGCGGATGTAGGTGGTGCCCTTGGGGCGGCCGTAACACATCAGGACCTGGGTGAGGCGGTACTCGCCGAAGACCGGTGATGCCGCCTCGTACTCGGCGCGCAGCCGGTCGATGTTCTCGGTGATCTGGTCGGCGGTGGGCCGGTCGGGGTCGTCGGCGCAGTTGACGGCCATCAGCGCGGCCGGGAGGTTGTCGACCGGGATGTCGCCCTCGTCGACCAGGCCCCCCTCCCCGTCCTCGGCGAGCCCGCCGTCGTTGGGAACCGTGATGCCGCCGGGCAGGGAGATGCCGCCGCCGGCGAACCGCATGATGCCCCGGGTGTCGCCGTCCTGGACCAGCGAGGTCAGCGCCTGTGACAGGGCCGGCCACAGTTCCTTGCTGTAGAGGGCCTGAACGATCGCGCCCACCAGGTCCTGGCCGGAGAACGGTTCGCCGAAGTCCCCCGGCACCGGGTCCTCGTCCAGCGAATCGACCAGCCGGACCACGTCCTGCCGGGCGGTGCGCGTGTCCTGGCCGAACGCGCAGTTGATGTCCTCCGTGCACCAGTCGAGGAAGTCCTCAAGCGCTGTCTGCTGGCCCTGCGCGCCGACGATGCCCTGTTCGCTCAGCGGTTCGGTGAGGGTGTCCACGCCGTCGAGCACCAACCGGCCCGTCTTCTTGGGGAACTGGGCCGCGTACACCGCGCCCAGCCGCGTTCCGTACGAGAAACCGAGGTAGTTGAGCTTCTTGTCGCCGAGGGCCTCGCGCAGCACGTCGAGGTCGCGCGAGGCGTTGACCGTGCCTATGTGGGGCAGCACGGGCCCGGAGTTCTCGGCGCACTCGTCGGCGGCCCGGCGCAGTATGTCGAGAGCGGCCCGCGGGTCGTCCCTGTCGTCCGCGTCGGGATCCGCCTCGTCCACGGCCTCGCCCGTTCCCTCGCCACAGCTGACCGGGGAACTTCTGCCGACGCCGCGCGGGTCGAAGGTCACCACGTCGTAGCCGTCGGTCAGGCCCATGAAGTCCTCGCCGCCCGCGGCGAGTTCGCTGACTCCGGGGCCGCCGGGACCGCCGAAGTTCAGTACCACCGAACCCCTGGCCTTCCCCGTCGCCCGGATACGGGCCAGGGCGAGGTCGAGTGTCCCGTCGGCCGGTTTCGCGTAGTTGACCGGGACGGTCGCCTTCCCGCACTGCAGGTCGTCGGGCAGGCCGTCGCCCTCGCAGGCGGACCACTTGATCCGCTGGTCGTAGAAGCGGGACAGATCGGGACGGTCGGGGTCCGCCGCGGCGACCGTCGGCAGCCCGGCTCCCAGCAGGGCCAGCGTCACGGCGCCGGTGAACGCCCGGCGTTGATGCGTGGACAGCATGAAGGCCTCCCGGAACGCCCCGGCGCGCAGCCGGGGATTCCCCCTCGATCACGATAAGGGGGCACTCCCGGCCACGCCTCCGGGCGGGCGGACCTGCGCCGGAGGCCTTACTCTGCCCGCCGCGCGCCCCACGGCGCGGCGTCACGGCAGCGCGCCGGACAGTTCGACTGGGGCACCGCCCGTTGGGGTGAAAAATCGGCAACCCACTAACCCGCATCGCCCACCGGCGTTTTATCCGGTGCGGGTGAGTGCCCGCGACCATGTCTGGAAGGCAGGGAACCTATGAAACGGGTTGCCCGAAATGGTTTGATCATCGCGGCCGCCGCCTCCGGCGCCGTGGCCGTGACGATGCCGGTGTACGCGGACTCCGCGGCGGACGGCGGCACGGCCAAATCGCCGGGGGTGATCTCCGGCAACACCATTCAGCTCCCGGTGCACGTTCCGGTGAACGTGTGCGGGAACACGGTGAACGTGGTCGGACTCCTCAACCCCGCAGCGGGCAACCGCTGCGCCAACGAGGGCGGCCACGGCAAGGGCGGCGACGGCAAGGGCGGTGCCCACGAGGGTTCCGGCGGTGCGGTCGCCGAGGGAGGGGCAAAGGATTCACCGGGTGTGATCTCCGGCAACGGCATCCAACTCCCGGTCCAGCTCCCCGTGAACGTCACCGGCAACTCGGTGAGCGTCGTCGGCATCGGCAACCCCGCCGTCGGCAACGAGTCCACGAACACGTCCCAGGAGCGACCGCACCACCCGGAAAAGCCGGTGGTGCCGCCCGCCCCGAAGCCGGTGGAGCCGCCGAAGAAGCCGGTGCGTCCGGCGCAGCCCGAGGTGGAGCCCGAGGCTCCGCGGGCCGTGCCGCACGGGCCCGGAGCGTCCCTCGCCCAGACCGGCACCGACCTGATGGGCCCGACGGTCGCGGCCAGCGCCGCACTGATGCTGGGCGGTGCCGCGCTGTACCGGCGCTTCCGGACGGCTGTCACGCCCGGGTCCGGGCACGCCGGTTCGGCCGGTCCGGAGTCCGCGGACGGCTCCTGACCCGACCCGCGGTCGGTCCGCCGGGCTCGTGGCCGGTCGTGGCCCCGAGCCGGTGACCGTACGTCGACCTGGCCCGCGGTCGCCCAGCCGGACCGGGCCCGCGGACGTGGTCCCGGTCGCGGACGGACCCCTACCCACGGTCCTCCGAGTGCCGCCCCCTCGGCAGTGCGCTGAATCGCGTCACGGCAGCACCGCGTCGATTCTCAGCCGAGTGACACCTCCGAGGACGGAAGACCCCACCGGGCACACCAACCGGTGGGGTCTCCCTCTGACAGCGCCCGCGCGCCCCAGGTCCGAGGGGCATCGCCCGCGGCCCGGCGCTCAGGAGTCGGCCGGGGCCACGTCGTCGCGCAGCACGCTGTACCGCACCGCGTCCCGCCACCGCCCATCGCGGAACCCCGCACTCCGCAGCACGCCCTCGCGGGTGAACCCCGCCTTTTCCAGGGCCCGTTGTTCGGCGATGTTCTCCACCTCGGTGTCCGCCTCGATCCGGACCACCTGCGTGTGCGCGAACAGGTACTCGACCAGCAGCCGCTGCGCCCGCGTACCCACCCCCTTGCCACGGGCCTCCCGCAGCAGGGCGATCCCCATGTTCCAGTAGTACGAAGTACGGGTGGCGACGATCCTGCGCCAGGCGACGAACCCCACCCCCTCCCCGTCGAGCTCCACGATCAGATGGCCCGCCTCGTCCGTGATCAGGCCGGTCTCGGACCACTGCCGTCGCCAGCGTCCGGTGTCCCACCAGCCGTACCACTGGAAGGGCGAGGACTCCTCCGGGTCGGTCAGGAACCGCTCCATCACGGTCAGGCCGTCCTCGTCCACCGGGCGCAGTGTCACGTGATCCATGAAGGGCCACCCTAGGCGCGGCCATCGGCTCTGTACTCCCTCCTGGGAAGGACACTGGCTCATTGCCGCGCCACGCGCCGAGGACATCGGGAAGGATGCTGCGCGGGCGCGGCTGATCACCGCACTCCGCTTGCCGTGTTCCGACTCCCTTCCGCCCCCCTTCCGGCATTCCGACGAAATGGAGCGCACAGATGACCCCTCCGAGCCCCGCAGGCCTCGTCGTCACTCAGGCCTCACTCGACGACTGGCCGGTGATCAAGGGGTGGGCGGCGGACGAGGGGTGGGATCCGGGGGAGTCGGACGGCGCGTGCTTCTTCACCCAGGATCCCGAGGGGTTCTTCCTCGGCAGGATCGACGGGGAGCCGGTCTCCGCGATCTCCGTCGTCAACTACGGCGCCGACTACGCCTTCCTGGGCTGCTATCTCGTACGCCCCGATGTGCGTGGTCGTGGTTACGGTCTCACCACCTGGAAGACGGCCCTCGCCCACGCGGGCGGCCGGACCGTCGGACTCGACGGCGTGGTCGCCCAGCAGGGCAACTACCGGCAGTCGGGGTTCGAACTCGCCTACAAGACCTTCCGGTTCGGAGGCGTCCCGGCCGCCGGGGAGTCCGCAGGCACCGGTGTCCGGGCGGCCGAGGCGGCGGATCTCGACGCGATCACGGCCTACGACAGCGCCTGCTACCCCGCCGACCGGCCGGGCTTTGTGGAGCGCTGGCTCACAGAGCCCGGGCACCGCGCCCTGGTCCGTGTCGTCGACGGGCGGCTCACCGGCTACAGCGTGATCCGGCCCGCACTCACCTCGCTGCGCATCGGACCGCTGTTCGCCGACACCGCCGAGGACGCCCGCGCCCTCTTCGCCGCCCTGGCAGCCGAGGCCGACGGCCGCCCGGTCTCCGTCGACATCCCCGAGACGAGCGCGGCCGGAGTCGCCCTGGCCGAGGAGTACGGTCTGACCCCGTCGTTCGAGACGGCCCGGATGTACACCGGGCCCGTCCGCCCGTACGCCGCGGACCGGGTCTATGGAGTCACGACTCTCGAACTGGGCTAGCCGGACGGGCAGTTGTCGGCCGTCTGTCGGCCGTCGTGGTCTCGCCGCTGTGGCTGAACATCCATGCCATGCGGGGCTCGACGACGAACCGGAACACGGAGCGGACCGGGCCCGAGCACAGCACCGTGATGAGCCCCACGGCGGCCACGGTGACGGCCAGTTCGCCGAGCGGGGTACGCACCCATGCGTGGTCGTACCAGTCCCAGAAGCGGGACGACTTGATGACGAAGCCGTGCAGCAGATAGCCGTACATCGTCCCGGCCCCAAGTGCAGTGCACCACAGGTGCCGACCCGGTACCCAGGACAGGAAGCAGCCGGTCAGGACCAGCGCGAGCAGGAACAGCGCCGGGGTGGTGAACAGCCCCGCCCAGGCCGGCGCGCCCTGGCCCGTGACACTGCCCCGGTGGTAGAACCATCCGGCGCCGAACCAGGGCGCCACCACGTACGCCGTACCGAGGGCCACCGCGACCACCGGCAGCGCGAGCAGCCGTACGCGCCAGGTGCGCAGCCGCTCGAAGTGCTCGGCGCGCAGCGTCAGTCCGAGCACGAAGAACGGCAGGAATCCGAGGATCCGTTGGATCGAGATGTCCCCGCCCAGGTCGGGTGAGACGGCGGCGAGTACGGCGAAACCCAGCGCGACCGGAACCGGGTGGCGCAGCGCCAGCCAGATCGGGGTCGTCAGCCGCCAGACGAACAGCGCGACCAGGAACCACATCACGTACCAGGGATCGAGCAGGCTGAACGGATAGCCCGGATCGTCCCGCGCCCAGCGATAGAAGAGCGTGTAGGCGGTCTCGAAGACGAAGTACGGCACGACCACGCTGGTCAGCAGTCGGCGCGCCCGGCCCGGCGCCATGTCGAAACTCCGGGAGAAATAGCCGGAGATGAGCGCGAACGCCGGCATGTGGAAGGCGTACACGGTCAGATACGCCGCCGTCGCGGCCCTGCTGCCGTGGGTCAGCGGCTCCCAGGCGTGACCGCAGGCCACCAGCACGATGGTGAGGTACTTCGCGTTGTCGAAGTACGGGTCTCTGCGGGCGGGTGCCGGCCTGGCCCGCTTCTCCGGCAGGCGTTCCCGCAGAGCGACGGGCGCGGGGGCTGATAAGTCTTGCGACACCACATCTCCTGGCCTCGGGGCGGGGAACCGATCCGTCCCGCCTGCCCCCTCTCGTACGGCTCAGTCGTCGCGTACGTTCGCGTGCCGCGCGGACAACCGTTCGAAAGTGGCCACGATGGCACCAGGCAGCCGGTCCGGGTCGGCGTCCGTCAGGACGATGGCGGCCTCGTAGCAGGCCTGGCAGACGGCGGCGGCGAGCACGGCCGTCTCCCGGTCGGCCCCGTGGCGCTCCAGCACGTCGAGCGCCGCCGCCGCGTACGCGCGCTGCTTCAGCAGGCTGCGGGCGAGCAGCGCGGGATCCCCGTTGATCAGGCGCTCGCGCTCGGCCAGCCAGGTGGTGTGTTCGGCGATGCTGCCCACCAGTGCGCTCAGGCCCGCGCGGCCCGCGTCCAGCGCGCGGTCGAGTGAGTCGCCGATGGGAGCGAGGGAGGCGGCGGCGTCGTCGACGGCCGAGACGAGTGCCTCGCGGTGCTGCTCCTCGTCCGCGAAGAGCACTTCCTGTTTGTCGGTGAAGTAGCGGAAGAAGGTCGTCCGGCCGACTTCGGCACGGCGGGCGATGTCGGTGACCGTGACCGCCTCGAAGCCGTGCTCGACGAAGAGCTCCATGGCCGCGTCGATCAGGGCCCCGCGGGTCCGCAGTCGCTTGCGCTCCCGGAGAGGGATCTCATCGTCGCTGCTCAGCGGCTTGCCGTTGTTCATGGGGTCAGGATATCGGGCCGCGGGGTACCCGATCCATAATGGTATCGAGTACCGTTTGGTACTGAGAGCCGATTTACCCGCGGGTGGATCGATTCTCCGTACGCGCGTGCCTCACCTCCTCTCTCACGGTCGGAGCAAGCCATGTCTGCCATCCCCTCTCCCGGAACCGTCCTCCTCACCGGCGCGGGGCGCGGTCTCGGACGCGCCACCGCCCTGACGCTCCTGCGTGACCGTCCCGACCTCCATCTCCTCGTCGCCGTCCGCTCGGATCCGGACGGACTCGCGGCGCGGCTCGCCGCCGAGACCGGTTCGCCGCGGGTGCGCGGCATCGCCTGCGATCTGTGCTCACTCGACTCCGTACGCCAAGCGGCCGACTCCACAAGGGAGTTGCTCGACTCCGGGGAACTCCCGCCGCTGCGTGCCGTGGTGGCGAACGCGGGTACGCAGGCCGTCACTGCCACGAATCGGACGGCCGACGGCTTCGAAGCCACCTTCGGCACCAACGTCCTCGGGCACCATCTGCTGATCCGGCGGCTTCAGGACCGGCTGACGGCGCCGGGACGCATAGTCCTCGTCGGCAGTGGCACGCACTTCGGGGACTTCCGGCACACCTGGGGGCTGACTCCTCCGCCGCGCACCGCACCGGTCGCCGAGCTGGCGCTGCCCTGGACGACCCCGGACGCCGACACCGTCAAGGCGGGCCGGTCCGCGTACGCGGCGAGCAAACTGGCCACCGTGCACCTCGCCCACGAGCTGGACCGCCGCACCCCCGAGGGCATCGGCGTCTACACCTTCGACCCCGGTCTGATGCCGGGCACCGGCCTCGCCCGCGAGGCGGGACCGCTGGACCGCCTCGCCTGGAACAGCCTGCTGCACCTCACCCGCGTCCATCCCAGCTCGACCAACCCGCGCGCGTCCGGCCGCAAACTCGCCCAGGCCGCCGTTGCTGAGCCGGTCGCCCCGTCCGGGAGCTATCTCGACCGCGGCCGTCCCGTCCGGTCCTCGCCCGCGTCGTACGACCCCGCCCGCGAGGCCGAACTCTGGGAGGAACTGGAACGGCTGGTCGCCGCCAAGGGGGCCTATCCCTCCGCGTGATGGAACCGCCGGTGCAGGGCCCGCACCTCGTCGGCCAGCTCCGGGACCGGCCCCTCGACGAGCACGCCGGGTGCCACCTCCTGGATCGGCAGCGGACGAACTGGGCCGGCGGGGACGCCCAACTCTCCGAGCCAGGCGGACAGTTGCTCGGACGACGCCACGTACACGATGCGGCCGAGGCCCACCCAGCCGTGTGCCGCCGCGCACATCGGGCAGTGTTCGCCGGAGGTGTAGACGGTCGCCGCGGCCCTCTCCTCCGGTGTCAGATGCGCCGCCGACCAGCGGGCCAGCTCGAACTCCGGGTGGCGGGTGCGGTCACCGGAGGCCACCCGGTTGTGGTCCTCGGCCAGGACCGTGCCGTCCGCGCCCACGAGGACCGACCCGAACGGCTCGTCACCGGAGTCCAGCGCCTCGGTCGCGAGCTCGACACACCGGCGCAGATGCTTCAGCTCGGCTTCATTCACCATGGCGTACCCGCCCTCCTGTTGACCTTGGACCGACCGTACTCAACTCCGTGCGGCGCCGCGAGGGAAAAGCGTGCCGACGCCCCGCGGCCACGATCGCGAGCGTCACCGTGACCAGCAGGAATGTCGCCCAGGGGAGGGCTTCGGCGCCCGAGCCCTCCAGGATCAGACCGCCGGTGAGTGAACCGGCTGCGATGCCCGCGTTGTAGACGGTGGCCTGCAGCGAGGTGGCCACATCGGCGTTCGCGGGACCGGAGGCGTCGACCAGCGCGGTCTGGATGAGCGTCGGCGCGCCACCGAACGCCACACCCCACAGCGCGACCGAGACCAGAAGCACGGCTCCATGACCGGCGTACGTGCCCAGCGCGAGCATCGCGGACGCGAGCAGGGCGAGCGCACCCAGCAGGGTCCGGCGTGGATGCCGGTCGATCAGCAGCCCGGTGAGCCAGATCCCGACGACGGTCGCGGCACCGAACACCAGCAGCACCAGCCCCGTACGGCCGAAGCCCGCGTGCTCCGAGAACGGTGCCACGTACGTGTACATCACCTGATGACCGACGAGCAGCGTCAGCGTGACCGACAGGACCGTGCCGATGCCGGGCAGCGCGGCGACGCGGGGCAACGACACGCGCTTGCCCCGCGCCTCACCGGGAAACCCCGGCACTCGGCGTCGTATCCACACCACGAGCAGCACCGCCAGCAGCGCCGGGGCGGCGAAGGCCGCGCGCCAGCCGAGTGCGTCTGCCAGCGCCGTGCCCGCGGGAAGTCCCAGGGAGAGCGCGAGCGTGATGCCCGCCAGCACGATCGCGATGGCCCGGCCGCGCCGCTCGGCCGGCACCATCCGGGCGGCGTACCCCACGAGCATCGCCCACAGCGTGCCGCCCATCGCCCCGGCCGCGAGCCGTGCCGCGAAGGTCAGCCCGTACGAGGACGACAGCGCGGTGACGGCGTTGGCGGCTGCGAAACCGAGCAGGGCGCCGATGAGGACGGGCCGTCGCGGCAGCCCGCGCAGCGCGGCGGTGAGCGGGATCGCAGCGAGGAACGACGCGACCGCGTAGCCGGTCACCAGGAAGCCCACCCGTGACTCGGAGACCCCGAGATCCGGTGCCATCCGCGGCAGCAGACCCGCCGGAAGAAGCTCCGTCAGTACGGCGGTGAAGGCGGCCGTGGACAGGGCGAACAGTCCCGAGAGCGGCAGACCGGGCTCGGCGGGCGCAGGCGTGGCCGTGGGCCTGGATGTGGGCGTGCCGGGGCCTTCGCCGGTCGGTGCGGTCGTCATACGGGCCATGCTGAAACGTTCACATCAGTGTGAGGGCAAGTCCGCCGGGCGACCGAGGCGGGTCCGCGGGTCGAGGACTGGCCTGTCGATACGTTCCGACGACGGCGGCCGGACCTGGACACACCCCGCCGTGATCATCGAGGAGACCGATCCGACGCGGGGCGGGGTCGCCTCCGGCCCGGCGGTGTACGGTCCACCGACGGCGGCCGGACCTGGTCCGCGCCGGTGAAGGTGGCCGGCCTGCGCACCAGGTTCCTCTTCCAGGACCCCGAATCCGGTGAACAGGTCTCGCACACCACCAGCCTGCTCTCCGACACCGCCATCGACCGTCGCACCGGGCGCATCCATGTGGCCTGGCAGGACTCGCGGTTCGCCGACGGCGCCGCCGACTCCGTGGCCATGGCCGCTTCCGACGACGGTGGCCGCACCTGGTCCACGCCGGTGAAGGTGAACCGCACGCCGACCGGAATCCCGCTGTCCAATCAGCAGGCATTCACCGTGGCGTTGGCGGTCGGCGACGACGGCACGGTCGCCGTCTCCCACACCGACTTCCGGCACAACGGCACGGGCGAGGCGCTGCTGACGGACCGTTGGCCGGCGCGCTGCCGACCGGGGCCCGCCGACTGTACGAGCGATGCGGCGACCTGGCGGGAGACCCGGCTGACCCCGACGTCGTACGACATGCGCCGGGCACCGAGGATCCCGGACGAGGCCAGTCCGCGCGGCTACTTCCTGGGCGAGCGCATGGGGTTGGTCGCGACCGGGCGCGGGTTCACCGCGGCGTGGGCCGTGCCGGAGGCCCCGGGCAGGGCCGCGGTGCATGCCTCCACGTCCTGACGTCCGCCTTCCGACGTCTACCTCCTGGCGTCCACGTCTTGACGGGAGTAACAGCCGTCTCTATCGTCACGACCGCTCGTTCGTAAAGTTCCCCGAAACTTTCGAATATGCCTTGTTGAGGCCCCGCCAGGGGCGCAGGGAACCGCGCGACCGCGACAAGGCACAACGCACCGGCAGCCGACGTCCAACGCCCAGCACCTGCCCACCCCTTCCTTCCTCCGGACGACGAGGAGCCGCACATGGGACACCTGACTGTTCGCCAGAGACTCGCCGCGTTATTCACCGGAGCCCTCCTGCTGGGAGCCGCTCTCACTCCCTCCGCCTCTGCCCAGGCACCTGAATCGACCACGTGGACGGGCACCTGGGCCACGGCCCCCACCACCGTCCCCAAGACGGACGCCACGGCCTTCCACGATCAGACGATCCGGCAGATCGTTCACACCAGCATTGCCGGAAGCGCCCTGCGCATCCGCCTCTCGAACGAGTTCGGCAAGCAGCCACTGAAGATCGGCGAGGTGCATGTCGCCCGCCGCGCGTCAGGTACGGACGAGCCGACCATCGACCCCGCCACGGACCGCGAACTGACCTTCTCGGGCAAGTCATCGGTCACGATCCCCGCCGGAGCGCCCGCCCTCAGCGACCCCGTCACACTCCGCGTACCCGCGCGCTCCGAGCTCGTCGTGAGCCTCCACCTCCCCGAGAGCACTCCGGGATCGACGGTCAACTCCTTCGCCGCGCAACGCAGTTACATCGCGGCGGGCAACGTGACGGGCGAGACGAAGATCGAGCCCCAGTCCGTCACGGAACGCTGGTACTTCCTGACAGGCGTGAGCGTCCGAGCCACCTCCACACGGCCTACGGCCACAGGCTCCTCCGGCACGGGCAAGGCATCGGCCGCCGTCGCGCTCGGCGACTCCATCACGGCCGACACCACCCTCGGCACCAACCACCGCTGGACCGACTACCTCGCTCAGCGCCTCCAAGGACCCGGCGGCCCCCGCCACCCCGTCGGCGTCCTCAACAAGGGCATCAGCGGCAACCGCCTGCTCCACGACCCCAACCCGCCGGCCGGCCACCCCTCCGAGGCGTACGCCGCGTACTTCGGTGAGAGCGGACTCAAACGCTTCGACCGTGATGTGGCCGCCCAGCCAGGAGTCCGCCATGTCCTCGTCCTGCTCGGCGTGAACGACCTCGGCCACCCCGGAAACATCGCCCCGCTCTCCGAGAAGGTGACCGGCCAGGACCTGATCGACGGCCACCGGCAACTCATCGCCCGCGCCCACGAGCGCGGACTGCGGATCTACGGAGCCACCATCACGCCGTTCAAGAACGACACGCTCGGCTTCTACACGCCCGAGAACGCGGCGGCGCGCCAGACCTTCAACCACTGGCTGCGCACGAGCGGCGAGTACGACGGTGTGATCGACTTCGACGCCGCGCTGCGGGACCCGGCCGATCCCGAACGACTCCTCGCCGCCTACGACAGCGGCGACCACCTGCACACCAACGACGCGGGCCGGGAGGCGATGGCACGGGCGGTGCCGCTGCGCTTCTTCAAGTGACCACGTCCACCGGCAACGCAGCGTGGCGTCCGAATCCCGCCAGCATCAGTGATCGGGGCACCCCACTATGAGGAGTGGAACGAAAGTGGATGAAAGGGAGGCCACGATGACCGCCTTTACGACGATCGACAGCCCGTTGGGCGAACTGCTACTGGTCGGTGAAGAGGCTCTGGACGGTGTGACCTTGACGTCGCTGTCCATGCCGGGGCAGCGGAACGCCCCTGCTGTGAAGCCCGGTTGGCGGCGCGATCCTGACCGCTTCGCGGCCGTCACCCGGCAGCTGGCCGCCTACTTCGCCGGTGAACCCACCGGGTTCGACATCGAGTTCACCCCGAGCGGTACGGAGTTCCAGCAGCGCGTGTGGCATGCGCTGGAGGAGATCCCGTACGGCACGTCGACCACGTACGGCGCGCTCGCCGAGCGGCTCGGTGTGCCCCGCGAACGGATCCAGGCGCTGGGCGCGGCGATCGGAGCGAACCCTTTGCTGCTGGTGCGCCCGTGTCACCGGGTGATCGGCGCGGACGGCACCATGCGCGGCTACGCCGGAGGTGTGGAGCGCAAGGTCCAGCTCCTCACCCACGAGGGCGTCCTGCAGCCCACCCTCCTCTGACCCCCTGAGGCAACGACGAGGGCGAACGTTTCCGCGCGACCATCGGCATGGCCCGCCATCACGCCGAAACCCCGTTGCCCGTCCGTCCCACGGGTGCTGGAGTGGAGTAATGGATCACGCAGCGGTACTGGCACTGTTCGACCGGGACATGCGCGAGGGTGCGCGCCCCTTCGGTCTCGACTCCGTGGTGGAGCGCGTCGGAGGGGTGGTGCGGCATGTCGGACCTGAGAAGGGCTGGAACGGGGTGCTCTGGTCGGACCTCTCGGAGGTCGACGCGGACGCGGCGATCGCCGAGCAGGTCAGGCATTTCACGGGCCTGGGCCTGGAGTTCGAGTGGAAGCTGTACGCGCACGACCGGCCCGTCGACCTGGGGCGACGGCTGCGCGCGGCCGGTTTCACGGCCGAACCCGAGGAGACGTTGATGATCGTCGAGGTCGGCGAGCTGGACCTCGACGTCAGGCCACCGCAGGGCATCGAGCTGCGGCCCGTCACCGACGCCGCGGGCGTCGACCTCGTGGCCGACGTCCATGAGCAGGCCTTCGGCTCGGACAGCTCCCGGCTCCGCCACCTGCTGCTCACCCAGCTGGCCGAAGAGCCGGACACCGTGGTCGCCGTCGTGGCCCTCGCCGATGACGTGCCGGTGAGCTCGGCCCGTATGGAACTCATCCCCGGCACACGGTTCGCGGGGCTGTGGGGTGGCGGCACAGTAGAGGCCTGGCGCGGTCGCGGCATCTACCGCGCCCTGGTCGCCCACCGCGCCCGTATCGCCGCCGACCGCGGCTACCGCTACCTCCAGGTCGACGCCTCCGACGAGAGCCGACCCATCCTCGAACGACTCGGCTTCGCCCCACTGACGACGACCACGCCGTACGTGCACCCCGTCGCACGGCTGTGACGACGCCGTCTCACAGATCGAGCTGGTACTCCACCGCCTTGTGCGTGGGCAGATAGCCGAGCCTGTCGTTGATGCCGCGCATATGTGCGTTGCTGTCGGCCGTGTCCGTCAGCAGGCCGCCGAGTTCCGGATGGTGTGCGCGGGCCTGCCGGATGGACTGTGCCTTCATCCAGAGGCCGAGACCGTGGCCCCGGTGTTCGGGCAGCACCCCGGTCCCGTAGTGCTGTGCGTCCCCCCGGCCGTCGCCGGGAACCACGAGTTCGGAGAAGCCGGCGACCGAACCGCTCGCGGTGTCCACCACGGCGACGGTGTGCAGCAGTTCGCCCCCCTTGGCGATCGCCTCGGCGGCCGAGAGCACCCGGTCCACGTCCCAGACGACCGTGCCGTAGTCGGTCCCGTCCATCGGCATGTCGTCCATGGCCCGGCGCGAGTGGGCGAAGGTGAGGGCCAGTTCGGGCGGTACCGTGCCGTCCCACTGGACCAACCGGTAGCCCTCATGGGGCTGTTCGACGATCTCGTCGATCCGGCGAAGGTCGGCGTCGGCCAGCGGGAGCCGGGCGTACGTCAGCGCCAGCACCCTGCGGAAGCCGCGCGCCGACAGGAAGAGGTCGCCGGGAGAACCGGCCTCGGCCTGGGCGAGAACGGAGCGGCGCCCCTCGTCCCGTGCCGCCGCGACGGCCGCGTCCAGGAGGCCGCCGCCGACACCGCGCCGGCGCTCCGCCCGGTGCACGGCGATCTCCAACTCGGCGAGATGCTCCTGCCCTTCCTTGGTGAACAGCCGCAGAAAGGCGGATCCGACCGGCGCCCCCTCGTCCTCGGACGCGAGCCACGCCAGACGGCGGCTCGACGCGCTGGGCTGGGGATCGGTGAGCGCGGTGATGCGGTGCGGCAAGGTGTCTCCGTCACGGTTGAGGTGCGGTGCGGGCTGCGGGGGGAAACCCGCAGACGCTAGCCGTGACGGAGAACGACCTGCAACAGCTTTTCGTATTGCCACTCTTCGTACTGCCGGTCTTCGTACTGCGACGCGCCATGCGGTAGACGGCGGACGCCTCGTGGAGCCCCGGCATGCGGTGCGCCGCGATCTGTCGTGGTCAGCGGCGCCCTGCCTTCGACCGGTCCAGGGCCGTGACGCCGAGCGCCGCGAGTCCGATCTGGATCAGCCACTCGATCCAGTCCACTCCGTTGGTGTCGGACACGTCGAACGCGTTGGCCAGCACCGATCCTATGAGCGCGGCCACGATGCCGACCGCGATCGTCCACAGAATGCCGATGCGCTGACGGCCCGGCACAACGAGCCGGCCCAGCACACCGATGATGATGCCGATCACGATGGCACTGATAATGCCCGAGATCTCCATCTCAGCCCCTCTTCGCCCCTCTTCGTCATGCTCCTTACGCCTACAAGTGCCCCGTCGTCGTGAGTGCAGTCCGGGCGGTTTCCCTCAGCCGACGCCGTTTCCGGTCCAGCCGGTGACGCCCAGCACCTCGCGCGCGATGTCGATCACCTCGCGGTCGTCCGTGACCACCCGTACGGTGTCCGCGGGCGCCCGTTCCTCCAGCAGCCGGGCCTTGTTCGCGCTGCCCCGCAGCTCCTGTTCCAGCTCGGAGCCCAGCTCGCGCCCCTTCAGCCGCTTGGCGGCGGTGGCGTCGGAAGCGGTGAGGAGCACCCGTACGAGCCGTACGTCCTCGCCCATCGCCCGCTCGAACATGCCCGCGGCCTCCGTCAGCACGCTCACGGTGTTCGTGTAGATCAGACGCCGGTGGCCGAGCTCGGCGAAGTTCGCCCACACCGCCGCCAGATTGCGCTCGGTGATCACTGCCCGGTGCGGATCGTCCTCCGGCGCCGGATGCACCTGCCCCATGAAGTCGCCCTCCAGCACGGCGTGGGCGACCTGCGCCCGCCGGAGCCGGGCCGAGACCTCCCAGCCCACGGTCGACTTCCCGACACCCGCGCGCCCACCGATGAGCAGAACCTCCGCATGATCCATGGGAGCAGCCTGCCAGCCGGGGACGGGCTCCCGCGATCGAGAACCGCCCGAAAACCGCCCGAAGGGTTACGCGCCGCCGCCGGTCAGGCTCCATGTCCGCAGGGTTATCGGCCGCCCACGTGACGTGCGCAGGACGGGCTCGTCGTCGGTGAGCGTGAAGCCGGTGGACCTGGCGACGGCGATACTGGCCGCGTTGCCCTCCTCGATGCACAGCACCACGCGCCGCGCTCCCGTATGCAGCACGGCGTACTCGGAGAGGAGGCGGACGGCCCGGGAGGCAAGACCCCGGCCCCGGTGGGCGGCTCCGACGCCGTAGGCGATCTCGACGTCCCGCTCGTCGGCCTTGCTGCGGAACAGCAGCACCTCGCCCCGGGGCAGGACCCCGTCCGTGGTGATCGCGAGCTGCACCTTGCGTCCCTGCGCCCGCGCCTCCTTGGCCTCGGTGAGATAGACCTGCGCCGCCATCGTGTCGAACGGCGAGGCCACCGGCGTCCAGCGGGCGATCTCCGGGTCGTCGTACACCTCGACCAGGGCGGGGATGTCCTCCTCGGACCATTCGCGCAGGTGAATACCCTCTCCTTCGAGCCGCAGGTGCGGAGGCGGGGCGAGTGTCAGCGGGCTGTCCATGAGGCGATCCTGCCTCGCGCGCGGACGGGCGGCCAAGGGCGCGTCGGTCTCGCTCACCGCACGACGGAGCGCCCCAGATCGGCGAGCCCCTGGTCGGGAGCGGTCGCGCGGCGCACGGCCTCGCGGATCACCGACACGGGATCGTCCTGGTGGTAGATCCTCTCCGACGGCTCGATGCCGTCCAGGAACTCCTGATACCGGACCGCGTACGCGAGATGCGCGAGCGGCTCGGCGACGGCCAGGGCGCGGGCCGGATCGCTGCCGGGCACCTGCTCCAGCCACGCGTCCGCCCAGACGCGGACGGCACCGGCTCGTACGTCCTCGGGCAGGAAGTCGTGCACGCGCAGCGCGTCCAGGACCGGGCTGCCCCAGTGCGCGTCGGCGAAGTCGACGACCACCGGCGGCCCGCCGTCGCTGCGCCAGTTGCCGGGGTGGAAGTCGCCGTGCACGACCGTGTCCGGCAGTCCGCACTCGTCCAGCAGCCGCCAACGGTCCGTCAACTCCCGTGCCACGCGCAGCTCATGGGCGGTGAGCCCGCCGGAGACAGGGCCGTCGAGCAACTCCCGGACCCGCTCGGCGAAGACGGACGTACGGCGGTCCGGCAGGCTCGCGGGCCGTTCCTCCGGCCGCAGGGCGAGGGCCGCCTGTGCCGCGACGAAGCGCCGCACTCCGGAGGCGGCGGTGTCCGCCGAGGCCTTCCAGCAGTCCTCGCCGGGGATGTGCTCCATCAGGACGCGCCCGCCGGCGGAAGCGAGGACGGTCGGGACCAGCCCCGGATCGACTCGGGCGAACGCGGCGATGACCTCCGCCTCGTCCGAGGCGAAGTGGGGAGTGGCCTTGAGCCAGACCGGACCTCGGTCGGTGGGCAGCCGGAAGAGCCCGGCCAGGTTCCAGGTGCGGCGCTGCTCCACCGGCCCGGTCACGGGCCGGCCCTGCGTGGCCAGCGTGCGCGTCGACCAGTCGAGCAGTTCCCGGAGCCCGTCGATCCGTGCCCAGGGAGCCCGCAGCGGATCGAGTCCGTACAACATCCCTGGATCCGCCGGGAGTTGGAGCAGCATGCCCGGACGCTCCAACGCCTCGACGTGGTACGTCACATGGCCGTCGCGCCCGCCCTCCCCGCCGTCCACGGACAGCAGACGGATCACCAACACCCGCACCCCGAGCGCCTGTTGCAGACGCCGGACGACCGGCTCGACCTCGGACCACCACGGCACGTCGACGGAGAAGGGGCCGACGGCGCCGAGAAAGTCCTCACCCGACGTAACCCACGCACTGAAAGTTCGGCTCACCGCGACAGTCTGAGCGAGCCGCGCGCCCGCGGCCAGCGAATATCGCCGGGGTACCCCGGATGGCAGACGGTGCTGGACGGGATGGCAGACCGTGCCGGACGATTGACATGCAGGTAATTGCCTGCATAACGTTGAGTGTGTGATCGGACGAGGAACGAGAGCGGGAGAGCGGACCAGTGCCGGGTAAGGGCGCGCAGACGGACCAGGTCTTCAAGGCGCTGGCCGACGGGACGCGCAGACGGCTGCTCGACAGGCTGCACGAGCACAGCGGACAGACGCTGGGAGAGCTGTGCGAGCACATCGACATGACCCGGCAGTCGGTCACCCAGCACCTGGCCGTCCTGGAGGCGGCCAACCTGGTCAGCACGGTGCGGCGCGGGCGGGAAAAGCTGCACTACCTCAACCCCGTACCGCTCCACGAGATCCAGGAGCGCTGGATCGACAAGTTCGAGCGCCCGCGTCTGCGCGCGCTCAGTGCGGTCAAACGACGAGCCGAGGAAGACATGAGCGACAAGCCGACATTCGTGTACGTCACCTACATCGCCAGCACACCCGAGAAGGTCTGGGACGCGCTCACCGACGCCGACCTGACCGCCTCGTACTGGGGCCACAGCAACGTCTCCGAGGACTGGCGCCCCGGATCCCGGTGGGAGCACCGGCGCATCGACGGATCGGGGATCGCCGACGTGGTCGGCACCGTCGTGGAGAGCGAACGGCCCACCCGGCTGGTGGCCACCTGGGCCTCGCCCGAGGACGAGGGCAAGGAGGACAAGTACTCCAAGGTCACCTACGACATCCGGCCGCACGGCGGGATCGTCCGGCTCACCGTCACGCACGAGGATCTCGCCGACGAGACCGCGGTCAAGGAGGTGTCGGCCGGCTGGCCCGCCGTCCTGGCCAACCTCAAGTCGCTCCTGGAGACGGGCAGTCCGCTGCCGCAGGAGCCGTGGCTGGTGCCGTAGTGGCGTGGGGCCGGGGTGTCGAAGCGCCGTAGTGCCGAGGTGCCGAGGTGTCGACCGGTCCGGCATGCGTCGGCCGGCCCGCGGTGTGAGCGCGCGGGCCGGCCGGCGGTCCTCGTCGGCGCAGACGTCCTGCTACGTCTGTGATGTGTTCTTCGCGGACGTGGCCGCGCATATGAACCCCAGCACCACGGCGAGAACGCCGATGATGATGTTGTTGAGCACGACGCCCGCGTCGGGGCTCTCGCCGACGATCCACGGCGAGATGATCATCCATGTACCCATCGCGCACATGGCCCAGCTGAGGCCGTACATCCGGGTCGGCGTGGTGGTGAATCCGAGGGCCAGGACGCCTATCGCGATACCCATGATGAGGTTGTGCGTCACGAGTGCGGGCTGGCTTGTCGTGTAGTGGAGTATCCACGGGGAGGTGGCGCAGTACAGACCGAGCAGGAACACCGGTCCGTCCACGAGCGCCACATCGCGACCACCGAGCATGCGGGCGTAGCGATCCCGCATTTCGGATACATCAGGGTGGCTGCCTATGTCACCTCTGGCGTTCGAGACGTTGGCCATGACTCGACTCCTTTGTCTCTGCAGGCCTGACCGCGACTGTGCGGTATGCGGTAGACGCCGCGTATGTACATTCTGCTCTTATTTCTTCTTTATGTGTAGAGGTGAGCGGGTCGGAGGAGGTGGGAGTTGCGTAGTCCGTACGCAGACAGCGACGCAGCCGGTACAGCCCGCGTCGGGCGTGACTCTTGACCGTCCCCAGCGGCCAGCCCGTGCGCTGGGCGATCTGGGCCTGGGTGAGGTCCTCGTAGAACGTCAGACGCAGGACCCGCTGCTGGGCCGAGGGCAGCCTCGCCATCTCCCGGCGGATCAGGATCCGGTCGAGGACCGCTTCGGGCTGTTCGTCACCGGGATCGCCGAGTGCCAGGACGGATCCGGCCCGGGCGACGAGCTCCGCTCGGCGCGTCCTGGCCGCCAGCGCGTCGGCGATCCTGCGTCTGGTGATCCCCACGATCCAGGCCGAGACCGCGCCGCGTTCGGGCCGGTAACCGTGACGGCCGCGCCACACCCCCAGGAAGACCTGCTGGGTGACGTCCTCGGCCTCCCTCGCGTCACCCAGTGCACGCCGCGCGAGGGTGTGGACCAGCGCGGACCATCGGTGGTGGACGGCGGCCAGACAGGCCTCGTCGCCGTCGGCCAGGCCGCGGGCCAACTCCTCGTCGGTGAGCGGCTGCTCGTCGCTGAACGACTCCTTCGAACGAACCCATGAGGGTGTGCCGGCCTCCGCTGTGACCGTCGGTGGTTCGGGCATCGCGTCTCCGGTCATGACCATGGCTCCTCACGTCGTGCCCCGGTGCGGCCATCGTCGGAGCCGGGCCGTGAGGTGATCAATCCGCATCGATTCTGCGTCGTATAGTCGGCCCATGTACGAGCCGACGGGCGGGCGGAACCACCCGGACGAACCCTCTCCGAAAGCTGTCGAGGCGGCCGATACGGCCATGACGACCGGGACAGTGGCCCGCCGGCTCGGGGTGTCGCCGACCACGTTGCGCTCGTGGGACCGCCGTTACGGCCTGGGCCCCGCCGTCCGCGCCGACGGCCGCCACCGCCGCTGGTCGACCCGGGACGTCGCGATGCTGGAAGCGATGTGCCGGCTGACCTCCGCCGGGGTCCCGCCCGCCGAAGCGGCACGCGCCGCCAGACAGGGGGCTGTGGAGGAGAGGGCAGCCAAGGAGAGGGCCGTCAACGCGGAGGCTCCGAAAGCCCCGAAAGAGTGGGGCGCAGGAGAGAAGGCCGTCAGGGAGCCGATCGGCTCGCCTTCGCCCTCCCTCGACCGGACCGATCACGCGCGCCCACCCGCCGACGACGACCGGCCACCCACGGCGGGCCCGCCGCTCCCCGGCGACATCCGCAAGGAGTGCCGTGGCCTGGCCCGGGCCGCTGTCCGGCTCGACGCCCCGGCCGTGGACGGCCGGTTGACCTCGGCCGTCGAGCGATACGGACTCACCGCGGCCTGGCAGGACGTGATGGTTCCGACGCTGCACGCCGTCGGCCGCAGATGGGAGTCGTCCGGCGACCGGTACGTCGAGGTCGAGCACCTGCTGTCCTGGCACATCTCCACCACGCTCCGCCGTGTCACCCCCTCCCTGTCCCTGTCTCCGTCCCCGCGACCGGGCAGACCGGAGACCTCCGAGGGGCCGGTCGTCCTGGCCTGCGTACCCGGCGAGCAGCACACCCTGCCGCTTGAGGCGCTGAACGCCGGACTCGCCGAACACGGCCTGCCCACCCGGATGTTCGGCGCGGCCGTGCCCGCGGAGGCGCTCACCGCGGCGGTACGACGCCTGGGGCCCTCGGCCGTCGTCCTGTGGGCCCAGGCACGCTCCACGGCGAGCATCCCCCTGGCCCGCCACGTCGCCGCCACGCACTGGGGCGTGAAGGGAGCCCGCAGACATCCGACGCTCGTGCTGGGCGGCCCGGGATGGGCAGGGCGATCGGCGCAGGGCATGCTGCGGCCATCGAGCCTGCATGACGCGCTGGCCGTCCTCGCGGCCCGCTACGAGAACAGCGTGCCGGGACCGCGGACTGACGGCCCGTCGGACTGACGGGCCGGCGGATCGAGGGATCGAGGGATCGGCGGCGGGTCGTCAGGCCCGCCCGCGGGCATGCCTGAAGCGGGCCAGCCCGTCGGCGAGTTCGACGATCGGCTCGGGATAGTCGTGGGCGGCGCGTTCGAGCCCTTTGAGTTTCCACGGCTCGTGCACGGCTGCCCCGTCGAGCCCTTCGAGTTCGGGCACCCAGCGCCTGACGTACGTGCCGTCCGGGTCGTACCGCTTGCCCTGGAGGACCGGATTGAGGACGCGGTTGGGCCGTGTGTCGGTGCCGGTTCCCGCCACCCACTGCCAGTTGAGCTGGTTGTTCGCGATGTCGCCGTCCACCAGCAGTTCGAGGAAGTGACGGGCGCCGACCCGCCAGTCGACGTACAGCGTCTTCGTGAGGAAGCTCGCGGTCAGCAGGCGTCCCCGGTTGTGCATCCAGCCCTCGTACCGCAGTTGGCGCATGGCCGCGTCGACGACGGGATAGCCGGTCCGCCCCTCCTTCCAGGCGTCGATGTCCCGTGCGGCCGACGTCTGTGACCGCCACAGGTCACGCCGGGTGCGGTAGTCCGTCGTGCCGGCGTCCGGCCGTGCGGCCAGCACCTGATGGTGGAAGTCCCGCCACGCGAGCTGCCGTACGAACGCCTCGGCGCCCGGCCCGCCCGCCTTCCGCGCCCGGTGGACGAGCTCGACGGGGGACAGCGTGCCGAAGTGCAGGTGCGGGGAGAGGCGCGAGGTGGCGTCCCCGGGCAGGTCGTCGTGGCGGTCCTCGTACGAGCCGATCCCGCTCCGCAGCCAGGCCGTCAGCCGCGTCCTGCCCTCCCTCTCGCCGCCTTCGGCCAGCCCCTCGGACAGGGCGGACAGATCCCCACGCCGGGGGAGTGCCTCCGAACCGATGCCCTCCTGTACGGGCACGGCTCGGGGCGCGCCGAGCACGTTGCGCGGCTGCTGCCGCGCCCAGTGCCGGAAGTACGGCGTGAAGACGGCGAAGTGGTCCGAGGCGGCCGGGGTCACGGCCCCCGGTGCCAACGCGGTGATCACTGTGTCGTGGACGTGCAGTCGGCGCCCCTCCGACTCCAGGGCGGTGCGCAGCCGTTCCTCGCGCCGGTGGGCGTAGGCGCTCGCACCGGCAGCCATGTGAACATCGTCGGCGTCCGCCTCCCTGACCACCCGGCACACCTGGTCGACGACATCGCCGGACCGGAAGACGAGGTGGCCGCCGCGCTCCCGCAGTCCCGTGTCGAGGTCCCGCAGACAGTCGGCGAGGAACGCCAGCCGGTTCGGAGCGGCGAATCCGGCTGTGTCGACGGCCCGGTCACGGACGAACAGGGGCACCACCGCGCTGGAGCCGTCGAGCGCCGCGCGGAGCGGCGGATGATCGTGCAGTCGCAGGTCGGAGGTGAACAGGACGACCGAGACGTTCATGGCATGACTCCGGAATTCCGGGACGGGGCGGGGACGGACGGGAAGGGAAGCGGTGTCGGGCGTCAGCCACCGGGTGAGCTGAGCCGGGCCGCCGGAGCGGGCTGCGATCTGGCCGCGGTCCGGGCGATGTTGCGGGCCATGCCGCCGAACACGACCGCGTGGAACGGCGACACGCTCCACCAGTAGGCGTGGCCGAGCAGCCCATGGGGATGGAAGAGGGCGCGCTGGCGGTAACGGACGCCACCGTCCTCGTCCGTGTCGACGTACATCTCCAGCCACGCGAGGCCCGGCAGCCGCATCTCGGCGCGCAGCCGCAGCAGGTGACCTCGTTCGATCTCCTCGACGCGCCAGAAGTCGAGCGAGTCGCCGACCCGCAGGCGTGTCGCGTCGCGGCGCCCTCGGCGCAGGCCCACCCCGCCGACCAGCCGGTCCAGCCAGCCGCGTACCGCCCAGGCGAGAGGCAAGGAGTACCAGCCGTTGTCGCCGCCGATGCCCTCGATCACCCGCCACAGGGCTTCGGGCGGGGCGTCGACCGTCAGCTCGCGCCGGTCCGTGTAGAGGCTGCCGCCCGCCCAGTCGGGGTCGGTGGGCAGCGGGTCACTCGGGGCACCCGGCACCGAGGCGGACGACCAGCGCGTGGTGACCCGTGCCTCCCGGACGCGTCGCAGCGCCAGCCGCACCGACTCCTCGAAGCCGATCGGCCCGCCCGGCGGGTCGGGCACATGGCGGGCGATGTCGTGCTCGTGGCAGACGACCTCGTGGCGCAGCGACTCGGTGAGCGGGCGCGCGATGGAGTTCGGTACGGGCGTGACCAGTCCGACCCAGTGACTGGAGAGCCGGGGCGTCAGGACCGGTACCGGCACGATCAGTCGGCGGGGCAGGCCCGCGACCGCCGCGTATCTGACCATCATCTCCCGGTACGTCAGAATCTCGGGGCCGCCGATGTCGAAGGCCCGGCTGACGTCCTCCGGCATCCGCGCGGCGCCCACCAGCGTGCGCAGCACGTCCCGTACGGCGATGGGCTGGATCCGCGTACGGACCCAGCTCGGAGTGACCATCACCGGCAGCCGCTCGGTGAGATAGCGCAGCATCTCGAAGGAGGCCGAACCGGAACCGATGATGACCGCCGCGCGCAGCACGGTCGTCGGCACCCCGGAGTCCAGCAGGACGCGGCCGACCTCGGCCCGGGACCGCAGATGCGGCGACAGCTCCGCCTCCGGCACCCCGGCGGGGGTGAGCCCGCCCAGATAGACGATCCGGCGTACGCCCGCCGCGTGGGCCCGCTCCCCGAAGGTGCGGGCGGCCCTGCGGTCGGTCTCCTCGAAGCCCTTGCCCGTGCCGAGCGCGTGCACCAGGTAGTACGCGACGTCGATGTCCCGCATCGCCCCGGCGACGGACTCGGGGTCGGTGACGTCCCCGCGCACCACCTCGACGTCACCCGCCCACTCATGGTCGCGGAGGGCGCCGGGGGAGCGGGCCATGCAGCGCCCCCGGTGGCCCGCGGCGAGGAGTTCCGGGACGAGCCGGCCGCCGATGTATCCCGTCGCGCCCGTCACCAGGCACCGCAGCCCGCCTTCGGAGACGTCACCGCTCATGAGTCCTCAGCCTTCCGTGTCGGTGTCCCCCTCCTGATCACTTCCCTCGTGAAGGCCCCGACGGATGCGCCGACCGGGACACTGCGGCCATCCGGGTTGCGGACGCCGGTACATGTCTTCGCAGATCGGGGGCAGACGAGGTCCAGAAGAGAGTCGTTGTTCGATGCTGGAGGTGGCTGCCGTCATGAGCGCCAAGGTGCTGGAGCGGTTTCCCGCGGGAGCCCCGCGCGGATCGTGGCCCGCGGAGGAGTACGCGGCACGGCGTCGTGCCGAGGGTGAGCCCGCGGTGGTCGTGATGGACCTGAAGTCGGACACCTTCCTCGTGGTGGTCCCGGGGCTCGACGAGGACTGATTCCGCGACTGATTCCGCACGGGCGGGCGCCGGCTCGGGGCGAGTGCGGCCCGTGCCGCGTCACGGCTGGCCGGTCACCGTTCCCCCGAGTGCCGCCGCCCGGCGCACGAAGGCCTCGTGCAGATCGTGGGCGGCCCGCGGCACGGAGTCGGCCTTGCGCCGCTGCAGCATCAACAGCACGCGCGTCGAGTCGTCGGCCAGCGGACGGCAGACGATCGAGCCCTGCCGTTCCAGCGGATCGTCGATCACGCTGAAGTCGGGCAGCACCGTGACCCCCAGCCCTTCCGCCACCATCAGCTTGCCCATCTCCGCGCCGTCGGTGGAGTAGGAGAAGGACGGCTCACGGTCGCCCAGCAGCCGGTGGACGTAGCGGTGCATCACATAGCCGGAGCGCATCGCGATGATCGGTTCGGCGAGCAGGTCGGACACGGACACCACTGACAGCGACGCGAGCGGACTGTCCGGCCGCACGCACACCACCGGCCGCCCGCGCAGCAGCTCCGTGGAGTCGAAGTCTGCGGCAACGTCGTCGCCCTCCAGGTGATTCACCAGGCCGAGGTCGAAGCCGCCCTCCAGCAGGGTCCGGTGGATCTCCGACTGCTGGGCGCCGACGACCTCCACCTGTGTCGCCGGATGCGTGGCGCGGAACTCCCGTACGGCCGGAATGAGCAGCGGGACCGTCGCCGCGTTCACCGTGCCGACGCGCACCATGCGACTGATGCGGTGCTGTTCGCCCGCGGCGCCCCGCAGCCGGTCCACCGCGTCGAGGACGTTGATGATATGCGGCAGCAGCTCCCGCCCCTCCGCGCTCATCTTCGCACCGGACCTCTTGCGCTCCAGGAGGTCGACCCCGAGTTCCCGCTCCAGATTCCGCACGGTCTCGCTCAACGCGGGCTGGGAGAGGTGGAGTTCCTCGGCCGCGCGGCGCAGCGAACCGAGTCGGGTGACCGCCGTGATGTATTCCAGCTGCTCTATTCGCACCCCAGCAGAATGTGGTGCGCGCACCGCCCTGTTCAAGGGCTGCCCTGTCACGCCTTCGTGAAATTCGCCGGTCCGCGATGCGAGACCGATCGGGTATTCCTTGACGGTCAGGACCGACGGCTGCCACGATCGAGAACATGATGATGCGACTGGACCTCACGCGGCGACGCCATGTCGACCTTGCGCGTGTCTCCAGCGCCGCCTGTTGCTCCGCGGCCTGATCCACCGGATCCGCTGCGCCTCTCACCCCCTCTTCTTCCGCCGCCCACGGCTGCCGTAAAGCCGTGAGTCGCTTTCCGCCGCCCGAATTCGGCGACGCACCGCCTCCCGCCGAATTCGGCGTGTCTGAATTCCCCGCAACAGGAGTTCCGCATGCCTGCCGAAAACCCGTCCGCAGACCCCGTCCGCTTCGCCTACTGGGTGCCGAATGTCAGCGGCGGCCTGGTCACCAGCAAGATCGAGCAGCGCACCGACTGGGGCTACGAGTACAACCGCGAACTCGCCGTCCTCGCCGAGAACAACGGCTTCGACTACGCCCTCAGCCAGGTCCGCTACATGGCCAGCTACGGCGCCGAGTTCCAGCACGAGTCGACCAGCTTCAGCCTCGCCCTGCTGCTCGCCACCCAGCGTCTGAAGGTCATCGCCGCCGTCCACCCGGGCCTCTGGCACCCGGGAGTCCTCGCCAAACTCGGCGCCACCGCCGACCACTTGTCGAACGGCCGCTTCGCGGTCAACGTCGTATCCGGCTGGTTCAAGGGCGAGTTCACCGCCCTCGGCGAGCCCTGGCTGGAGCACGACGAGCGCTACCGCCGCTCCGAGGAGTTCATCCAGGCCCTGCGCCAGATCTGGACCGAGGACCACACCGAACTCGCCGGTGACTTCTACCGGTTGCGCGACTTCTCCCTCAAGCCCAAGCCTCTCAACACCGTCGAGCGCCCCCACCCCGAGATCTTCCAGGGCGGCAACTCCACCGCCGCCCGCGCCATGGCCGGCCGGGTCTCCGACTGGTACTTCTCCAACGGCAAGGACTTCGACGGAGTGACCGAGCAGATCAACGACGTCCGAAAGTCCGCCGCCGAAGTCGGGCGCAGGGCACCGAAGTTCGGCCTCAACGGCTTCCTGATCGCCCGTGACACCGAGGCCGAGGCCCGCGACACCCTCCGTGAGATCGTCGCCCACGCCGACCGCGAGGCCGTCGAGGGATTCGGCGCCGCAGTGAAGCAGGCCGGACAGTCCGCCGCGGACGGCAAGGGCATGTGGCAGGACTCCTCCTTCGAGGACCTCGTCCAGTACAACGACGGCTTCCGTACGGGGCTGATCGGCACCCCGGAGCAGATCGCCGAGCGGATCGTCGCGTACAAGCGACTCGGCGTCGACCTCCTGCTGCTCGGCTTCCTCCACTACCACGAGGAGGTCGAGTACTTCGGCCGCCGCGTGCTGCCCCTCGTACGCGAACTGGAAGCCCAACTCCCGGACACCGAGCCCGAGTCCGCCCCCGCCCACGCGTGAGCGCCCGCTCCTTCCGCACCGCACTGCGAGAGAGGTCCCCAGCATGAGCACCGCCACGCCCGCCGACTGGCAGACCCGCCCCACCCCCGAAACAGCCCACGACTGGATCACCCGCGCCACCGAGGTCGCGGCAGTCCTCGCCACCGACGCCGCCGAACGCGACCGCGCGGGCGCCACCCCGTACGCCGAGGTCCGTCTGCTGAAGGACGCCGGCCTCGTCACCCTGCTCGGACCCACGGAACACGGCGGCGGAGGCCAGGACTGGCCGACCGCCTACCGGGTCGTCCGCGAGATCGCCAAGGCCGACGGCTCCATCGGGCAGCTCCTCGGCTACCACTACCTGTGGAACTGGGCCGCCCGCCTGGTCGGCACCCGCGAGCAGTGGGAGCACGTGGAGGCCGAGGCCGCCCGCAACAAGTGGTTCTTCGGCGGGGCCGTCAACCCGCGCGACAAGGACGTCGTCGTGACCGAGGACGGCGACGACCTCGTCTACACCGGACGCAAATCGTTCTCCACCGGCAGCAAGGTCTCCGACGTCACCGTCCTCGAAGGCGTCCTCGAAGGCACCGACCAGCACGTCTTCGTCATCGTGCCGTCCGACAGCCCCGGCCTGGCCTTCCACGACGACTGGGACAACATCGGCCAGCGGCTCACCGAGAGCGGCGGCGTCACCCTCGACGGCGTCCGCACGCCGTGGGCCTCCGCCGCCGGCTACATCGACAAGGAGTTCCGGCCCCGGATCTACAACACCCTCAACGTCCCCACCATCCAGCTGGTCTTCGTCAGCTTCTACCTCGGCATCGCGGGCGGCGCCCTGGAGACGGCGGCCACCTACACCCGGACGAAGGCCCGGTCGTGGCTGCACGGCGGGCACGAGCGGGCGGTCGACGAGCCGTACGTCATCGACGTCTACGGCGATCTGACCGCGAAGCTCTGGGCAGTCGAGGCCCTCGCCGACACCGTCGCCGCCGAGGGTCAGAAGCTGCACGACGACCCGGACGCCGTGACCGAGCAGGCGCGCGGCGACTTCGAGGTCCGGGTGGCCGCCGTCAAGGCGCGTGCCACCGACGTCGCCCTGGAGATCAGCAACCGCATCTTCGAGGTGACCGGAGCCCGCTCCACCGCCACCGTCGAGGGCCTCGACCGCTTCTGGCGCAACGTCCGCACCCACACCCTCCACGACCCCGTCGCCTACAAGCGGCGCGAGGTCGGCCGCTGGTTCCTCGAGGGCGAACTGCCCGAACCCACCTGGTACTCCTGACCGCTCACTCCGGGGCGCCTCCCGCACGGAGGCGCCCCTCGTCCCGAAAGAGGACCCATGGCCACCGTCCTGTCCGTCTCCGGCAGTCCCTCCGCCTCCTCCCGCACCAACCGGCTCCTGCGCCACCTGGACAACCGGCTGACCGCGCAGGGCCACGAGGTGATCCCGCTCGACGTCCGTACGATCCCCGCCGAGGCCCTGCTCGGCGCCGACTTCAGGCACCCGGCTATCGTCGAGGCCACCGCGCTCTTCGCCCGCGTCGACGGAATCGTCATCGGCACCCCCGTCTACAAGGCCGCCTACTCCGGCGTCCTCAAGGCGCTGCTCGACCTGCTCCCGCAGTACGCCCTCACCGGCAAGACCGTGCTGCCCCTGGCCACCGGTGGCACCACCGCCCATGTGCTGGCCATCGACTACGCCCTGCGCCCGGTTCTCAGCTCCATGGGCGCCCGGCACATCGTCCAGGGCTGGTTCACCCTCGACAAGGACATCGCGGTCGGCGAGGACGGCGGACTCACCGTGGCACCCGCGGCGGCCGAGGCACTGACCCAGGTGCTCGACCAGTTCTCCGAGGCACTGGGCCGCACGCCGATCCTGGCCGCGGCGGGCTGACCATGTCGGCCAAGACCATCACCGGTGATGCCGAGGCCCTGACCGTCGCCGCTGCACTGGCCGACGAGTTCCGGGCCGAGGCCTCCCGGCGGGACGCCGAACGCAGGCTCCCCCGCGACGAGTTGGACCGGCTCTCCGACTCCGGCCTGCTCGCCGTCACCGTGCCCGCCGAGCACGGCGGCGCCGACGTACGGCAGGAGACCCTCGCCGAGATCTTCCGGCTCCTCGCCTCGGCCGACGCCAGCCTCGCCCAGATCCCGCAGAGCCATTTCGTCTACGTCAATGTGATCCGCCGTCAGGGAACCCCGGAGCAGCGGGAGTTCTTCTTCGGCGAGGTGCTGGCAGGGCGCCGCTTCGGCAACGCCCAGTCGGAGGCCGGCACGAAGCACGTCCAGGACATCCGCACCCGACTGGAGCCGGCCGCGGACGGTTCGTACGTCCTCACCGGGGTCAAGCACTACTCCACGGGCGCCCTCTTCGCCGACTGGATTCCGGTGCTCGCCCGCGCCGAGGACGACAACCTGCACGTCGCGTACGTACCCCGGGACGCCGAAGGCCTCACGGTCGTCGACGACTGGGACGGCATGGGCCAGCGCACCACCGCCAGCGGCACCGTCAGGCTCGACGCCGTACCCGTGCCCGCCGACCGGGTCCTCCCGCACCACCTCACCTTCCACGGCCCCCAACTCCACGGCGCGGTGGCCCAGTTGCTGCACGCCGCCATCGACGCCGGGATCGCGGCGGGCGCGCTCGCCGAGGCCGCGGAGTTCGTCCGCACGAAGAGCCGCCCGTGGTTCGAGAGCGGTGCCGAGACCGCCGCCGAGGATCCGCTGCTCATCCAGCGCTTCGGAGAGCTGGCCATTCAGGTGCGGGCCACCGAGGCGCTGCTCGGCGCGGCGGCCCGGGCGGTCGACACGGCCCGCGCCGACCTCACGGAGACCTCGGCGGCCGAGGCGTCCATCGCCGTGGCCGCGGCGAAGGCGCACGCAGCGAGCACCGCCGTCGAGGTGTCGGGCGCGCTCTTCGAGGTGTCCGGCACCAGGTCAGCCCTCAACTCCCTCAATCTGCACCGGCATTGGCGCGACGCCCGCACCCACACACTGCACGACCCGGCCCGCTGGAAGATCCAGCACATCGGCCGGTACGTACTGAACGGCACGCCGCCTCCACGGCACGGACTCCTCTGAGACCGCCCCCCCCATCAGCTCCCCCCGATCGGAGAACGGACCCGTGTCCCTCACCTTCCACTGGTTCCTGCCCACCAACGGCGACAGCCGCCATGTCGTCGGCGGCGGCCACGGCACCCCGGCCACGGTGTCCGGCCGGGACCGGCCGCCGACGGTCGCCTACCTCAGCCAGATCGCCCGCGCCGCCGAGGACCTGGGCTTCGTCGGCGCACTCACGCCCACCGGCGCGTGGTGCGAGGACGCCTGGCTGACCACCGCCATGGTCAGCCAGAACACCGAGCGGCTGAAGTTCCTGGTCGCCTTCCGGCCGGGCTTCGTCTCCCCGACGCTCGCCGCGCAGATGGCGTCCACCTTCCAGCGCCAGTCCGGCGGACGGCTCCTCCTCAACGTCGTCACCGGCGGCGAGAGCCACGAGCAGCGCGCGTACGGCGACTTCCTCGACAAGGACGCCCGCTACCGCCGTACCGGCGAATTCCTGCAGATCGTCCGGGACCTGTGGGAGGGCAAGACCGTCGACCTGTCCGGCGAGTTCCTCCAGGTCGAGGACGCCAGGCTCGCCCGCGTCCCCGACCCGGTCCCCGAGGTCTACTTCGGCGGGTCCTCGCCCATCGCGGGCGAGGTCGCGGCCAAGCACGTGGACGTGTACCTCACGTGGGGCGAACCGCCCGCGCAGGTCGCCGAGAAGATCGCATGGGTCCGCGCGCTGGCGGCGAAGGAGGGCCGCAGCGTCCGGTTCGGCATCCGGCTGCACGTCATCACCCGCGACACCTCCGAGCAGGCCTGGGCGGAGGCGGACCGGCTGCTGGCCGGATTCGACCCGGCGACCGTGAAGTCCGTACAGGCCGGTCTCGCCCGCAGCGAGTCCGAGGGCCAGCAGCGCATGCTCGCCCTGCACGGCGGCGGCAACCGCGACGGCCTGGAGATCCACCCCAACCTCTGGGCCGGCATCGGCCTCGTGCGCGGCGGCGCGGGCACCGCTCTGGTCGGCAGCCACGACGAGGTCGCCGAACGGATCAAGGAGTACCAGGCCATCGGCATCGAGGAGTTCGTCCTCTCCGGCTACCCGCACTTGGAGGAGGCGTACTGGTTCGGCGAGGGCGTACTGCCCCGGCTCGCCGCGCAGGGACTGTGGCAGCACCCGTTCGCCGAGCGGCCGGCCCCCGCGGCGCAGGTGCCGTTCGCGAGCTGAGGATCCGGGGGCGCGGCCCCTGCTCGTCCCCGGAAAACCGCTGTACTCCGACGCCTCCCAGGTGATGACCTTGACGCGGGCCCGACAGGAACCGGCTGCCCGGCCCGTATCCAGGGAACTCACACAAACAAGGGGGGACGGCTGTGACGACCTCGAACATCCTGCTGTCCGGCATCGTCGGATCCACCGCCTACGGCCTGGCCCACGAGGGCTCGGACGTGGACCGCCTCGGCATGTTCGCCGCCCCCACCGATGACCTCCACGGCCTGCACCCGCCGAAGGAGTCCCACGTCACGACCAAGCCCGACAGCACGCTCCACGAAGCCGCCAAGTGGTGCCGACTCGCCCTGCGCGGCAATCCGACGGTCACCGAACTGGTGTGGCTGCCCGACGAGTTGTACGAGGTCCGCACCCCGCTGGGCGACGAACTCATCGGCATCCGCACCACGTTGCTGTCCGCGAAGCGCGTGCGCGACGCCTATCTCGGGTACGCCACCCAGCAGTTCAAGCGCCTCTACGACCGTGGCGACAGTTCCTTCTCCGCGGACACCCGCAAGCGCACGGCCAAGCACGCCCGGCATCTGCGACGCCTGTGCCACCAGGGCTTCGAGCTGTACGCAACCGGCCGCGTGAGCATCCGCGTCGAGAACCCGGAGGAGTACCACCGCTTCGGCGAACAGGTGGCAGCCGACGCCATGGCCGCGCTGCCCCTGCTCAAGCGGTACGAGGCGGCCTTCGACGAGACCCGCAGCGCCCTGCCGGAACAGCCCGACGAGGCGCCCGTCGAGGCGTGGCTTCGCCGGGTCCGGGCCCACTACTACACGCTGGACTCCACGTCGGCGCGTGCGCCCGTGCGGTGACCGAAAAAATCTCCCGCGGATGTCGTGGCGTGTGTCGATCCGGCGGTTCCCCCTTCGTGTAGTCAGTGAGAGACCACCAAGGAGGACATGTCATGAAGCACTACCTGTTGAGTGTGATGCAGCCGGTGGGGGAGCCGCCCGAGCCCGAGGTCCTGGAAGGGATCATGCGCGACCTCGATGTCTTCCACGCCGAACTGAAAGCGGCCGGCGCCTGGGTGTTCGCCGGGGGACTGCACGGGCCCGAGACGGCCACCGTGCTGCGGGCCGACAAGGGGGACGTACTGATCACCGACGGTCCGTACACCGAGAGCAAGGAGTACCTCGGCGGGATCTGCCTGATCAAGGCACCCGACCTCGACGCGGCGCTCGAATGGGGCCGCAAGGCGACTCTGGCGACCACGCTCCCCATCGAGGTGCGGCCCTTCATGGGCGAGGCCGAGGGCTGAGGGCGGGGGAGTGGCGGCAGGGGAGTGAGGACTGAGTACCGATGACCGCGAAGGCCGGCATCGAGGCCGTCTTCCGCGCGGAGTACGGCCGCGCGGTAGCCGTCCTCGTCCGCTTCCTCGGCGACATCGACCTCGCCGAGGAAGCGGTCCAGGACGCGTTCGCCACGGCGGTGCGGAAGTGGCCCGAGACGGGGATCCCGCCGAGCCCGGCCGGGTGGATCATCACCACCGCCCGGAACCGGGCCGTCGACCGGCTGCGCCGCGAGTCCACGCGTGAGGCCCGGCACGCCGAGGCGGCCCAGCTGTACGCCCCCGACGCACCGCCCGAGGAGGGCCCCGTGCGCGACGACCGGCTCCGCCTGATCTTCACCTGCTGCCACCCCGCGCTCGCCACCCAGGCCCAGGTCGCCCTCACTCTGCGACTCCTCGGCGGGCTCACCACGCCACAGATCGCGCGCGCGTTCCTCGTGCCCGAGCCCACCATGGCCCAGCGCCTGGTCAGGGCCAAGGCCAAGATCCGCGACGCCCGTATCCCGTACCGCGTCCCGCGAGACGCCGACCTCCCGGAACGGGTCAGGGGAGTGCTGGCCGTCGTCTACCTCATCTTCAACGAGGGGTACGGCGGCCGGGAGGACCTGTGCGCGGAGGCCGTACGACTGGGGCGTGTTCTCGCCGAGCTGATGCCGGACGAGCCGGAGGTCCTCGGGCTGCTCGCGCTGATGCTCCTGATCGAGGCGCGCCGCCCGGCCCGGGAGACCTCCGACGGAGACCTGGTCCTCCTCGCCGACCAGGACCGCCGCCGCTGGGACCGTGACCTGATCGCCGAGGGACAGTCCCTCGTACGCCGCTGCCTGCGCCGCAACCAGCCCGGCCCCTACCAGATCCAGGCCGCGATCAACGCAGTCCACAGCGACGCGGCCACCGCGGCCGACACCGACTGGGGCCAGATCCTTGCGCTCTACGACCAGTTGATGGTCCGCGCCCCGAGCCCGGTCGTCGCCCTCAACCGCGCGGTGGCGGTCGCCGAGACCGAGGGCCCGCGCACGGGCCTCACTCTCGTCGACGCCCTCGACCTCGCCGGCTACCACGCCTTCCACGCCGTACGAGCCGACCTGCTGCGGCGCCTCGGGCGGCCGACGGAAGCGGTGGCGGCGTACGAGGCGGCCATCGCCCTCACCGAGAACCCGGCCGAGCGCGCCCACCTGGAGCGCCGCAGGACGGAACTCCAGGTGGAGTAGACCCGGGCGTTCCAGGCGGAGTGAACCTGGAGCGAACCACTACACGCTCAGCGCCTCCCGCACCGACCGCTCCGCCTCCTGCCCGCCCTTGCCGAACGACGTGACCCGGCCGGCCTCCAGGACGTAGTACCGCTGCGCCGCCCGCATCGCGAAGCCGACATGCTGCTCGACGAGGAGCACCGAGAGCCCGCCGCGGGCGGCCAGCGCGAGGATCGTCTCCTCGATCTCGGCCACGACCGAGGGCTGGATGCCCTCGGTCGGCTCGTCGAGGAGGAGGATCCGAGGCTCCGTCACCAGGGCCCGGGCGATGGCCAGTTGCTGCCGCTGGCCGCCGGAGAGCAGCCCCGCCCGCCGCCCCGACAGAGTCCTCAGGGCGGGGAACAGGTCGAGCGCCTCGTCGATCGCCGCCCGGCCGCGCTTGCGTCCGTCCGCGACCAGTTGGAGGTTCTCCGCCGTCGTGAGATGGGGGAAGGCCTGCTGGCCCTGGGGCACGTACGCCATGCCGCGCGCCACGCGTTCGTGGGGCTTGCGACGGCTGATGTCCTCGCCGTCGAGACGGATCGCCCCGCTCGACGGGGTGAGCAGTCCCACGGCCGCCCGCAGCAGCGTGCTCTTGCCCGCGCCGTTGTGCCCGAGCACCGCGGCGACGCCGTCGTCCGGCACCTCCACGGAGACTCCGTGCAGGACGAGACTGCGGTGGTAGCCGACCCGGATGTCGTCGATCTCCAGCTTCATGTCGGCCTCACGCCTCCTGTTCCTGTACGACCGCACTCGGCGCGGTGGCGCCACTCGCGGGCTCGGGCTCTTCAGGCAGCATCAACTCGGCGTCCTGGACCGCCGCGTGCCCGAGGTACACCTCCTGCACCTTGGGATCGGCCTGCACCTCGGCCACCGTCCCCTCGCTCAGCACCTTGCCCGCGTGCAGCACACTGACGCTGCGCGCGAAGGACCGCATGAAGTCCATGTCGTGCTCGATGACGACCACGGTCCGCTCCTCGCTGATGCGCTCCAACAGCTCACCCGTGGCCTGCCGTTCGTCGTGGCTCATCCCGGCGACCGGTTCGTCGAGCAGCAGCAGCCGTACGTCCTGGACGAGCAGCATGCCGATCTCCAGCCACTGCTTCTGCCCGTGGGCGAGCGTCCCGGCGGGGGAGTCGGACAGCTCCGCGAGCCCGACCGTCTCCAGCGCACGCGCGACGGGCTCCGGCAGTCCCTTGCGGCGCCGCAGCATCGTCAGCATGCCGCGTCCGGCACCGGCCGCGATGTCCAGGTTCTGAAGGACCGTCAACTCCTCGAAGACGGTAGCCGTTTGGAACGTACGGCCGATCCCCGACCGGGCGATGGTGTGCACGCTCCGCCCCAGCAGCTCCGTGCCGCCGAAGAGCACGGAGCCCTCGGCCTTCACGAGACCCGTGACGGCGTCGACGAGTGTGGTCTTGCCCGCGCCGTTCGGCCCGATCAGGAAGCGCAGATCGCCCGGCCGCACGTCGAGGTCCACCCCGTCGACCGCGGTGAACCCGTCGAAGGACACCCGCAGTCGGCGTATCTCAAGACCCGAGAGTTCACTCATGCTGCGTCTCCAAGAGCACTCATGCTGCTTCTCCAAGAGGAAGGGCAGGCGTCTTCTCCCCGGTCCCGTCACCGGCTGCGTCGCCGGTCGCGCGCGAGGACCTGCGCCGCCGTACGATCCCCACCAGCGAGGCGAGACCACCGGGCAGGAACGCCAGGGCCACGATGAACAGCAGCCCCTGGAAGTAGGTCCAGGCGGCCGGGAACTCCTCCGACAGTGCCGTCTTCGCCCAGGCCACCCCGACCGCGCCGAGCACCGCGCCGACCAGGCTCGCCCGGCCGCCGACCGCGGCACCGATGACGAACTCGATCGACGGCACGATGCCGATCATTGCGGGGGAGATGATGCCGACCGCGGGCACGAACAGCGCGCCCGCGAGCCCGGCCATACCGGCCGCCACGACGTACGCGACGAGCTTCACGTTCGCCGGGTTGTACCCGAGGAAGCGCACCCGCTCCTCCGAGTCCCGGACGGCGACGAGGAGTTCGCCGTAGCGGCTGTGGATCAGCTGCCGGGCGAGGGCGATCAGCAGCAACAGCGCGGCGGCGATGATGAAGTACACCATCCGCTGGTTGACCGGGTCGTTGAGGTCGTAGCCGAAGAAGCCCTGGATGTCGGTGAGTCCGTTGGTGCCGCCGGTCGTGGCCTGCTGGCCGATCAGCCAGATCGCGAAGGCCGCGGCGAGCGCCTGGCTGAGGATCGCGAAGTACGCGCCCTTCACCCGGCGGCGGAAGATGAACGAGCCGAGGATCGCGGCGACGGCCATCGGCAGCAGCACGGTCGCGGCGAGCGCGAAGAGCGGGTTCTCGAACGGCCGCCACCACCAGGGGAGTTCGGTCGCGGTGCCGTACAGCTGCATGAAGTCGGGAAGGTTGCCGGGACCCGCGTCGGCGATCTTCAGATGCATCGCCATGGCGTAGCCGCCGAGCCCGAAGAACACACCCTGCCCGAGCGTGAGCAGCCCGCCGCGGCCCCAGGCCAGACAGATGCCGACGGCGACCATCGCGGTGCACAGGTACTTGGCGAGCAGCCCGAGCCGGAAGTCCGAGAGTGCCAGCGGGGCCACGGCGAACAGGGCGAAGCCGGCCGCGGCGAATCCGGCCCAGGCGCGCGCCGACCGGCCTTTGAGCAGGGGCAGCAGGGTCATACGAGACTCCTCGTACGCAGCGTGTACAGCCCCTGGGGCCGCCACTGGAGGAACGCGACGATGGCCACGAGGACGAGCACCTTCGCGACGCTGACGGTGGTGGAGTATTCGAGGACGGACTGCAGGACGCCGAGGACGAAGGCGACGATGACCGTTCCCTTGAGCTGTCCGATGCCGCCGACCACGATCACCAGGAACGCGTCGATGATGATGTTGGTGCCCATCGTCGGACCGATCGGACCGACCAGCGTCAGCGCGACGCCCGCGACACCCGCGAGCCCGGACCCGATGAAGAACGCCGTCCGGTCCACCCGCGAGGTGGAGATGCCTGACACCTCGGCCAGATCCCGGTTCTGCACGACCCCGCGGATCCGGCGGCCGAGCGGGGTCAGTCGCAGCGTCAGCGACAGCGCGACCACGGCCGCGATCGCCAACCCCAGAATGAACAGACGGCTGTTGGCGAAGGTCAGCGGATCGTCGCCGCCGATGACGGTGATGTTCCCGGTGAGCAGATCGGGCGCGCGGGTCTGCACGTTCGGCGCGCCGAAGATGTCCCGGGCCGCCTGCTGGAGCATCAGCGAGACACCCCAGGTGACGAGCAGGGTGTCGAGGGGCCGCAGATACAGCCGCCGGATGAGCACCCACTCAAGGAGCGCGCCGAGAGCGCCGGCGACCAGGAAGGCGACCGGCAGCGCGACGAGCAGCGAGAGGCCCGCGCTGGAGATGGACTTCTGGAGGACGTACGTGGTGTAGGCGCCGGCCATGATGAACTCGCCGTGGGCCATGTTGATGACGTTCATCTGGCCGAAGGTGAGCGAGAGACCGAGCGCGATGAGCAGCAGGACGGCACCGATGCTGATGCCGGTGAAGGTCTGACCGAGGATCACGGTCATACGGCGGCTCCGGGGAGGCGGGACACGGGGCCGACCCTCTCTTCAGAAGGCCGGCCCGCACGTGACGGTCGGTCAGGAGAGGCCGGAGGCCCAGTCGTAGCCCTTCAGGTACGGGTCCGGCTTGATCGCCTTGCCGGAGTCCCACACCTGCTCGATCAGCCCGTCGGTGCCGATCTTCCCGATCCGGGCGGTCTTGTAGATGTGCTGGCTCGCGCCGTCCACGGTGACCTCGCCCTCGGGAGCGTCGAACGTGATGCCGTCCGAGGCCGCCTTCACCTTCTCCGGGTCGAAGGACTTGGCCTTCTCGACCATCGCCTTCCACAGGTAGACCGAGGTGTACGCGGCCTCCATCGGGTCACTGGTCGGCTTGTCCTGGCCGTACTTGGCCTTGTACGCCTTCACGAACTTGGTGTTCGCCTCGCCCGCGGTCGTCTGGTAGTAGTTCCAGGCCGTCAACTGGCCCGCCAGATACTGCGATCCGATCGACTTGACCTCCTCCTCGGCGATCGACACCGAGACCACCGGCATGCTCTTGGCGGTCAGGCCGGCCGACTTGTACTCCTTGAAGAAGGCCACGTTCGAGTCGCCGTTGAGGGTGTTGAACACCGCGTCGGCCTTCGCGGCCTTCACCTTGTTGGCGATGGTGCTGAACTCGGTGGAACCCAGCGGCGCGTAGTCCTCGCCGAGCACCTTCATGCCATTGGCCTTCGCGTACGCCTTGATGATCTTGTTGGCGGTACGCGGGAAGACATAGTCGCTGCCGACGAGGTAAATGCTCTTCTTGCCCTGGCTCTTGAGGTAGTCGAGCGCCGGGACGATCTGCTGGTTGGTGGTGGCACCCGTGTAGAAGATGTACGGGGACTCCTCAAGTCCCTCGTACTGCACGGGATAGAACAGCAGTGACTTGTTCTTCTCGAAGACGGGCTTCACGGCCTTGCGGCTCGCGGAGGTCCAGCAGCCGAAGGTGGCAGTGACCCGGTCCTCCTTGATGAGTTTGTTCGCCTTCTCGGCGAACGTCGGCCAGTCGGAGGCGCCGTCCTCGCTGATCGGCTTGACCTTCTTGCCGAGCACTCCGCCCGAGGCGTTGATCTCGTCGATGGCCAGCTTCAGCGAGTCGCGTACGGTCACCTCGCTGATCGCCATGGTGCCGGAGAGCGAGTTGAGCAGCCCGACCTTGACCGTGTCGCCGCTCGTGTCGGCCTTGGCGGCCGCGTCGGACGAGCCACCCTCGGCGTCGGTCTTGGCGCCGCACGCGGAGAGCACGACGACGGCGGTGAGCGCGGCGGCGCCCGCCATCACCCGGCGTCGGGAAGGACCGGACCCCTTGAAACCCCTGAAACGGCTGAAGTCACTGGAACCGCTGGACAAAAGAACCCCCTCGGGCTGGGAGGACAACCTCCTCCTGAAGTGCGGTCCACAGCCTCAAGTCACCCTGTTTCGATGGTGTTTCGCGGTACTTTCCCAGCGGTATCTTCCGGCTCTCATCGGGCAACAAAAAATGCCCGGGGCGGAATTCTTCGCATGAATTCACAGTTCGCCCGAGGCATTCTAATTACTTCCTGCGGGAAGTATCTTCGCGGAAGCGCGAGCATGTCAAGGCCGGGTTTCGTGAAGATCCAGCTGGGCCACGACGTCGAAGTCCACGCCGTCCGCCCGCGCGAGGTAGATGCGCTGGCGGACATGGCTGCCGCGCAGATGCAGCAGCCCGCGCGGCCCCTCGTACGAGACGGTGTCCGCCGCCGCGCCGATCGCGGAGACGTCGAGGGTCCTGGCCCGGTCGATGAGCGCGGCCAGCAACAGGACGCCCTCGTAACACGATTCGCCGAGGCTGCCGAGGACCGGCGCCTCGACCCCGTACCGTTCCGCGTACTGGCCGTGGAAGTCGAGGGTGTCCTGGTTGGCGAGGGAGGCGAAGAAGCCCGCCGTGCTGTAGAGCCCGGCGGTGGCCGTGGGGCCGCTCGCCATCAGCATGTTCTCGTCCATCAGGGTGCTGAGCCGAAGGCACCGCTCGTCGAGGCCGGACGCGGCGAACGCCCGGTTGAACCGGACGGCGTCGCTGCCCACGAGCAGCATGAGCACGGCGTCCGCCTCCGACCGCTCGATCCGCCGCAGCACCCCGTCGAAGTCGTGCGTGCCCAGCGGCAGATACGCCTCCGCGCAGATACCGCCGCCCGACTCGCGCGCGTAGTGGTGCGCCGCCCGGGCCGTACGGCGGGGCCACACATAGTCGTTGCCCACGACGAACCACCGGCGCACCCGGTGCTCACGGGCCAACAGCCGCATGGCGGGCCGCAGTTGGTCGTTCGGGGTCTCGCTCGTCAGGAACACCCCGGCCGTGTCCTCGCCACCCTCGTACAGCGCCGTATACACGTACGGCACGCGGTGGGCGATCCGCGGGGCCAGCTGCTGTCGTACGGAGGAGATGTGCCAGCCGGTGACGCCCTGCACGATGCCGAGGTCGACCAGTGCCTCGACGTTCTCGGCGATGCGGTGCGGTTCGGCGCCGCCGTCGACCGGCAGCAGCCGCAGCTCCTTGCCGAGCACCCCGCCCGAGCGGTTGACCTCCTCCACGGCGAGCCGCGCGCACAACTCGCACGTGGGCCCGAAGATCCCCGCGGCGCCCTGCATGGGAAAGACCAGCGCCACGCTGACGACCGAGTCGTCTGCCGTGAACCAGTCGAGCGGAGGCGGGTCGAGCCGGACCATGAGGGCATGATTCCGGGAACACCCGGTGAACTCCAATCCGTCTCGGGGTACGGTCCGCGCCCGCGGGCGCCGAGAACCTGGACTTGATGGGCGTGCGGCGGTCGGGGCCTGACACCTGGTGCGCGCGTGCGGCGGCAGATGTGGGAGATCCCTGTGGGAAGCGGGACTTGTACGATGTGCTGACCCCCCGGGAGCGAGGAGAAGGATGCCGACCCCACCTCCGCGTCGGTCTCAGGACCTCATGCACCTCTTGACGCGGGCCGAGCGACTGGCGGCGCGCCGGCTCCAGGCCGCCCTGGACGAGCACGGCTGTTCGCTCGACGCCTGGCGTGTGCTCTCCCTGCTCGCCGACGGCGAGGGCCACCCGATGGCGGCGGTCGCCGAGGCGGCCTTCCTGCCGCCCCCGACCCTCACCAAACTGGTCGACCAGCTCGTCGACCAGAACCTCGTCTACCGACGCGTCGACCCCCTGGACCGGCGCCGCATCCTCGCCCACCTCACCCCGCGCGGCGAGGACCACTGGCGGCGCGTCGACCGCGAGGTCCGCGCCCAGTGGCCCGTCCTCAGTGACGGCGACGACGAACTGCTGCGGGGGCTCCTGCACCGGCTGGCGGACACGCTCGACGGGGCGGCGGCCGAGTCCTCCGTGTAGGCGTCGGCCGCCGGAGGGCCTCGCCGCGCGTGGCCGTTGCGCCCTCGGTGTGATCTGTGACGCTCATGGCCACTTGCTTCGCGTGGTGCGGAATCATGATGCCGTATAAATGGTTGGCATATACATCGAGCTTGTCGCTCGACCCGACCGCTCGACCCCCACCGCACGCGGGCCACCGGCCCGCTCCGACCAGCGAGGCACCGTGAACCAGCCCACCCCCGAGCAGCCCGCCGACGTCGTGGCCCGGCTGCGCGCCACCTTCCGCTCCGGCCGCACCAAGCCCGTCGTATGGCGCACCACCCAGCTGCGCCGCCTGCGCGAGCTGCTCACCGCGCACGGCGAGGAGCTGGCCGCGTCCCTCCATGCCGACCTGGGCAAGAGCTCCACCGAGGCGTTCCGTACCGAGATCAACTTCGTCGTGCGGGAGATCGACCACACCCTGGAGCACCTCGACGAGTGGCTGCGCCCCGAGTCCGCCCCCGTCCCCGCGCACCTCGGCGAGGACGCCACGGCCTGGACGCAGTACGACCCCCTCGGCGTCGTCCTGGTCATCGCGCCCTGGAACTACCCGGCGCAGCTCCTGCTCGCGCCGATGCTCGGTGCGCTCGCCGCCGGCAACGCGGTCGTCGTCAAGCCCAGCGAGCTGGCCCCGGCCACCTCCGCCTTCGTGGCCCGGCGTCTGCCGGAGTACCTGGACACCGACGCGGTCGCCGTCGTCGAGGGCGGTATCCCCGAGACCACGGCCCTGCTCGCCGAGCGCTTCGACCACATCTTCTACACCGGCAACGGCACCGTCGGCCGCATCGTCATGACCGCCGCCGCCCAGCACCTCACCCCGGTCACCCTCGAACTCGGCGGCAAGTCCCCGGCGTTCGTCGACCGGGACGCCGACCTGTCCGTCGTCGCCGACCGCCTCGCCCGCGGCAAGTTCCTCAACGCCGGGCAGACCTGCGTGGCCCCCGACTACGTACTCACCGACCCGGAGACGGCCCGCGCCCTGGAACCGGTTCTGGCCAAGGCGGTCGAGGGCCTGTACGGGTCCGACGCCGCCACCTCCACCGAGTACGGCCGGATCATCAACGAGCGGCACTTCGACCGCCTCAGCGGGCTGCTCGACTCCGGCCGTGTCGTGGTGGGCGGTGGCAGTGACCGCGCCACGAAGTACATCGCGCCGACCGTTCTGGCCGACGTGGACCCCGATTCGCCGGTCATGGGTGAGGAGATTTTCGGCCCGGTCCTGCCGATCGTGACCGTGCCGGGGCTCGACGAGGCGGTCGAGTTCATCAACGACCGGGACAAGCCGCTGGCGCTGTACGTCTTCACCGAGTCCGACGTCACGCGCGAGCGGCTCGCTGCCGAGACGTCCTCCGGCGGCCTCGGCTTCGGTCTGCCGCTCGCCCATCTCACCGTCTCCGACCTGCCGTTCGGCGGTGTCGGCGAGAGCGGCATGGGCAACTACCACGGCCGCTACTCCATCGAGACGTTCAGCCACCGCAAGGCGGTGCTGGAGAAGCCGCTGGGCTGAATCGGAGCGGCCACGGGGCGGGTTGACTGGTCTACACCCTTGACTGGTCCAGACCAAGGGAGTTGAGTGTGCATCATCACCCCCCACCACGGCCGCCCCGTACGTCGTGGCCGGTCACACCGGCCTGCGCGCACAAGGTTGCGCTTCGCTCTGCCCGCGTACGGGCGCGGCCGTGCTCCGTGAAGGAGTTGGTCCTGTGTCGAGGCGTCGTATCTCCGCGTTCGTGGCCGCGCTCATGCTCGCAAGCGCCGCGCCGGTGCTCCTGCCGGCGTCGAGCGCGTCCGCGGCGGCCTGTTCGAGCTACCCGAGCTGGGTGGCCGGCAAGTCCTACGTCACCGGCAACATCGTCCGCTACACCGACGGCAAGGCGTACATAGCCGAGCACGACAACCCGGGCTACGACCCCACCATCAGCACCTGGTACTGGGAGCCGTACGCCTGCGACGGAGGATCAGGCAACCCCTCCGGCTTCGTCGTGAGCGAGGCGCAGTTCAACCAGATGTTCCCGGGCCGGAACTCCTTCTACACGTACAGCGGGCTGAAGGCCGCGATGAGCGCCTACCCGGCCTTCGCGAACACCGGCAGCGACACGGTGAAGAAGCAGGAGGCCGCGGCCTTCCTCGCCAACGTCAGCCACGAGACCGGCGGACTGGTCCACATCGTGGAGCAGAACACCGCCAACTACCCCCACTACTGCGACTGGGGCCAGTCGTACGGCTGCCCGGCAGGCCAGGCCGCCTACTACGGCCGCGGACCGATCCAGCTCAGCTGGAACTTCAACTACAAGGCCGCGGGCGACGCGCTCGGCATCGACCTCCTCAACAACCCCTGGCTCGTGCAGAACGACGCCGCCGTGGCCTGGAAGACCGGCCTCTGGTACTGGAACACGCAGAACGGCCCCGGCTCGATGACCGGCCACAACGCCATGGTCAACGGCGCGGGCTTCGGCCAGACGATCCGCTCCATCAACGGCTCGCTGGAGTGCGACGGCAAGAACCCCGCCCAGGTGCAGAGCCGGGTGAACAACTACCAGCGGTTCACCCAGATCCTCGGCACGACGCCGGGCAACAACCTGTACTGCTGAGGTACCGCCCGGGTATCCCCGGCGGCCGTGGGGCGGCGGCTCGATGTCGCCGCCCTGTCCGGCCGGTCGGACTATTGACCCGTACATACCAAGCCGATTGAGTGTCCCGCGCAGACCCCCCATTTCCCGGCTGCCGTTTCCGGCGCCGTCGCGCTGCTGAAAGGGACCCCTACCGACATGCGGATGCATCGCCCCCTGCTCGCCCTCACCGCCGCCGGAGCGGCACTCACCTCCGTCCTGGCCGCTCCCGCCCACTCGGCGGCGGTCCCGACGGGGGGAGTGTTCTACGTGCAGAGCGCTGTCACCGGTCTGAACGCCGCCGACAGCGGGGGAGCGGTCGTCCAGCGCAACCCCAAGGGCAACGAGGACCGGCAGCAGTGGACGCTCCGGTCGAGCGGTTCCTCGTACGTGCTGGAGAGCACCGACACGGCGGGCAGTTGCCTCGGCCGCTCCGGCGGTCAGGCGAGAACCGTCGCCTGTACGAGCGGCGACGCCCCGTGGGAGATCACGGCGACGGGGACCGACCAGTACCGGCTCAAAGTCCCGGGCGCCGACCAGTACTTGACGGTCGCCGCGAAGCCGTCCGGCTCCAACTACCCCGCCCAGCTGACCCTGGGCGCGGCGGGGAACCTGTCCTCCTGGTACCTGACTCCCACCACATCCCCGACCTCCCCGATGCCGTCCCCGGACCAACGCACCCTGGACCAGGTCACGTTCCTCACGTCCCACAACGCGTACGCGAACGGTGTCGACGGCGGATTCGCGCCACCCTTCGTCAACCTCGTCCCGAACCAGAGCCGGGGAATCAACCAGCAACTCACCGACGGTGTACGCGGGTTCATGCTGGACATCCACCAGACCTCCGACGGCGCGATCCTCTGCCACAACAGCTGCACCCTCGTCAGCCGGCCGGTCGCGCTGTGGGTGGACATCCAGCGCATGGTCGACTACCTGAGGGCGAACCCGAACGAGTTCGTCACCGTCTTCCTGGAGGACTACGTCGACCCGGGCGTCCTGCGCAGCGAACTGGCCCGGGTGAACGGCCTGTCCGACGTGCTGTACCGCCCCGACCAGACCGGCGTCCGCACCAACGGCTGGCCGAAGATGTCGGAACTCATCGCCGCCAACGACCGCCTCCTCATCTTCACGGACCACAGCCGCTCTGCCGACCAGTCCGCCGGACTCACCCGCGACAGCTTCGGCGTGATGTACCAGCGCGAGTGGACCGTCGAGAACTACTGGTCCATGGGCTCGGGACTCGGCGGCTCCGACTGGTCCTGCTACAGCCGCTGGTACGACGCCAACAGCAACGTCCCCCTCACCGCCACGGCGCCGCCCTTCCGGCCGCTCTTCGTCATGAACCACTTCCGTGACGCGGCGATCGCCTCCACGGCCACCACCGACAACACCAAACTCGCCGACCGGGCCCAGCGCTTCTGCCAGCCCGCCGCCCGCAAGAAGCCCAACTTCCTCGCCGTGGACCGGTACGACCTCGGCAACCCGGCATCGGCGGTGTCGACGCTCAACGGCTACACGTACTGACCCCTCTCGCCGAGTGGGCCCGTCGCCGCGCTCGCGTAGCGGCGGGCCAACTGCCCGAAGGCGTCGCGGAGTTCGGCCGGGCCGACGACCTCGATATCGGCGTCGAACCTGCCGATGTCGGCGGCCAGGCCGGGCCACGACCATGACCCCAGTACGAGTCGGCAGCGGTCCGGACCGAGTTCCTCGACGACTCCGTCGCGGGAGTAGTGGGACACCTCGGAGGCGGGGAGCCCGAGGATCACCTCGCCGAGGCAGGGCCAGTCGCCGGAGCTGCCGGAGCCGTCGGAACCCCGGAACCGGCCCGCCACGAAAGTGGCCACATCGCCGCCGGGCAGCTCGCGCGGGGTGAACCGGGGCCCGGTAGGGACGCGCGGGGTGATCCGGTCGGCGCGGAAGGTGCGCCAGTCCTCGCGGTCCAGGTCCCAGGCGACCAGATACCAGCGCCCGCCCCAGGTGACGAGGTGATGGGGCTCCGCCCGGCGCGGTGCGGTCATGGCGGGATCGTCGTCACCGGCACCCGGTGGGGAGGCGTAGTCGAAGCGCAGCACCTCGCGGGCGTGGACGGCGGCGCCGAGTGCCATGAGTACGCCACTGTCGACCTGAGACTCCGGGTGGGGCGTCGCGGATCGCCCCACCCGGAGTCTCAGG
>NZ_LIQZ01000109.1 GCF_001418655.1 Streptomyces phaeochromogenes | reverse complement strand
AACGCCGGACGGGCTGAAGGTTGCCGTTGCCGGTGGGGCCGCCTTCACGTTCTCCTATGCCGAGCATGCCGAGTTGCTTGCCGCCGCCGGAGCTGAGGTTGTCGTCTTCGATCCGCTTCGGGATGAGAAACTGCCCGAAGGGACGCGGGGGTTGGTCATCGGGGGTGGGTTTCCCGAGGTGTACGGCCCTGAGCTGTCCGCCAATGAGCCGCTGCGCAAGGCCGTTGCCGCGCTGGCCGGGAGTGGGGCGCCGGTCGCCGCCGAGTGTGCGGGGCTGCTGTATCTCTCGCGTGAGCTCGACGGCCTGCCGATGTGCGGGGTGATCGACGCGAAGGCGCGGATGGACGAGCGGCTGACGCTGGGGTACCGGGATGCCGTCGCCGTGTCCGACAGTGTGCTGGCCGAGGCCGGCAGCCGGATGCGCGGGCATGAGTTTCACCGGACCGTCGTGGAGCCCGGGGCGGGGGTCGCTCCGGCCTGGGGCGTGCGCGTTCCGGTGCGGCGGGTCGAAGGTTTCGTACAGCAGGGCGTGCATGCGAGTTATCTGCATACGCACTGGGCGTCGTCACCCGGTGTCGCCCGTCGGTTCGTGGAGAGGTGTGTCGGGTCATGGGCAACAGCAGGCTGATCGGGGTCGGGGTCGGGCCCGGGGATCCCGAGCTCGTGACCGTCAAGGGGGTCAACTGCCTTCGGGCTGCCGATGTCGTCGTCGTGCCCGTCATGGACTCGGGTGACCGAGGGCGCGCCGAGGCCACCGTGCTGCACTACGTGCCCGAGGAGAAGGTCGTACGCGTCGTCTTCGCACTCAACGAGCGGTCCGACCGGGCGCGCCGCGAGGCCGCCTGGGACGCCGCCGGGGAGCGGGTCGCCGGGCTGCTGCGTACGCACGGGACCGTGGCCTTCGCGACCATCGGCGACCCCAACGTGTACTCCACGTTCACCTATCTCGCGCAGACCATCGAGCACCTCGTACCGGGGACCGTCGTCGAGACCGTGCCCGGTATCACCGCCATGCAGGATCTCGCCGCCCGGTCCGGGGCCGTGCTGACCGAGGGCACCGAGCCGTTGACGCTCGTGCCCGTCACCGCCGGGGCCGGTGCGCTCAAGGACGCGCTGAACGGGCCCGGGACCGTCGTCGCCTACAAGTTCGGGCGGCTGGCGCAGGAGGTCGCCGCGGCGCTGCGGGAGACCGGGCGGCTCGACGACGCCGTGTGGGGGTCGGCCCTGGGGCTGCCGGACGAGTCCATCCGGACCGCCGCCGAACTGGACGGCGCGCCGCTGCCCTACCTCTCGACGCTCATCGCGCCCGCGCGGCGCGACGGCGGACGCGGCGGCAAGCTGTGACTCCCGTCAGAGCAGTGGCTCCCGTCAGAGCAGTGGCTTTCGTCAGGGCAGTGGCTTTCGTCGGAGGGTCGCATTCGCCCGCCTCACTCCGCGATGCCCACCACCAGCCAGATGAAGGCCGCACCCGCGATCGTGCACAGCAGTGTGGAGCGGGCCGGGTGTTCGTGGTGGGCCTCGGGGAGGATCTCGGCGGCGGCGAGATAGAGCAGCGCGCCGCCGAAGAAGCCGAGATAGCCGCCGAGCAGGTGCTCGGGGATGGTGAACAGGAGCGTCGAGGCGGCGCCGACGACCGGGGCCGCCGCGTCCGCGAACAGCATCGCGACCGCCTTGCGGCGGGCGTTCCCGTACAACGTCGTGATCGTGTACGTGTTGAAGCCGTCCGCGAAGTCGTGGGCGATCACGGCGACGGCCACGGCCGCTCCCATGCCGCCGCCGACCTGGAAGGCCGCGCCGATCGCCACGCCGTCCATGGCACTGTGGCCGACCATCGCGGCGGCGGCCGTCAGGCCCACCTCGGGGGCCCGGCCGTTGTGTTCCTCCCCGCCGTGCGCCGCCTGCCGTACGGCCAACAGGCGTTCCACCAGGTGGGCCAGCAGGAAGCCCGCCACGAAGAGCAGCAGCGCGGCCGGTACGCCGAAGATCTCGTCGCCGGCCGCGTCGAGCGCCTCCGGCAGCAGGTCCAGGCCGACGACGCCCAGCATCAGACCGCCTGCCAGACCGAGTACGAGGTGGCGGCGGTCGGTGACGCGTTGCGCCGTCCAGCCGCCGGCCAGCGTCATGAGGAACGCGCCGAGCGCGACGAACACCGCCATACGCCCTTGCTATCCGATCGACCCGTGTTCACGCACGTTCGCCGCACGTTCGGGTCATCACGGCTTCCGGAATCCGTGCGCTGATGTCCGGAAGCACCCCTGAGAACCGCAGTACTCGTAGGACTCGTAGGAGAGGACCCCATCCCATGGCCGATGCCCCCACCGGCAAGGTGACCTTCGTCGGGGCCGGGCCCGGTGCCGCCGACCTGTTGACGTTCCGTGCCGCGCGCGCCATCGCCGAGGCCGACGTCGTGATCTGGGCGGCCAGCCTGGTGCAGGCCGAGGTCCTCGAACACGCCCGTGAGGGCGCGGAGATCCTCGACTCGGCGACGATGTCGCTGGAGGACGTCGTCGCCGTGTACGAGCGGGCCGCCGAAGCCGGGCTGAAGGTCGCCCGGATCCATTCCGGCGACCCCGCGCTCTGGGGCGGCACTCAGGAGCAGGTCGACCGGTGCGCGGAGATCGGCATCGGGACCGAGATCGTGCCCGGTGTCTCCTCCTTCTCGGCCGTGGCCGCGCTCGCCCAGCGAGAGCTGACCATCCCCGAGGTCGCGCAGTCCGTGATCCTCACCCGGCTCGGCGGCGGCAAGACGCCCATGCCGCCCGGGGAGGAAGTACGGGAGTTCGCGCGGCACGGGACGACGATGGCGCTGTTCCTGTCGGCCGCCCGCAGCGGGCAGCTCGTACGGGAGCTGCTGGAGGGCGGCTATCCGACGTCGACGCCGGTCGTGGTCGCGTACCAGGCGACCTGGCCGGAGGAGCTGATCGTGAAGTGCACGATCGGCACGCTGGAGGAGACCGTCAAGGAGCACAAGCTCTGGAAGCACACGCTGTTCCTGGTCGGCCCGGCCCTCGACGCCCACGGCACGCGCTCGCACCTCTACCACCCCGGCCACTTCCACGGCTTCCGCAAGGCCGATCCGGAGGCCCGCAGGGCGCTGCGGACGCAGGGCGCGCGGGGTGCGCAGAGTCCACGGGACGCGCAGGGTGTCACGCCGTGATCACCGTCGTCGGTACGGGCACGGGGGCGCCCCTTCCTCCGGACGCCGGGGCCGCGTTGGCCGGGGCGGGGCTCGTAGTGGGCGGCCGGCGCCACCTGGCCGCCGCGACGACGATCCCGGACACCGCCGAGCGGGTCGTCCTCGGTCCGCTCGCGCCCGCTCTTGACTCGATCGAGCAGTTCCTGGAGAAGCCCGCGGAACGGGGGCGGGTCGTCGTGCTGGCCTCCGGGGACCCCGGGTTCTTCGGAATCGTCCGGGCCCTCGCCGAGCGTTTCGGAGCCGAGCGGCTTGAGGTCCACCCCGGAGTGTCGTCCGTCGCCACCGCCTTCGCCCGGCTCGGGCTGACCTGGGACGACGCGGTGGTCGTGAGCGCCCACGGGCGCGACCTGCGGACCGCCGTGAACGTCTGCCGGGCGCATCCCAAGGTGGCGGTGTTGACGGGGCCAGGGTCCGGGCCCGCGGAGCTCGGGGCCGCGCTGCGGTCCAGCGGGCGGGTGTTGGTGGTGGCTTCGGCGCTGGGGGCGGGCGCCGACTCGGGCGCCACCTCGGGCGCGGACGCGGGCTCTGGCACCAGCACCAGCTCTGGCTCGTTCGCCGCCTCCGCCTCGAACGCGGGCGCCACTTCGGGCACCGGCTCGACCCCGGGCTCGGGTACCGGCTCGACCTCCACCTCGAACGCGGGCGCGACCTCGGGCACCGGCTCGGGCGCGGAAACTGGCACTGGCACTCGCTCCGGCACCGGCTCAGCCCCGGGCTTGGGCACTGGCACCGCCCCAGGCTCGGGCTCCGACCCGCACTCGGACGCGGGCTCCATCGCTCACTCCGGGGAGCGAGAGCGCGTAGAGCGGGTCACCCCCGCCGAGGCCGCCGCCCGGGACTGGGGGCCGGCGGTGAGCGTCGTGCTGTGTCTCGACGAGTCGCGCGTCCTCTCCCCCGTGCGTACGGTCGCCGGGCCGCCGTCCGGGCCCGCCCAATGGGCCCTGGAGGAGGGCGAGTTCACCCACCGGGACTCGATGATCACCAAGTTCGAGGTGCGGGCGCTGGCGCTGGCCCGGCTCGGGCCGCGGCTCGGTGAGCATGTGTGGGACATCGGCGCGGGCTCAGGGTCGGTCGCCGTGGAGTGCGCACGGCTCGGGGCCGCCGTGACCGCCGTGGAGAAGACCCTGGACGGTGTGGGGCGGGTCCGCGCCAACGCCGCCGCGCACGGGGTCTACGTGACCGCCGTGCACGGCGCCGCGCCGACCGTGCTGTCCGACCTGCCCGACCCCGACGCCGTGTTCATCGGCGGGGGCGGACGGGAACTGCCCGCCATCGTGACCGCCTGTGCCCGGCGGGCGCGGCGGTCGGTCGTCGTGGCGATGGCCGCCCTCGACCGGGTTCCGGCGGTCCGGGACGCGCTGGTCGCGGCCGGGCTCGACTGTGACGGCGTACTGCTGCAGTCGTCCCGGCTGGCGCCGCTGCCGGGGGATGTCACCCGGCTCGCGGCGACCAACCCCGTTTTTCTGCTGTGGGGCGTCCGGCCTCCGGTACGTAGTGAAGGAGTCGCTCAGTGATCGGCCTGATTTCCGCGACGGCCGCCGGTTCGGCGGGCTGTCGACGGGTGGCCTCGGCCTGGCCGGGCCGTACCCGCGTGTACGAGGGCCCCGTGGGGGACGCCGTGCGGCGGGCCTTCGCGGAGTGTGAGCAGCTCGTGTGCTTCCTGGCCACGGGGGCCGTGGTGCGGCTCGTCGCGCCGCTGCTCGTCGACAAGGCGTCCGACCCCGGGATCGTGTGCGTCGACGAGGGCGGCCGGTTCGCGGTGTCCCTGGTCGGGGGCCACGGCGGCGGTGCCAATGAACTCGCCCGAGAGGTGGGCGAGTTGCTGGGTGCCGAACCCGTCGTGACGACGGCGACCGACTCCGTGGGCGTGCCGGGACTCGACACGCTCGGCCTGCCGGTCGAAGGCGATGTGGCCGGGGTGTCCCGGGCCATGCTCGACGGGGAAGCAGTCGCGCTGAGGGCCGACGTGGCCTGGCCGCTTCCGCCGCTTCGGGTCGCCGAGGCCGGGGCGTACTCAATTCGCGTCAGCGACAGGGCTGTTGAGCCCGCCGAGCGTGAGGTCGTGCTCCGGCCGCCCTCCCTCGTCGTCGGCGTCGGCGCCTCCAAGGGTGCCCCCGTCGACGAGGTGCTCGGGCTCGTCGAGGACGCGCTCCGGGATGCCGGTCTTTCGGTGAAGTCCGTCGCCGAGCTCGCCACCGTGGATGCCAAGGCCGATGAGCCCGGCATTCTCGGGGCGGCCGAGCGGCTCGGGGTGCCCGTGGTGACGTACGGCGCCGAGGAGTTGGCGGCGGTCGACGTGCCGAACCCCTCGGACGCGCCCCTCGCCGCCGTCGGCACCCCGTCGGTCGCGGAGGCCGCGGCCCTGCTGCGCGGCGGCGAACTCCTCGTCCCCAAGCGCAAGTCGGCCGCGCGGCCCGCGATGGCGACCTGCGCGGTCGTACGCCGGCCGGGGCGCGGGCGGCTCGCGGTGGTCGGACTCGGTCCGGGCGCCCGGGACCTGCTGACGCCCCGCGCGAAGGACGAGCTGCGCCGCGCCTCCGTACTCGTCGGACTCGACCAGTACGTCGACCAGATCCGCGATCTGCTCCTGCCGGGCACCCGGGTCCTGGAGTCGGGGCTCGGGGCCGAGGAGGAGCGGGCCAGGACAGCCGTGGCCGAGGCCCGGCTCGGACAGGCGGTCGCGCTGATCGGCAGCGGTGACGCGGGCGTGTACGCGATGGCGTCGCCCGCGCTCGCGGAGGCGTCCGACGACATCGACGTGGTCGGGGTGCCCGGGGTGACCGCCGCGCTCGCGGCCGGGGCGATCCTGGGCGCGCCGCTGGGCCACGACCATGTGTCGATCAGCCTTTCCGACCTGCACACACCGTGGGAGGTCATCGAGCGCCGGGTGCGCGCGGCGGCCGAGGCCGACCTGGTCGTCACCTTCTACAACCCGCGCAGCCGGGGCCGCGACTGGCAGCTCCCCAAGGCGCTCACCATTCTCGCCGGGCACCGGAAGCCGACGACGCCTGTGGGAGTCGTGCGCAACGCCTCGCGGCCGGACGAATCCAGCCGTGTCACCACCCTCGCGGGACTCGACCCGGCGACGGTGGACATGATGACGGTGGTGACCGTGGGCAACACGGCGACCCGTGAGATCGCCGGCCGCATGGTGACGCCCCGCGGCTACCGCTGGCAGGAGGACCCCAAGTGAGCGCAGTGAGCCGGGTGTTCCCGGAGAGCCGCATCGCGGACCCCGGGACCCGCAGCACGGACCCCGAAGCCCGGGTCGTGCACCCCATCGAGCAGGAGTCCTTCCGGCGGCTGCGGGCCCGCCTGGACACCTCGCACTTCCCGCCGCTGACCCGTGCCGTCGTGGAGCGGGTGATCCACTCCGCCGCCGATCTCGACTACGCGAGCGATCTGGTGACCGACGAGGCCGCCCTTGAGAAGGCCCACCGGGCGCTGCACGACGGGGCGCCCGTCGTCGTGGACGTGGAGATGGTCGCGGCGGGCATCACCCGGCGCGACACCGTCTGCCGCCTCAAGGACGCCGTGTCCGGTCCGGGGCTGACCCGCTCGGCCCACGCCGTCCGGCTCGCGTACGAGCAGGTCGGGCCCGGCGCGCTGTGGGTGATCGGCTGCGCCCCGACCGCGCTGGAGGAGCTCCTCACCCTGGACGCCGCCCCGGCGCTCGTCATCGGGCTGCCCGTCGGCTTCGTCGGCGCGGCGGAGTCCAAGGCCGCGCTGCGCGAGAGCGGGCTGCCCGCCGTGAGCAACGTGTCCGAGAAGGGCGGCTCGGCGGTCGCCGCCGCCGCGC
>NZ_LIQZ01000108.1 GCF_001418655.1 Streptomyces phaeochromogenes | reverse complement strand
CCGAGCAGCTGCTCGGGGGCGAAGTAACCGGGCGTCCCCACCACGTAGTTGGTCTCCGTCAGGCGGGGCTCTCCCAGCCGCATCGAGATGCCGAAGTCGGACAGCCGCAGCCGCGGACGGCCTGTTCCGGTCGCCTCCAGGAGGATGTTGGCGGGCTTGATGTCACGATGCACGACCCCCTCCGCGTGCACCGCGGCGAGCCCTGCCAGCAGCTGGTCGAGCAGGGTGCAGACGAACGCCGGCGGCAGAGGACCGTAGTCCCCGATCAGGTGGACCAGCGAGCCGCCACCGACGAGGTCCATGGTGAACAGGACCTTGTCGTCATCGGCGGCCCAGCTGGCGGGCGCGAGCACATGGGGGTGGTCGATCCGCAGTGCCTGCTCCCGCACGAAGCGCAGCAGCGAGTGCGCGTCGCTCTGCTGGAGCACCTTGGCGGCCACATACCGGCGCCGCCGGTGGTCCCAGGCGCGCCAGACCGCACCGACTCCCCCGCGTCCGATCGGGTCGACCAGTTCGTACCGGCCGGCGAAGACCTCACCCATGGTCGTGCGTCGCTCCCCCTTCGGCGGTCGGTACGGCTGCCTTTCCGAGGTGCCCGGCTGCCTGGCCTCCGGTGACCGGCAGGCCCAACGGGACTGCGGCTACCGGGTGTTCGGCGGCCGGGCGATGTGCTCAGCTCTGGTGGGACTGGTAGTGGGCGACCGCGTCCGAGGTGCGGCCGGCTCCGTACACCCGGAGGAACTCTGCCAGTTCCGGGTGGGTCGGGGCGAGAGTGTCGGCCGCCTCGATGATGTCCCCCGCGGCAGCGACCGAACGCAGCAGTGACTGGATCTCGCGCACCACACGCTTGACCGTGGGTGCACCCCCCGAACTGGTCGTCGACTGCGTGGTGTTGCTGAGCACCGAGCCCCCTTGCGACTTCTTGATCTCGTCCATGCGCTCGGTGGCCTCGGCAGCGCTCACACTGCCGTCCGCCACCTGCCCCGCGAGGTCCTGCAGCAGTTGTACGCGCTGGACCACGGCAGGGTTCCCGATCTTGGCGCGCTGGCCGCTCATCAGCTGCGACAGCATGGGCGCCGACAGGCCGAGCACTCCGGCGAGGCGGGCCTGATTGAGCCCCAGGTCATCTATGAGCCTACGGAAGAGCGCCCCCAGCGGCTCTCCGTACCAGTTCCGCTGCAGCTCCCGGGCTCTTGCGGTTGCTTCCTGCTGTGCGGCGTCCATTCGCGTCTCCCCATCGCTTCCCCAAGTACCGTGGTTCGCTGTAGCGAACCACGTCGAGCATCTTACGGAGAGTGGTCGTTCGCGGGGACCCCCAATCTTTTTGCGGGATACCCGGGGTGACCCGGTACTCTGGTCTGCGGCGCTGCTCAGAAGGGGATCCTTCTGGCGGATGCCTCCCTTCCGGGGCCTTAGCTCAGTTGGTAGAGCGCTGTCTTTGCATGGCAGATGTCAGGGGTTCGACTCCCCTAGGCTCCACACCATGAACCCCCTCCGATCTGCTTAATCGCAGGTCAGAGGGGGTTTTCTTGTGCCATGGAGTGCGCGGGCGGAGAGGTGTGGATCCGTGTCCCGGGGGATTCCTGGGGTGTCCCGGCCGTCCCGCGGCGGCGGCATTGGCGCCGCTTGCCTTCGCCCGTCGAGCCATTCGGCCTCCCGTCTTCAGGGTCGGTTCCACGCCGGGACGGGCTCATCAACGGGTCTGAGGCGGCTGGGAATTGCCCGTCTGTCCTGTAGTGACGTGGCCTCGTCAAGATCGCCCGGCTCTGTTCCTTCGGGCGCCGGAGTGCCACAGGGGGCGTGTGCGGTGACGTGCGTCACAGGATGAGCCCGGCGATGTTTGCGATTGTTTGCGCAAAGAGATGCCCGGTTCGGGGGTGCCGCGGTCGCCGTGCAGGTGGCCGACGTGGCGTGACGGTGGCGCGCAGAACTCGTGAAGGCTTGCGTGAGCTGCTGTGAACGAAAAAGCGTAATCAGAACGCTGCGCTCCGTTAAGAAAGTCTGTGCGGGTGTTGCACACCTGGCCCGTTGCAAACGTCATCGTGAACGGAGGGCGTAAAACAGGCGCCCTTCCGAGGCCGCCAGAAACGCCACGAGGCCTCGCCTTCTGTAAGGAGAGGCAAAACCGCACGTGAATCTGGACGTTGCCGACGATGTGATCCTGGCGGTGCTCGCCCTGCGGGTGTTCGGCCGTGACGTGCTCGGTCTGCTGCGCCGTGTGGCCGCGGCCGGAGTTCGGGCCGGCATCAGCGAGATGCGGCGCGAGCGCGGTACGGGGGGACAGACGTGAGCCAGGAACTTCCCCGAACCGCGACCGGCGCCAGACCGATGAGGAAACTGCCGCTGGATTTCGAGGCATTCCACCGGATGTACCGGCCGATCTACGTCCACTGGGCGGAGATCCGGCTGGGCAGCAGGGCCGATGCCGAGGAGGCCGTCGACGCGGCCTTCGAGAAGTTACTGAGGGCCTGGTCCGCTGTCCTGACCAAGGAGACCCGACCGCGTACGCCTGGCGCGTGCTCAGGCACACCACCATCGACTTCTCCAGGGCCCGGGACCGCCGTCCCGCTCTCATAGGCGAGGCCGCCTTCGAGACGGTGGCGCTCAGTCAGGCGGTGGACCCCATAGGCCAGTTCGAGGAGAGCCTCAGCCTCTATGAGGCGATCGGACAGCTGCCGCCGCGTCAGATGGACGTCATGCTCCTGCAGTTCGGCCAGGGCTTCACCGTGGAGGAGGTGGCAGCCGCGCTCGGGATCACCCCGGCCGGCGTACGTTCCACCGTCCGCCACGCCAGGCGACGGCTGGAGCACGCGTACGGGGTCAAGCGGCGACTTGAGGTCACACGGCACGAGGGTGCCGCACGGGGAGAGGGCGAGGGCGAATGCGATGGCTTCGCGCGGAGCGAGGGCGAGAGCGAGGAAGGGCATGCCGATGACATCGCACATTGACGAGCTGCTCGCCCGCGCCAGGCTGCGCCGCGAGCCCTACACCGGGGCCGACATCGACGCGGCCCTCGCCCGTCTGGCCGCCCGGGCGGCGGTTCGGCGGGACACACCCGAGGAACCCCGCTGCCCCATGCCCCATACCCGCAACGCCTGCGGGTCGGCAGACGCGGACCCGGCCGACGCAGACCAGGCGGACGCAGACGCGGTCGTCGAGGGCGCCCTCGACAGGAACCCGGGCGAGAGGGAGTCAGCCGAGGAGACCCCGACCGACGAAAACTCCCCATGCAGTGGACAGGCCCGCGAGGGATCGGTGGACGAGAGCTCCGCCGCCGATGATCTCCAGACCCTCTGCGAGACCGTGATCACCCATACCGGAGCCCTCGCCGATCTCCGGATCTTTCTCGCCCGGGCACTGCCCGAACCGTCCGGGGCCCGCGTGCTGGGATGCATGCTGCAGCTCTCCGAGCGCGAGGAGTCCGCCCGTTTCTGGTGGCAGTACGCCGCCGGGGCCGGCGATCCCGCCGCCAGCTACTGCCTCTATCTGCACCACCGGGCCCTGGGCGAGCACGGAGCAGCCGACTGGTGGCACACCCAGCACACCCAGACCGATGTCGTGGCCGACGCGGAGGCCGGACCCGAGGTCGAGATCACCACCACGCTGCGCATCCTCCGCGCGCTCAAGCCGGACGACTCGCCCGTGCCCGAACCGGTCAACGCCGTCCTGCACTACGTGCCCGTGGCCGTCGCCTTCGTGGACGACGACCTGGACCTTCCCCTCCCCGACCCCGACTTCCCCGACCGCATCAGGGCTCTCACGGCCCTCACGGCCACGGCCCCCGCCTCTTCGGCTCCGACCGCACCGGTGGTCGGCGGTTCGGCGGAAGCCCCCCGCCGCGCACGCAAGCGCAAGCCCCTGCCGGAACGCAGGCGCCCGCGCCGCACCGCGACCGGCTCCACATAGAGCCCGGCTCCGCAAAAGGCCCCGCTCCACGCAAGGCCGGTTTCACGCAAGGCCGGTTTCACGTGAAACGGGAGCGCGGCTGGTTCCACGTGAAACATCGCAGGGGCAGGAGGTGCAGCGCCTCCTGCCCCCGCGATGCGATGTCCTGCGGCGAGGTGATGTCCTGCCGCCGTGTCAGCCGCGGTCCTTCTGTTCCGCAGCCTCCGCTTCGGCCTCGGCCTGCTTGGCCTGGACCTCGGGGTCGAGCTCGTCCTGAGCGCTGCCGTCGACCGAGGTCAGGTGGCCGCCCTCCGGGACCTCCGTGGCGGCGGGCGGTTCGACCAGCCAGTCGGGGTTGGCCTGCTTGTCCCACCACTTCCAGGCGGCGAAGGCGCCACCGGCCAGGATGCCCAGCACGGCGAGGCCCTTGGCGAGGCGGCCGACCCTGGCCCGCCGCTCCTGCTTACGGACCAGCTTCTCGACCTGCTTGGCCGAGACCTGACCGCGCAGCGCCGCCAGCGCCGCCACACTGCGGGACGTGGCCTCCTCGCGAACGGGGCCGGCCGCGACCCTGGCCTGCTCGATCCTCGGCCGGGAGTAGTCCGCCGCCTGTCGCGCGGCCTTGCGGGTGCGGACAGCTGCTTCGTGGGCGGCCTGGTCGACCTTCGGCGGCACATGCGTACGTGCCTGCTCAAGACGCGGGGCGAGATGGGCGTCGTACTGCGTACGTGCCTGTTCAGCGGCCTGGAGAGCTGCGGCCGACACCTTCGGCGCGAGCTTGACGCGTGCTTCGTGCGCGTACTGCGTGGCGCGGTCCCTGGTCGTGTCGGCGTAGGGCGCCACCACTTCCGCGGCGTGCCGCACGCTGTCCTTTGCCGACTCGGCCGCTGCGCGCACGCTGTCCTTGCGGGTCACGGGATCCTCCTCCTCGGTGGCGTACATGGGGGCTTGGGGCCATCCCCCAGCAAGTCACAGTTCACCTTTCCACCCTTATCCGGATCATGCCTGCCGGAGAGCTCCGGGGCATGCGAGGGCGGGCATCCGGGTCATGAGAGCCGACTCCGGGCGTACTCGGGGCAATAACTGATCAATACGGTGCAACGGGAGCTTGCCACGACAATGTCACGGATCCCCGGACTGTGCCCCGCTTTGGTGCGAAGCGGTTGAAGCGGTCCGGAGCGGCGGTGACGGAGGACGAGGGGCGCGGTCCGTGCGAGGATCGGGGAGTCACAAAGGACAACGGAAGGCAGATCGTGGCTGAGCAGCTTTACGCCACCCTGAAGACCAATCACGGCGACATCGAAGTGCGGCTCCTGCCGAACCACGCGCCCAAGACGGTCCGGAACTTCGTGGAGCTCGCCAAGGGCGAGCGTGAGTGGACCAACCCGGCCACGGGTGCCAAGTCCAAGGACAAGCTCTACGACGGCACGGTCTTCCACCGGGTGATCAGCGGATTCATGATCCAGGGCGGTGACCCGCTGGGCAACGGCACCGGCGGCCCCGGCTACGAGTTCGAGGACGAGTTCCACCCCGACCTCGGCTTCGACAAGCCGTACCTGCTGGCCATGGCGAACGCCGGCCCGGGCACCAACGGCTCCCAGTTCTTCATCACCGTCTCCCCGACGGCCTGGCTGACCCGCAAGCACACCATCTTCGGTGAGGTGAGCGACGGGGCGAGCCAGAAGGTCGTGGACGCCATCGCCTCCGCGCAGACCAACCCGCGCACCGACCGCCCGGTCAGCGACGTGGTCATCGAGTCGGTCGTCATCGAGACCCGCTGAACCGAGGCACCCGCAGGGATCGAGGCCCCTCGGACGAAACCGAGAGAGGGTCTCCCGCAGGGAACCAAACGCCCCGCCCATCCGTAAGGATGAGCGGGGCGGTGCGTTGCGTACCAAATGCGTACAGAGGATGAGGGGATCCCGATGGACCAGGCGCCAGGCAGCCCGCAGGAACCACAGGGTGCCGCGAGCCTGCCCACCTGTTACCGGCATCCGGACCGGGAGACCGGCGTCCGCTGTACGCGCTGCGAGCGCCCCATCTGCCCCGAGTGCATGATCAGCGCCTCGGTCGGCTTCCAGTGCCCGGAATGCGTGCGGAACGGCTCCGGCACGGGCCACGCCCCCAACGCCGCCCAGCCCCGCACTCTCGCGGGCGGCACGGTCGCCGCGGACCCCCGGCTGATCACCAAGATCCTCGTCGGGCTCAATCTCGCCGTCTTCCTGGTCCAACTCTCCGTGGGTGACCGCTTCACCGACAGCTTCGACCTCATCGGCCGGGCCTTCGTGCCGATCCTCGGAAGCGTCGAGGGCGTCGCGGAGGGGCAGTGGTACCGGATGGTCACGGCGATGTTCCTGCACGGCAGCTATATCCACATCGCCTTCAACATGCTCAGCCTGTGGTGGATCGGCGGCCCTCTGGAGCAGGCTCTCGGCCGCGCCCGCTATATCGCCCTGTACGCGGTGTCCGGCCTCGCCGGCAGCGCGCTCACGTATCTGATCGCCGAGCCGAACCAGCCGTCGCTCGGCGCCTCCGGCGCGATCTTCGGCCTGTTCGGTGCGACCGCCGTCCTCATGCGGCGGCTCAACTACGACATGCGCCCGGTGATCGCCCTGCTGGTGATCAACCTGATCTTCACCTTCGGGTGGAGCAACATCGCCTGGGAGGCCCACATCGGTGGCCTCGTCGGCGGTGTGGTGATCGGTTACGCCATGGTGCACGCGCCTCGCGAGCGCCGGTCCCTGATCCAGTACGGCGTGTGCGCGCTGGTGCTGCTCGCGGTTGTGGTCATGACACTGGTGAGGACCGGCCAGCTCACCTGAGCCGAGCCCTCTCGGCCCCTCCGAAAGTCAAGTCCGACCCGCCTGAGAACCCCGCGCGAGCCCACGTTGTCCACAGACCGTGGCGGATCTTGTGCATGCTGTGCAGGAACAAGTGTGCCCCCTGTCCCTGACCTGGGTTTCCCCAGGCGGGACAGGGGGCGAACGCACTTGCGGATACCGGTAGGTCAGTCACACCGGCGTCAACACCGGATGGGTTATCCACAGATCTTCAGACCTATCCACACTGTGGAAACCCTTGTGGATAACTCAGTGGACAACTTGGGCCACGGCTTGCGGACACAGGCGTGGAGGAGCCCCGGTACAGGCTCCCGACACCTTATGGCCGCGTTACTTCCACTGCGTGGAAACGCCGAATCCCGCCGCGATGAAGCCGAAGCCCACCACGATGTTCCAGTTGCCCAACGCGTCGATCGGCAGCGAACCGTCCGTCACGTAGAACACGACGATCCAGGCGAGGCCGATGAGGAACATGGCCAGCATGACCGGGGCGACCCAGGCACGACTGTTCAGCTTGATGTTGGTCGCCTGCTTCGCCGGGGGCGGCGTGTAGTCGGCCTTCTTGCGGATACGTGACTTCGGCACGAGGGTCTCTCCTGTCGATGCGCTGCGTGGCCGCGCAGGGAACGTGGGCTGGCTCCGGGGCAGCGTACAAGGGGACTCTTAGCGCTCCCCCGGGCGTCCGTTAGCGTAGTGCTTCCGCGGCGCCGAAGGAGATAAGGGTACGTTGAGCAATTCTGCCGACTCCCCCCAGCCGGGTTCCAGCCCTGGCACAATCCGGCGTTTCCGGCCGGTACGGGTGCTGACCGTGGCCGTGTTCGCCCTGGCCGGGCTGATCTTCTTCACCAGCTTCAACACGGCCAAGGGCACCAATATCCGTACGGACGCCTCGCTGCTGAAGCTCTCCGACCTGATTCATGAGCGCAGCCACAAGAACGGGCAGCTCGACGAGAGCAACGGATCGCTGCGTGAGGACGTCGAGTCGCTCGCCGAGCGCGACAACGGCAGTACGAAGGCGGAGGAGGCCAAGCTCGCCGCCCTGGAGAAGAACGCGGGCACCCAGAAGCTCAAGGGCGAGGCCCTCACGGTCACCCTCAACGACGCGCCCCCGAACGCCACCGCCAAGCTCCCCGGCTACCCCGAGCCGCAGCCCGACTACCTGGTCATCCACCAGCAGGACCTCCAGGCCGTGGTGAACGCCCTGTGGCAGGGCGGCGCCAAGGGCATCAAGGTCATGGACCAGCGGCTGATCTCCACCTCCGCCGTCCGCTGTGTGGGCAACACCCTGATCCTCCAGGGCCGCGTCTACTCGCCCCCGTACAAGATCCAGGCGGTCGGTGACCCGGAGAAGCTCCAGAAGGCCCTCTCGGCGTCCAAGGCGATCCAGAACTACATGGTGTACGTCAACGTCTACGGACTCGGCTGGAAAGTCGACGAGGACGGGACCGTGACTCTGCCCGGCTACTCGGGCACAGTGGATCTCCACTACGCGAAGCCTGTGGAGTAGAGCAGCCCGTGGGGTAAGAGCCCATGGAGTAGTGGAGCCGCTGCCGCTGGGGGACTTGTGTCGGTGCGAGTGGTCGTCAGGACGTTCAGCGAGCTGTGCATCACCGTCGGCACCGTGATCGTGCTCTTCGTGGTGTACGTGCTGTTCTGGACGGGTGTGAAGGCCGACACCGCGATGGACGAGCAGATCGCGCAGCTCCAGGAGCAGTGGTCGAAGGGCTCCGTGGCGGCCGGGCCCAAGGAGCCGAGGTCCACGGGGACGGGCGCTCCCGGCACGGGCTCCGGGACGAGCCCCGACGAACCCGCCCCGTACAAGAACGGCAAGCCCTTCGCTGTGATGTACATCCCGCGGCTTGGTTTCACGTGGAACAAGCCCGTGCTCGAAGGCACAAGGACGAGCACCCTCAAGAAGGGTCTCGGCCACTACGTGAGCACCGCACAGCTCGGACAGCCGGGGAACTTCGCCGTCGCCGGCCACCGGCGCACGTACGGGGACCCGTTCAAGGATTTCCCCAGGCTGCGGCCGGGTGACTCGGTGGTGCTGACCGACGGGACGACCTGGTTCACGTACCGCATCGACACAAAGCCCTACAAAACATTGCCCAGTGACATAGCGGTCATTGACCCCGTACCGAAGAAGTCGGGGTACACGCGTGCGGGTCGCTATCTGACGCTGACGACCTGCGAGCCGGAATGGGGCCACAGTCACCGGCTGATCGTCTGGGCACATCTTGACTCGACCCAGCCTGTAGAGGCTGGGAAACCGGAGGCCCTACGCCGTTAGTCTGGTCCGGTACGGCGTGAGTCTGGTGCCGTGGCGCGACGGAAGGGACGGCATGTACGGCTTTATCTGGCGGCATCTGCCGGGGAACACGTGGATCAAGGCACTGATCTCCCTCGTGCTGGTCCTCGCGGCGGTCTACGTGCTCTTCCAGTACGTCTTCCCGTGGGCCGAACCGCTGCTGCCCTTCAACGATGTGACGGTGGACAACCAGTGAGCGCGCGGATTCTCGTCGTCGACAACTACGACAGCTTCGTCTTCAACCTGGTCCAGTACCTGTACCAGCTGGGCGCCCAGTGCGAGGTCCTGCGCAACGACGAGGTGTCGGCGCTGCACGCACAGGACGGCTTCGACGGCGTACTGCTGTCGCCCGGCCCCGGCACGCCCGAAGAGGCCGGTGTCTGCGTCGACATGGTCCGGCACTGCGCCGAGACCGGCATCCCCGTCTTCGGGGTCTGCCTCGGAATGCAGTCGATGCAGGTGGCGTACGGCGGGGTCGTCGACCGCGCGCCCGAGCTGCTGCACGGCAAGACCTCGCTCGTCGAGCACGAGGGCACGGGGGTGTTCGCGGGGCTTCCGTCGCCCTTCACCGCCACCCGCTACCACTCGCTGGCCGCCGAGCCGAAGACCGTCCCCGTCGAGCTGGAGGTCACGGCCCGTACGCACGACGGGATCATCATGGGGCTCAGGCACCGTGAACTCCTGGTCGAGGGTGTGCAGTTCCACCCCGAGTCGGTGCTGACCGAGCACGGTCACCGCATGCTGGCCAACTGGCTGGTGGAGTGCGGAGACCAGGGAGCCGTCGCCAGATCGGTCGGGCTCGCCCCGGTGGTGGGCAGGGCCACGGCGTGACCGCCCTGCGCCCCGAGCGCGACAGTGCCGCCCCGTACGGCGAGGACGCCTTGTACGGGGGCGCTGAGGCGTTCGAGGCGCCGGGCGCCTTCGAGGGGGCGGCGGCCTTCGAGCCGGCCCGCGATTTCGGGGCACCGAATGTCGATGCCCGGCCGAACGGTGCGATGCGGGCCGCCGTCGACGGGCTCGCCGACCCGCTCAGCGACCCTCTGCCGGGACAGCGGCCGCCCGCGGCGCCCGAGCAGCAGGAGTGGTACGACCCTCAGGGGTATCCGCGGGACTGGAGCGTCGGGCAGACCGCCTCTTCGCCCGCGGAGCCGGTACGCCGCGCGTACGAGGACCCCGCGCACGGGTACGCCGAGCCTGGGCAGCCGTCGTCGTATGCGGTGCCGCAGCCGCAGCCGCAGCCGCAGCCGCAGCCGCCGCAGCAGCAGCCGTACGAGCCCCAGAGGCCGTACGAGCCGCAGCGCCCGTACGGGGAGGAGCAGCGACCGTCCTATGGAGGGGCGCCGCAGACGTCGTACGACGGGACGTACGCCCAGCCGGACCCGCTGAGTCCGACGAACCCCCTGAGCTCGACGGGCCCCCTGGGCTCTGCCGGCCCGCTGAGCGCTTCCGGTCCGATGAGCCCGGCGAGTTCCCAGGCTCCGGCGTACTCCGCTTCGTACGATCAGCCGCCTCTCGCCGACGACGAGACGGTCGGGCTGCGCATAGCTGATGTCGTCGAGTCCATACCGGGGAACCCGACGACTGCCGCCGGGCCCGCTGGGCGCGTCGTACCGCCCACGGGGGCCGCAGGCGGCGCTGGAGTCCCCGGTGGCGGCCGTGCGGCCCGTCGCAAGGCTTCCAGGCGCCACGGGCGGCATGGTGGGGCCGGTGGGGCACAGGAGGGGCAGGAGGAGGCCCAGGAGAGCCGGGCGGCGTCCGGCGCGCCCCTCTCCCGCATGGAGGCGCGGCGTGCGGCGCGGGCGCGGAAGCCTGGCGCGGCGGTGATGGCCAGCCGGGCGATCGGCGAGGTGTTCATCACCACCGGCGTGCTGATGCTGCTGTTCGTGACGTACCAGCTGTGGTGGACGAACGTCCGGGCGCACGCGCAGGCGGGCAACGAGGCGAGCAGCCTCCAGGACGACTGGGCCAAGGGCAAGGGGAACCCGGGGGTGTTCGAGCCGGGCCAGGGGTTCGCCCTCCTGCACATCCCGAAGCTCGACGTGGTCGTGCCGATAGCCGAGGGCACCGACAAGAAGCGGGTGCTGGACCGCGGCATGGTCGGCCACTACGCCGAGGAGGGCGTGAAGACGGCGATGCCGGACGCCAAGACGGGCAACTTCGGTCTGGCCGGGCATCGCAACACCCATGGCGAACCGTTCCGCTACATCAACCGCCTGAAGCCGGGCGACCCGATCGTCGTGGAGACGCAGGACAAGTACTTCGTGTACAAGATGGCGTCGATCCTGCCGGTGACGTCGCCGAGCAACACGGCCGTCCTGGACGCGATCCCCAAGGGCGCGGGCTTCACCAAGGCGGGCCGCTACATCACTCTCACCACCTGCACCCCGGAATTCACCAGCAAGTACCGGATGATCGTCTGGGGCACGATGGTCGAGGAACGATCACGCGACAAGGGCAAACCGGACGCTCTCGTCGACTGACGCAACTGGGCGGTCGGCGACACCACGCTTCACGACATCCCGAGCTTCACAACGTCCCAAGCTTCATCCCGAGCTTCACGACATTCCAAGATTCCTGAGAGACCAGACGGGGCAACGCAGTGGCAGCGACGACCGACCACGAAGAGCACACGGACGCCCGGGCGTCCTCGCCCGCGCCGCGGCGCCGTGGCGGCGGCCGGATCGCGGCGGCCGTCAGCGTCTTCGGTGAACTCCTCATCACGGCGGGCCTGATCCTCGGCCTGTTCGTCGCCTACTCGTTGTGGTGGACGAACGTCGTCGCGGACCGCGAGGCCGACAAGCAGGGCGACAAGGTGCGCGACCACTGGGCGGAGGACCGCGGCCCGGTCGGTCTGGACACCAAGGACGGCATCGGCTTCCTGCACGTCCCGGCGATGAAGAACGGCGAGGTGCTGGTCAAGAAGGGCACCTCCACGAAGTCCCTCAACAACGGCATCGCCGGCTACTACACCGACCCCGTCAAGTCCGCCCTCCCGCAGGACAAGAAGGGCAACTTCTCGCTGGCCGCCCACCGCGACGGCCACGGCGCCAAGTTCCACAACATCGACAAGCTCAAGAAGGGCGACGCGATCGTCTTCGAGACCAAGGACGACTGGTACGTCTACAAGGTCTACGCGACCCTTCCCGAGACGTCGAAGTTCAACGTCAAGGTCCTCGCGCCCGTCCCCAAGGAATCGGGCACGAAGAAGGCCGGCCGCTACATCACGCTCACGACCTGCACGCCCGTCTACACGTCCCGCTACCGGTACGTCGTGTGGGGCGAGCTGGACCGCGTGGAGAAGGTGAACGACGAGCGGACCCCGCCGCCGGAACTGCGCTGAGCGGGAACCGCACATCGCTACAGCCCCGCGCCGCTTACGGGCGCGATCCCGCACACCGGACCTCGCAGAGGCCATGCAAATGGGGGCCTGTACTGCTCGACCGAGCAGTACAGGCCCCCATTGACGTCGACCAGCGGTCAGCGTCCGGTCGCCCGGGTCAGTCCTCTTCGGAGGGCTGCTCAGCCGCCGCCTCCGATGAGGCCGCCGTTGCCGTTGCCGCCGTTGTTCTGCTGTCCGGCGTCGATCGTTCCGAGGTTGACCCTGTCGCCGGCCTTCACCTGCTGGCCCTCCTGCGGGTTGCTGGCGAGGACGATGGCGTTGTCGTCCTGCGACCCCTGGACGTTGCCGAGCTGGAGCTGGTTCTGCGCGAGAACCTGCTTGGCCTGGGCGAGGGTCATCTGGGTCACCTTCGGCATGGCGAACTCCTCGTCCTCCGCCGCCTTGCCGATCTGGATGTTCACCGTGGAGCCCGGGTCGGCCGAGGAGTTGGCCGTGGGTGATGTGGCCACGACCTTGCCGACGAGGTTGTCGTCGTCGGTCTCCACATCGGTGCAGTTGCCCTTGAGGTCGTTCTGCTCCATCCGCGCCTTGGCGTCGTCACAGCTCAGGCCGCTGACGTCCGGAACAGTGGACTGTTCCTTCTCCTTGGCGACGGTGAGGGTGATCGTGGAGCCCTTCTCCACCTCGTCACCCGCCGTCGGGTCCTGTTCGAGGACCGTGCCGGGCTCTTCGCTGGACTCCTTGGACTCCGTCTTGACCGTGAAGCCGTACTTGTCGTCCTCGAGCTTGTCCGTGGCCTCGTCGACCGGGTCGTCGATGACGTTCGGGACCGCGACCTTCGGCGCCCCCGTCGACACGGTCAACGTGATCGTGTCGCCCTTCTTGACCTGGGTATCCGCCTTCGGGTTCTGGGCGCAGACGCTGCCCTTCGGGGTGTTCTCGCAGGCCTTGGGGTCGATCTTCAGTTCCAGCTCGCGGTTGGTCGCCATCTTCTCGGCCTCGGACTGGGTCCGGTTCACGAAGTTCGGCGCCGGGAACGCGTCGTCGCCCGACCCGCCCTGCCCGGTGAACGCCCACTTGCCGATGAGGATCGCGCCGACCAGTACGAGCAGACCCGCGACGACCAGCAGGATCGTCGAGGTGTTGTTCTTCTTCTGCTGGCGTCGGCGCCCGGCACGGTCGTCGTAGCCGAAGCCGCCGTCGTCCGGGTTCATCGGGGGCAGCATCGACGTGGCCTGCGCGTCGGTGGAGCGCAGAGCGGTGGTGGGCCGGTCGTCCGGGTAGCCGCCGTAACCCACGGAACCCATGGCCGCCGTCGCCGCGACGGGCTGGCCGTCGAGGCAGGCCTCGATGTCCACGCGCATCTCGTCGGCGGACTGGTAGCGGTAGTCCGGGTCCTTGGTGAGCGCCTTCAGGACGATGGCGTCCATCTCGGGCGTGATCTCGGGGTCGAAGACGCTGGGCGCCTGCGGCTCCTCGCGCACGTGCTGGTACGCGACCGCGACCGGGGAGTCCCCGATGAACGGGGGGCGGACCGTCAGGAGCTCGTACAGCAGACAGCCCGCGGAGTACAGGTCGGAGCGGGCGTCGACCTGCTCGCCCTTCGCCTGCTCCGGCGACAGATACTGCGCGGTTCCTATGACCGCCGCGGTCTGCGTCATCGTCATGCCGGAGTCGCCCATGGCGCGGGCGATACCGAAGTCCATGACCTTGACCTGGCCGTTGCGCGTCAGCATGACGTTCGCCGGCTTGATGTCGCGGTGGACGATTCCGTTGCGGTGCGAGTACTCGAGCGCCTGGAGGATGCCGATGGTCATCTCCATTGCGCGCTCGGGCAGCAGCTTGCGCCCGGAGTGCAGCAGCTCTCTCAGCGTGGACCCGTCGACGTACTCCATCACGATGTACGGGATGGAGATGCCCTCGATGTAGTCCTCACCCGTGTCGTACACGGCGACGATCGCGGGATGGTTGAGCGAGGCGGCCGACTGGGCCTCCCGGCGGAACCGGGCCTGGAACGACGGATCGCGCGCGAGGTCCGCTCGCAGCGTCTTCACCGCCACCGTGCGGCCGAGCCGGGTGTCATGGGCGAGATGTACCTCCGCCATGCCACCACGGCCGAGCACGTGGCCCAGCTCGTACCGGCCGCCGAGGCGACGCGGCTCTTCCATAGCTACCTACCAGCCCTCTCCGACGGTCCTGACCACACCACGTGTGGTCCGGCGGTGTGCTGTCCGGGCATACCGTACCCGGCTCGCCTTGACTGACCTGGCCACAACCGTCACCCGATACAGGACCGGTATCGCAACGTGCACCGATGTGAAGGGGACGTGAGCGGGGTCACTTCTTGCTGTCGATGACTGCCTTCATCACGTCCTTCGCAATCGGTGCCGCGAGGCCGCCGCCGGAGATGTCGTCACGGTTGGCGCTCTCGTCCTCGACGACCACGGCGACGGCGACCGGGGAGCTGCCGTCGTCGAGCTTCGCGTACGAGATGAACCAGGCGTACGGGTTCTCGCTGTTGTCGACACCACGCTGGGCGGTACCGGTCTTGCCGCCGACGGTGACGCCGTTCTCGTTGATCTGGCCCTTGGTGCCGGTGCCCTCCTTGACGACCGTCTCCATCATCGACTGAAGGATCTGGGCGTTCTTCTCGGACAGCGGCTCGCTCATCTTGGAGGGCTCGGTCTGCTCGATGACGTCGAGGCCCGGCGCCTGGAGCTTGTCGACCATGTACGGCTTCATGAGCGTGCCGTCGTTGGCGATGGCCGAGGCCACCATGGCCATCTGCAGCGGCGTCGTGGCCGTCTCGAACTGGCCGATCGAGCTGAGCGCGGTCTGCGGCCTGTCCATCTTCTCGGGGAAGTTGGAGGCGCTGGAGCGGATCGGCACGAACTGCTCCTCGTTGAAGCCGAACTTCTTGGCCGTCTCCAACATGTCCTCCTTGCCGACGTCGACGCCCAGCTTGCCGAAGACGGTGTTGCAGGAGACTCGCAGCGCCTCGCGCAGCGTCGCGTCCTTGCAGGGGATGTTCCCCTCGTTCTTCAGCTCGGTGGTGCTGTCCGGCAGGGTGTACGGCAGCGGCGAGTCGGTCTTCTCATCGGCGCTGTTGTAAATCCCCTTCTCCAGCGCCGCGGCCGCGGTGACCACCTTGAAGGTGGAGCCGGGCGGGTAGATCTCGCGCAGCGCCCGGTTCTGCATCGGGTCGTCGGGATTGTTCTTCTTCTGAAGCTTGGTCCAGGCGTTGCCGTCGACCTTGGTGGAGTTCCCCGCGAACGACGAGGGGTCGTACGAGGGAGTGGAGGCCAGCGCCAGGATCGCGCCGGTCTCGGGGTCGATCGCGGCGACGGCACCCTTGCCCTGCTTCAGCAGACCGCTGTACGCGGCCTTCTGCGCGGCGGCGTTGAGCGTGGTGACGACATTGCCGCCCTCCTGCTTCTTGCCGGTGATCATGTCGAGGGTGCGGCGGAAGAAGAGCCGGTCGTCGTTGCCGGTGAGGATGCCGTCCTCGATGCTCTCCAGCTGCGTGGCGCCGAAGGCCTGCGAGGCGTAGCCCGTCACGGGGGCCCACATCGCGCCGTCCTTGTACGTGCGCTTGTACTCGAAGTCGTTGAAGTCGTCGCCGCTGGTCTTCGTGGACCCGGTGATCGGCTCGCCGTCGACGATGATGTCGCCGCGCGGCGTGGCATAACGCGCTATGGCCACGCGGCGGTTCTTCGTGTCCTTCTTCAGCGAGTCGGCCTGGACGTACTGGATCCAGTTGTCGCGGATGAGCAGCGCGAGGACGAGGAGTCCACAGAAGATCGCGATCCGGCGCAGGGGCTTGTTCACGGTCGGACCACCTGGGTCATCTCGGCGTCGGGGTTGGGCGCGGGGGCCGGCGCGGGGCGGCGGGCGGTGTCGCTGATCCTGATCAGAATGCCGATGAGGGCCCAGTTGGCGATGACGGAGGAACCGCCGTACGCCAGGAAGGGCATCGTCATACCGGTCAGCGGGATCAGGCCCATGACGCCGCCGGCGACGACGAAGACCTGCAGGGCGAAGGCGCCGGACAGGCCGACGGCGAGGAGCTTGCCGAACGGGTCACGGGCCGCGAGCGCCGTACGGACACCGCGCTCCACGATCAGGCCGTACATCAGCAGGATCGCCATCACGCCGGCCAGGCCCAGCTCCTCGCCGAAGGTGGCGAGGATGAAGTCGGAGTTGGCGGCGAAGCCGATGAGGTCGGAGTTGCCCTGGCCGAGCCCGGTGCCGAGGGTGCCACCGGAGCCGAAGGCCCACAGGGCCTGCATCGACTGCTCGGTGTGGCCCAGGACGCCTTCCTGGCTCAGCGTGTACTCGCGCATCGGGTCGAGCCAGGCCTGGACGCGCTGCTGGACGTGCGACTCGAAGGAGGCGACACCGACGGCGCCGGCCGCGGACATCAGCAGACCGAACACGATCCAGCTGGTCCGCTCGGTGGCGACGTACAGCATGATCACGAACATGCCGAAGAACAGCAGCGAGGTACCCAGGTCGGTCTCGAAGATCAGGATCAGGATGGAGAGCGCCCAGATGACGACGATCGGGCCGAGGTCCCGCCCGCGCGGCAGGTAGAGCCCCATGAAGCGGCGGCTGGCCAGGGCCAGGGCGTCGCGTTTCACCATCAGATAGCCGGCGAAGAAGACCGCCAGGGCGATTTTCGCGAACTCACCGGGCTGGATGGTGCCGAGGCCGGGAATCTTGATCCAGATCCTCGCGCCGAAGACGTTCACGCCGAGGCCCGGGACCAGCGGGAGGAGCAGCAGGATCACCGCGGCGACCATGGAGATGTAGGTGTACCGCTGCAGGACGCGGTGGTCCTTGAGGAAGATCAGCACGACCACGAACAGGGCGACGCCCAGCGCGGAGTTCAGCAGCTGGCGGGGGGCCGCCTCGAAGAAGTTGGGGCTCTGCTGCAGCCGCTGCGACTGGTCCAGGCGCCACACGACCGCCAGGCCGATGCCGTTGAGCAGCGTGGCCAGCGGCAGCAGCAGCGGGTCCGCGTAGGGCGCGAACTTCCGGACGACGAGATGGCCGACGCCCGCGAGCAGGCCGAGGCCGAGGCCGTAACTCAGCAGCCCGGGCGGCACCGAGTCGTTCATGGCCAGACCGACGTTGGCGTAGGCGAACACCGCGATGACCACGGCGAACACCAGCAGCGCGAGCTCGGTGTTACGTCGGCTCGGTGCTCCGATCGAGCCGATCGTGGACGTGTGGTGCGTCGACGGGTTGGAAGAACTGCTCATCGTGTGACAGGGCCCCTCACGGCTGCTTACTGCTTACCGCACAGCGAGACCAGCTTCTGCTCTTCGTCGGAGAGGCTGGGGCCGGGTGTGGGAGTGGGTGCGGTCGTGGACTTGGACGGGTCGGGCGATGTTGTACCGGACCCCGACGGGGTCGGCGTAGGTGTCGCCTTGGACGCGGCTGAGGTCCTTGTGGTTCCCGTGACACCGCCGGCCTCGCCCTCACCGGTCTTCGCGTTCTCCTTGCTGTCCGCCTCGCGGCGCTCGGCGTCCTTCTTGCACGCGGACGCCTGGGTGGCCAGCTCCTCGATCTTCGAGCGGGCGTCGGTCAGACCGCCCTCGGCGATCGTGGCCTTGACCTGCTTCTGCTGGTACGGCGGCAGGTACTTGAGTTCGATCTCGGGGTGATCCTTCTCCACCTTCGAGAGCGAGACCCAGGCCAGGTCCTGGCTGATCCCCTGGTACAGCGCGACGTGCTCGTCGTTGGAGCCGACGTAGTACTGCGTCTGCGTCCAGCGGTAGCCGCCGTACAGTCCGCCGCCGATGACGCCGAGCGCGAGCGCGATGTAGAGAGATCTCTTCAGCCACTTCCGCCCGGAGCGCGGCTTGACGAAGTCGTCGTCCGAGTAGCCGCCGAAACCGCCGGCGGGTACGTAGCCGGTGGTGTCGCCGCTGCCGGGCGGGCCGAACTCTCCGCCGCCGCCCTGCCCGGGCACCTGCCGGCCGAGGCTGGAGGCGCGGCCGGCGGGCGTCTGCATGGCGCCGTTGTCGTGCAGCTGGTGCTGGTTCTCGGCGACCGCGCCCACGACGACGGGGGTGTCGGAGAGCTGCCCCGCGAGGGTGTCTCCGCCGTCGATGTCGAGGACGTCGGCCACGATGACCGTGATGTTGTCGGGGCCGCCGCCGCGCAGCGCCAGCTCGATCAGCTGCTGCACGGTCTCCTGCGGGCCCTGGTAGCTGGCGAGGGTGTCCTCCATCGTCTGATGGGAGACGACCCCGGACAGCCCGTCGGAGCAGATCAGGTACCGGTCGCCGGCGCGGACCTCACGGATGGAGAGGTCCGGCTCGACGTGGTCGCCACTGCCCAGCGCGCGCATCAGCAGGGAGCGCTGCGGGTGGGTGGTGGCCTCTTCCTCCGTGATGCGGCCCTCGTCGACGAGGCGCTGCACCCACGTGTGGTCCTGCGTGATCTGCGTCAGCACGCCGTCCCGCAGCAGATACGCGCGGGAGTCACCGACGTGTACGAGGCCGAGCCGCTGCCCGGTCCACAGGAGCGCGGTGAGGGTGGTCCCCATGCCTTCGAGCTGGGGGTCCTCCTCGACCATCATCCTGAGCTGGTCGTTGGCGCGCTGAACGGCCGTCCCGAGCGAGGTGAGGATGTCGGAGCCCGGCACGTCGTCGTCGAGCGCGACGATGGTGGAGATGACCTCGGAGGAGGCCACCTCGCCGGCGGCCTGGCCGCCCATTCCGTCCGCGATCGCGAGCAGCCGCGGACCGGCGTAACCCGAGTCCTCGTTGCCCTCGCGGATCATGCCTTTGTGCGATCCGGCGGCGAAGCGCAGTGACAGACTCATGCGCACCTCGCCCGTCGGCTCCGGGTACATCCGCACGGTGCCCACCCTCCGGTCGGGAGCGCGCCGGGGTCCGTCGTGTGGACCGCCGCTGCCCGCTCGCTCCGCTCGCGCTCATTCATGACGTAGCACTACTTCCGCAGCTCGATGACGGTCTTGCCGATGCGGATCGGCGCGCCCAGCGGGATCGGCGTGGGAGTCGTCAGTCGGTTCCGGTCGAGATACGTGCCGTTGGTGGACCCGAGGTCTTCGACGATCCACTGGCCGTCACGGTCCGGGTAGATCCTGGCATGCCTGCTGGACGCGTAGTCGTCGTCCAGCACGATGGTGCTGTCGTGTGCACGCCCCAGGGTGATGGTCTGCCCCTGCAGGGCGACCGTCGTGCCCGTGAGGATGCCCTCGGAGACGACCAGCTTGGTGGGGGCGCCGCGGCGCTGACGCCCGCCGCCGCTCGGTGGTGCCGCCTGCTGGCGCTGCTGCGGCGGCGCGGCTTGGCGCGCGGCCTGCTGCGGTCGGTTGGCGTCCCTGCGCGAGCCGCGCTGTGTGACGCGCGTTCCGAACAGGTCGCTGCGGATGACCTGCACGGCCACGATCACGAACAGCCACAGTACGGCCAGGAAACCCAGCCGCATGACCGTGAGGGTCAGCTCTGACATTGCCCCCGCTTCACCCTTCGGCTTGCCGGTAAATGATGGTGGTGCTGCCCACGACGATCCGCGAGCCGTCGCGGAGCGTAGCGCGGGTGGTGTGCTGCCCGTCCACCACGATGCCGTTGGTGGACCCGAGATCCTGGACAGTCGAGGGCGTTCCGGTCCGGATCTCACAGTGCCGGCGCGAGACGCCGGGGTCGTCGATCCGCACGTCGGCTTCGGTGCTGCGGCCCAGCACCAGCGTCGGGCGGGAGATCTGATGGCGGGTGCCGTTGATCTCGATCCAGTGCCGCGTACGTCCACCCGGCTGCGGGGCCGCGGCGGGCCGCTGGCCCGCGGGTGCGGCGCCCGGACGGCCGCCGGGGGGCGGCGCGGCAGGCATGGGAGGAGCCGCCGCGGGCGGGTAGCCGTAGCCGCCTGCCTGCCCGCGGGCCGCCGGGGGCGGGCCCGCGGGTGCGCGCTCGGGAGTGGCCTGCTGGTTGGCGGAGGAGGCGAGCGTACGGCTGCGGACCCGGTACAGGCCCGTGTCCAGGTCGTCCGCCTTCTCCAGATGCACCTTGATGGTGCCCATGAAGGTGTATCGCTGCTGCTTGGCGTAGTCGCGAACCATTCCGGCGAGCTCGTCACCGAGCTGGCCGGAGTAGGGGCTGAGCCGCTCGAAGTCGGGCGTGCTCAGCTCCACGATGAAGTCGTTCGGGACGACGGTCCGGTCGCGGTTCCAGATCGTGGCGTTGTTGTCGCACTCGCGCTGGAGCGCTCCCGCGATCTCCACGGGCTGGACCTCGGACTTGAACACCTTGGCGAAGGTGCCGTTGACCAGACCTTCGAGACGTTGCTCGAACTTCTTCAGGACTCCCATGGGGCACCTCCTCCTTCGTCGTTGCCCTGGTACTGCTTACTGATCGTATCCACGCGCCGGGAAATCGGCTGGTTCCCCCTGTCGGCCCGGTCGACAGAAGTCGACGCCCACTGAAGTCCCCTCCCGAAGTTCCCTGGGAAGCCCCTCTTCGAACTCCCCCCGGGCACTCCGTATGAGAAGGATCGTAGAGGTGGCGTCCCCACAGTGTCCCGCACCCGACTGTGGACCCTGGCCCCCTCCTGGGGAGATGGCCTGGACCGGTACGAGGTTGATACGTGAACCGGTTCTCGTTGATACGTGGAGGGTGGGGACGGAGGGATCCGGGGTGCCGTCCGAGGCGGTCCCGCAGGTGACGCAGGCGTGAAGCGAGGCTGATGGGGGGCCGACGCGGAGGTCCGCCGCCCCACCGCCGGCCCTCGGAAACGGATGTGAATCCACCCCATCCACCGTGCTAATCTTCTGCATGTCGGCAGGCGCTCACCCACTCGGTGAGAGACGGACGACACACCCAATGCGCGGGTGGCGGAATAGGCAGACGCGCTGGATTCAGGTTCCAGTGCCCGCAAGGGCGTGGGGGTTCAACTCCCCCCTCGCGCACCACAGGAGACCGGGTCTCCACCAGAACGAAAGTTCCGGTGGGGGCCCGTTCTTCGTTCCCCGGCACATGCACGAACACCTCGTCCGCTCCGGCCGACGACGTGACTGGGCAGGCCCCTGGCGGTGAGGTATCTCACGGTCGGGGGCCTGGTTTGTGTGGGCGCAGGATCGACCCGATGCGGAACAGCTCTCCTCTGACGCTGCCTCGTTATGGCAAGGCGTGTGCGCATCTGTACGTCAACGGGGTGCGCCGGGGTCGCGGCGTTCGTCGGGAGGGCTGGTGGTGACGCTGGCCTTCTTCGGCTTCTTCCCCGGGCTTCATGTCATCGGCTGGGCCCCTCGGCCCTGCGACGTGCGGCTCGTGCGGGCAGGGCCTAGGGTGCCGGTCCGGCCGAGTGGTGGGAGTGGGCTCTGTGAAGGTGATCCTCTTTGGGGCGACCGGGATGGTCGGGCAAGGGGTTCTGCGGGAGTGTCTGCGGGACGCGGGTGTGGAGAGTGTGCTGGTGGTCGGGCGGTCGGCTGTCGGGGTCTCGCATCCGAAGCTGAGTGAGGTCGTGCGGGCCGATCTCATGGATCTCGGCGGGCTCGAGAGCGAGCTCTCCGGGTACGACGCCTGCTTCTTCTGCCTCGGGGTTTCGTCGGCGGGCATGAAGGAGGACGCGTACCGGAAGGTCACGTACGACCTCACGCTTGAGGTGGCGCGTTCGCTGGGCCGCTGGAATCCGGGGCTGACCTTCTGTTACGTGTCCGGGCAGGGGACCGACGGCTCCGCAAAGGGGCGGGTGATGTGGGCGCGGGTCAAGGGGGAGACGGAGAACGCGCTGCTCGCCCTGGACGGTGTGGAGGCGTACATGTTCCGGCCGGGGCTCATCCAGCCGCTGCACGGAATCCGGTCGAAGACCCGGGTGTACCGGGCGATGTACGCGTTGACCGGGCCCCTGCTGCCCGTCCTGCGGAAGCTGGCGCCCCGGCGGATCACCACGACCGAGCAGGTGGGCCTGGCGATGATCGCGGTTGCCCGGGACGGGGCGGCCGAGCGGGTGCTGGAGACGGACGGGATCAACCGGGCGGCGGCAGCGGCCTCGTAGGGGCGACTTCCGTCGTGATGGGGTTTCTGGGGCCGCGGTGGGGTCCCCAGGGGGAAATGGGTCTCCTAGGGATGCCCATCAGTGAAAGTGCCCTCTCCGTAGAGGGTGAAAAACGGTCGTGCGGCGCCGCCTTCGGGCGCCTTGGGCGCCGTACGACCGGGGTGCGTGCTCACGCGGTGAAGTGTCAGGCCGCCTTGGCCGTGAGCTGTTCGGCGAGGGTCCTGGCCTTGTCGGCCGCCTCCCGCAGGGCCTTGGCGCGGGAGGCCTCGAAGAGCGGGACCAGCTCGGACATCGCCGGGACGTGCGGGGCCATCGTGAGCTCCGGGACGATGAATTCGAGGTCCAGGCCGAGCATGTCCTTGAGGATGGCCTCCAGATAGTTCTGCACGTACTCGTAGCCCTCGCGCGGAGTGCCCGGCGCGTAGGAGCCGCCACGGCTGGCCACGACGGTGACCGGGGTGCCCTTGGCGGACGGGGTCTCGCCCGCGGTACGGCCGACGAGGATCACGTTGTCCAGCCACGCCTTGAGGGTCGACGGGATCGAGAAGTTGTACATGGGCGCGCCGATCAGTACGGCGTCCGCCTGCTCCAGCTCCTCGATGAACTTCACGCGCGCGGCGAAGGCGGCGGCCTGCTCCGGGGTGTGCTCGGACGGATCGGCGAAGCCGGCGCTGTGGGCGTCGGCGGTGATGTGCGGCACGGGATTCACGGAGAGGTCGCGGTAGATCACCGTGCCCTCCGGGTGCTGCTCCTCCCAGCTCTTGCGGAAGGCGTCCGTGACGGCGCGGGACGCCGAGGCGGGACCGGGGAAGACGGACGAGTCCAGGTGCAACAGGGTGGCCATGAGTTCTCCAGGGGGCTTCGTTTCTGTTCGTAACTATGAATAACACAGCTACTTACTTTTTTTCACCCCCTCACGGGAGACCAGTACCCTGAAGGGCATGGCGGTCCAGGAAAACCACGACGCTGCGTCGTGCAGGCGGGTGGACAACGGCATCACCCAGGTCTTCCAGGTGCTCGGAAAGCGCTGGACGGGCCCGATCGTGGCCGTGCTCCTGCCCGCCCCCGTGCACTTCGCCGACCTGCGCCGTGCCATCCCCGGCATCAGCGAGCGCATGCTCTCCGACCGGCTCACCGAGCTGGCGACGGTCGGGCTGGTGGTGCGCGAGGTCGACGACGGGCCGCCGCTGCGGGTCTCCTACCGGCTGACGGAGGCGGGAGCGGCGTTGGAGCCCGCGCTGGGGGAGCTGGGCGCGTGGGCGAAGACGTATCTGGCGGAGGACGGACGCTGCCAGGAGCAGTTCCGGCGCTAGCACCGCCTGCCGGCCGTCGTCCTGTTGGTTGTCGTCGGCGCTGAGCTGGTGTGTTTTCCACAGGTGCGGAGTTGTCCACAGGGGCTCACGCGGATCGCCGCCCGGCGGTACGGTCGTCTCGAAATTGATGTTCGTGGCTGATGCTCGTGACTGATGTTCGTGCGCGGGGGAGGCGGTTCGGGTGAGCGAGACCGGTGGTGTGGTGGCCGGGGCGGCAAGGGTTCCGGCGGTGCGCGGGTTCGCGCGGCTGTCCGGAGAGGGGTCGGCGAAGGAGCAGGGCTCGCCCAAGGAAGAGGGCAAGGCGCTGCGAGGCAGCGTCCCGCGCAGTGCGCACTCCTCCATCGACACGAACGGCGACCGCCCGGACGCGGTGACCGCGGTCGACGCGTCCAATCACGGCCGGATCCCCGGGCTCACGCCGATACGGGTCGGCCGGATGGCGGCCACCCCCTTCGCCTTCCTGCGCGGTTCGGCCGGACTCATGGCCTACGACCTGGCGCGTACGCCGCTGACCGGCATCGGCGCCCAGATCTGCGGCGACGCGCACGCGGCGAACTTCGGTCTGTACGGGGACGCGCGCGGCGGTCTCGTCATAGACCTCAACGACTTCGACGAAACCGTCCACGGGCCGTGGGAGTGGGACCTCAAGAGGCTCACGACCTCGCTCGTGCTCGCCGCCCGGGAGGCGGGGGCGGACGAGGACACCTGCCGCAAGGCGGCGTACTTCGCGACCGGTTCGTACCGGCGCACCATGCGGCTGCTCGCCAAGCTCCCGGTCCTGGACGCGTGGAACGCCATCGCGGACGAGGAGTTGGTCTCGCACACCGACGCCCACGATCTGCTCGGCACGCTGGAGCGGGTCTCGGAGAAGGCCCGTGGCAACACCAGTGGGCGGTTCGCGGCCAAGTCGACGGAGGTCGTGGAGGGCGGCGGGCGCCGCTTCGTCGACGCCTCGCCGGTGCTGCGGCGCGTGCCGGACGAAGAGGCCTCCGCGGTCGCGCGGTCGCTGGAGGAGTATCTGGCCACGCTCTCCGAGGACCGTCTCCCGCTCCTCGCGCGGTACGAGGTGCACGACGTGGCGTTCCGCGTGGTCGGCACGGGCAGCGTGGGCACCCGCTCGTACGTGGTGCTGCTCCTCGACCACCGCGGTGAGGCCCTTGTCCTCCAGGTGAAGGAGGCCCGTACGTCCGTCCTGGTGCCGCATCTGGCGACGGCCGGCCTCGCGGTGCCCGAGGTCGAGCACGAGGGCCGCCGGGTCGTCCTCGGCCAGAAGCGGATGCAGGTCGTCAGCGACATCCTCCTCGGCTGGACGTCGGTCGAGGGGCGCCCCTTCCAGGTGCGGCAGTTCCGCAACCGCAAGGGCAGCGTCGATCCCGCGGCGCTGGCCGCGGACCAGATAGACGACTACGCCCGGATGACAGGGGCCCTGCTGGCCCGGGCGCACTCGCACAGCGCCGATCCACGGCTCATCGCCGGGTACTGCGGCAAGAGCGAGGAGCTGGACGAGGCCGTCGCCACCTTCTCGGTCGCCTACGCGGACCGGACCGAGGCCGACCACGCGGAGCTGGTGGCTGCCGTGCGGGCGGGGCGGATCGAGGGAGAGCTGGGGGTCTGACGGGGCGGCGAAAGCCCGGGGAAGGCGTCCGGGGAAGGCCCCTGGCCAGGCAGTTCGAATAGGTGGCTGAGCCGTGGCCTAGGCTGGGCGGGTGACGACCCCGGAAGCTGATCAGCCCCCGTCCGAGCCCCTCGCGGAACCGGGCTCCGGTGAGCCGCGCGCCGAGAAGGTGCCGTCTGCCGAGTCGGACACCGAGAAGCCCGATGAGCCGTCTGTCGAGCCGTCCACTGAGGCATCTGTTGAGGCAGCCGCTGAGGCATCTGCTGAGTCGGGCGCCGAGCCGGGTGCTGAGCCGTCGGTTGAGGCGTCTGCCGGGTCGGGCGCCGACGTGCCGCCGTTGTCGGACGCGGTCGGAGGTGGTGGGGCCGGAGGCGACGAGTCTGCGGACGGCTCCACGGCTGGTGACGGGACGGCGGACGCCCCAGCGGTGGGCGACGAGCCGGTAGGTGGCTCGACCGCGGGTGCAGGGTCGATGGGTGGCTCGACCGCGGGCGATGGGACGGCAGGCGGCTCGGCGGCCGGTGACGCGATCGCGGGTGACGCCGGAGGTGAGGGGCAGGAGCGGCCCGAGGCGCGGTTGGAGCGGGCCGTTCGGGCGGCCGAGCAGGCGTTGATCGAGTTCGAGATCGCGGTGGAGACGTTCCGGGTCGAGGTGGAGAACTTCTCCAGGCTGCACCACCAGAAGCTCGGGCCGATGTACTCGCGGCTCGACGAGCTGGACGCGCAGATCGCCGAGGCGCGGGCCGCGAGCACCGGTGACCCGGAGGACGTGCGCAAGGCGAAGGAGGCACGGGCCCGCGTCATGCCGATGCCGGGGATAGAGGAGTTGTTCCACGACTGGCTCGACTCGGACGGGCTGTCCCCGGAGGCCTCGGCCATGCTGACCGATCAGCCGGTGCGGCCACCGCAGCGGGTCCGGCCGAGCGACGAGGCGCGCAAGCTCTACCGCGAGCTGGTCCGCAAGGCGCACCCCGACCTGGCGCAGGACGACACGGAGCGCGCGCGGCGCGACGAGTTCATCTCCCGGGTCAACGCGGCGTACGGCCGTGGGGACGAGCCCCTGCTCCGGGAGCTGTCCGAGGAGTGGGCCGCCGGTCCCGTCTCCGAGGAGTGGCGCCCGAGCCGCAGCGAGGAGCTCTACGTCCGTCTCGAATGGCTCGCCCAGCGCAAGGAACTGCTCGCCCTTGTCGCCCGCGACCTGGAGGAGAGCGCGATCGGCGCGATGCTCAAGATCGCGCCGGACGACCCCGACCGGCTGCTGGAGGAGATCGCCGAGCAGCTGCTGGCGCAGGTCAGCGAGCGGGAGGCCGAGCTGGCGGGCCTGCTCGGCAGCGGGGCCTGAGGGCAGGCTTCGGGTGACGTCGGCCCTGGGAGCAGTGGGGTGACGTTGGCTCCGGGACCAGTGGCGTCCGTCCGTGTGCACCGGGCCGAGCTGCGGAATGGCCGGGTCGGGTAGCGTCGGGGCATGAGTTTCGGAGCTGGTGTGCCCACGGTCGAGGTCTCGGACCTCGCGGACGGTGACTTCCTGCTGGACGTCCGGGAGGACGACGAGTGGCAGGCGGGTCACGCCGAAGGGGCGCTGCACATTCCCATCAGTGACTTCGTCGCACGCTACGGCGAGCTGACCGAGGCGGCGCCGCAGGACGGCAAGGTCCATGTGATCTGCCGCTCCGGGGGCCGTTCGGCACAGGTCGCGATGTACCTGGTCCAGCAGGGCATCGACGCGGTGAACGTCGACGGCGGCATGCAGGTCTGGGCGGCAGCGGGCCGTCCTGTCGTGAACGCGGAGGGGCAGTCGGGGTTCGTGCTCTAGCCGACGCCGACCCGGGGCGGCCGGGTTTCCCGGCCGCCTGCCTGTCTCAAGGCTGCCTGCCTGTCTCAAGGCTGCCCGGCCGTCTCAATGCACCTCGCTCATCCCGGAGCCTCGCGCTCAGCCCAAGGGATGCGCCGCCAACAGGTCGCCCAGTGCCTCCTCGTGTGCCGCTGCCGGGCCGAGTGAGAGTTCCAGGTGCTTGGCCCAGGCGTGGTACCGGTGCAGGGGGTAGTCGGTGTCCGCGCCGATGCCGCCGTGCAGATGCTGCGCGGTCTGCACGACACGGCGTACGCCCTCGGAGGCCCAGATCTTGGCGACGGCGATGTCACCCGACGCTGGGAGCGCCCCGCCCGCCCCCGAGCTGATCCGCCACGCGGCCTGCCAGAGGGTCGCCTCCATCGCGCGCAGGTCGATGTAGCGGTCGGCGGCCTGCACGGCCACGGCCTGGAACGTGGCGACCGGGAACCCGAACTGCTCCCGCTTGCTGGTGTATTCGCTCGTCATCCCGAGCACTCCCTCGCCCAGCCCGAGCGCCAGCGCGCACGTCCCGGTGGCGAGCAGGTCACGCAGCGACTTCCAGGCTCCGTCGGCGTCGATGACGTCACGGGCGGGAACGTGTACGGAATCCAGCCGGAGTTCGCCGAGCCGCTCGCCCGATGTCGAGAACTGCTCGGCGAGCAGCACGCCTTCGTGGACGCGGGGGACAAGAGCGAGCACGGAGCGGCCCGAGTCGCTGCTCAGCGCGGGTACGAGGACGAAGTCGGCGTTCTGCGCCCAGGGGACGGCCGTCTGCATCCCGTCCAGCACCCACAGGTCGCCCTCCGGCCGCGCGGTCACGGCGAGTTCGGCGCCGTCGTGGCCGGTACGTCCGTTCGCGGCGACCGTCAGGACCAGTTCACCCCGGCCGGTCCGGGTGAGCAGGTCCGCCTTCAACTCCTCGCCGCCGTACGTCTGCACGGTCACCGCGGCAGCGGTGGTCTCCAGCAACGGCACCCGCGCGAGCACCTTCGCCGACTCGCGCAGCACCAGGCAGAGCGCGACGGCGTCCAGGCCCGCGCCGCCGTGGCGGGCGTCGAGCAGCAGGCTCAGCAGGTCCGCGTCGGCGAGTTTCGCCCACAGGGCGCGGTCGAAGTCGTCCGCGACGGCACCGGCGGTGAGCGCGGGACTCGGCACACCGTCCGGCGCGACCCCCGCGAACACCGCCCTCGCCGCCTCCACGGCCGCCTGCTGCTCCTCGGTGAAGGTGAAGTCCACGGCCTTGTCCTTCCGGCGGATCCGTTGATCTGGCGGAGCGTCAAGATAGAACAGGTTCTAGAAGAAGGGAACGGTGCGGGCGGGCCGAGCCGGTCCGGCCGATCGCCGGAGGGCTGCCGACCGACAGGCTGACCGGCAGGCCGATCGATCGGTCGGTGTGTTCGATTCGGGGAGGAGCGAGGGTCGTAAGGTGTCAACCGCTGTGGATAACCTCGTGGCCTCTGTGACCCATGGGACTGTGCTCGGCGGCCGGGCCTGAGTACCGTGCCGGTGCGACTGTCGCGGGACGGGCGACGGGAATCGGACGGACTTCGGGAACGGGGCGGAATGGACGCGTACGACAAGGGCTCGAACGCCCGGCCCGTGCCGGGTGAGCCCGCGGCGGCCGTCCCCGTCCCCGACAGTTCTCCGCCGGACGGCCACGAGACCGCAGACGATCACAAGACCTCGGACGGCCACGAGACCTCGGACAGTCCTGGGCAGAAGCTCTCCGGCGAGGCTCCCGCCCGGATCCCCCAGCAGTACGGCGACCCGCAACGCGACGACCAGCGATACGACGGCCGGTACGACGACGAGCAGTACGTCGACACAGCCCTCGCCGGTCCCCCGCTCCCCCCTCCCACCGGCATCGCCGCCCTCTCCCTCCCGTACCAGATCGCTGCCGCGCTCGCGCTCGCCGTCGTCGCGGTGGCCGCCTGTGTGCACGTCGGCATGGTCTTCCTGCATGTCGCGCCGTCGAACACGGTCACCAAGCAGCACGGGCAGGCGATCGACGAGTGGATCTACCCCGAGTTCGAGCAGAACTGGAAGCTCTTCGCGCCCAACCCGCTGCAGCAGAACATCGCGGTCCAGGTCCGCGCCGACGTGCGGGCCGCGGACGGTGAGATCAGGACGACCCGCTGGTACGACCTCTCCGCGCTGGACGGTGCCGCCATCGACGGCAATCTGCTGCCGAGCCACACCCAGCAGAACGAGCTGCGCCGGGCCTGGGACTTCTTCGTGGCCACGCACGACAACGCGAACCGTCCGAACGGCCTGCGCGGCTCCCTCTCCGAGAAGTACCTGCGCCGCATCGTCGTCCTGCGCCTGGACCGCGAGCAGGCCGGCGGCCGGGGCGCGGTCGTGCAACAGGTCCAGGTCCGCTCCCGTACGAGCAATGTGCCGCCTCCGAAGTGGAGCCAGGAGCAGGTGTCCGACAAGCCCATCGTCCGCGTGCTGCCCTGGTGGCCGGTCTCGGAGGCCGACCGGGCGGCCGGGACGCGGCCCGCGGAGTCCACGGGGACGGAGGCGAGCGCCCGATGAGCGACCTCGGCCACGACCCGACGGGCAACCCCGACCCGCTGGGCAACCACGAACCGACGGGTGACCGCGACCCCAAGCCCACCCCGCCGGACAACCATGACCGCGGTCCCAACCCGGCCGGCGTCCCGGCGAGCACCCCCGACCACCACCGCACGAGCACCCTCAGCCGGGACCGGACGCGCACCCTCGGTCGGGAGCGGCTCGCCGGCCGGATAAGCCGGTTCGACCGTAGTCACCGCGTCGACCGGACCCTCGCGCACGCCATCACACGCGTCACCGGCGAGGCGCTCGGCCCGTACCAGAGCGCCGTGATCCGCATAGGTTTCGCCGCGACCTGGCTGCTGTTCCTGTTGCGGGAGTTCCCGCACCGCGAGGAGCTGTACGGGCCCGACGGCCCCTGGAGCTGGGACCTCGCCCAGCAGCTCATCGCGAGCAATCACGCCTTCACGGCCCTGATGTGGGCCGACGGCCAGGTCTGGTTCGGGATCGTCTACGCGTTCGCCGTACTGTCCAGCTTCCTGCTGATGCTCGGCTGGCGGACCCGGACCATGTCCGTGCTCTTCATGGTCGGCGTGCTCTCCCTGCAGAACCGCAGCATCTTCATGGGGGACGGCGGCGACAACGTCATCCACCTCATGGCGATCTACCTCGTGCTCACGCGCTGCGGACAGGTCTGGTCGCTGGACGAGCGGCGGGAGCGCCGAGCCAGGGACGCATGCGCGCGTGGAGCGTGGGTGGGCCCGGACAGGGCCGGTCCCGTCCTCTGGACAGTGCTCGGCCTCGTCCTGGCCGCGGCCACGCTCGCGGGGAAGATCGACGGCGGCTTTCTCGGCGGCTGGCGGACGATCTACTGGGGGCTGTGGGCCGTACAGGGCCTGTGGTGGCTGGCCGGCCGGTACGGCCGGAGCGTCCAGCCCCGCATCCTCCTCGACGTGGTCGCCAACCTCGTCCACAACGCCGCCCTCTTCGTGATCATGGCCGAGGCGTGTCTGATCTACGCGACCGCCGGCTGGTACAAGATCCAGGGCACGCGCTGGCAGGACGGCACCGCCGTCTACTACCCCCTCCACCTGGACTACTTCTCCCCCTGGCCGGCTCTCTCCGATCTGCTGTCCGCGAGCGGCACGCTGATGCTGCTCGTGACGTACGGGACGGTGATCGTGCAGGTCGCCTTCCCCTTCACGCTGTTCAACCGGCGGGTGAAGAACGTCCTGCTGGCCGCCATGATCACCGAGCACGCCGTGATCGCCGTCGTGCTGGGCCTGCCGTTCTTCTCGCTCGCGATGATCGCCGCCGACGCCGTGTTCCTGCCGACGTCGTTCCTGCGCCGCGTGGGCGGATGGGCGGCACGCGCGCGTGGACGGCTGTTTTCGCGTCTGGGCCGAACGCTTCGTACGGTCCCGCGGCCCCGCAAGGAGCCGGAGCGCACCCCGGAGACGGCCGAGAGGGCCGAGCCTCCGCACGTAGGCTTCACGGCATGACGGACGACCCCCGCGACCTCGATCCCGTCGACCCCCGCGATCTTGATCCCGTGAGCGCCTGGCGTCGGCTCGCCGGCACCTCCGTGCTGCTCGACGGCTTCCACGCCCTCAAGCACGCCGTGCGCTTCCGGGCCGAGATCCCGCTGGCGGTCACCGCCGATCGACAGGCCGCGCTCGCCCTCGCCGACGACCTGGCCCCGGACGTACGGGACACACTGGACGCCCTCCTGACGGAGGTCCCGCAGGCCGCGTACGAAGCCCTCGTCCCGCGCCCGCACCCCACCGCCGTGGCCGCCCTGGCGGTACGTCCCGAGCGCGCAGCCAATCTGCGCGTGCTGGCCCGCACGCCCCGCATCGCGCCCGTGGTCGTCCTCGACCAGCCGCGCAACCTCGGCAACGCGGGTGCCGTGATCCGGCTCGCGGCCGGTTTCGGGGCGACGGGGGTCGTCACGACCGGCACGCTCGATCCGTGGCATCCCACGGTGGTACGCGCCGGGGCGGGCCTGCACTTCGCCACGGCCGTCGAGCGGCTGACCGTGGACGAGCTGCCCGCCGGGCCGGTGTTCGCCCTCGACCCCGAGGGCGAGGACATCCGGGCGCTGAAGCTTCCGGACGACGCGGTCCTCGCCTTCGGCTCCGAGCGCAGCGGGTTGTCGGGTGAACTGCGCGCCCGTACGGACCACTTGGTCTCGCTGCCGATGCGGCCCCAGGTCTCCAGCTACAACCTCGCCACCAGCGTGGCGATGACCCTGTTCCACTGGAGTGCCTCGTAGGTACGGGGTGCCCCATCAGGGGCGCGGGGAACTGCGCGACCAGCCACACCGGTCCGCAGTCGCAAGACGTCCCGCGCCCCTCGGGCCGAATCCTCACGCCTCCCGGCGAACCTCCACCACGCGGAACCGGTTGGCCACGAACGCCCCGTCGCACAGCGCGGCGTTCGCCGCCGGGTTGCCGCCCGAGCCGTGGAAGTCCGAGAACGCGGCGGTCTGGTTGACGTAGACCCCGCCGGTCAGGTTGAGCGAGAGCTGGGCGCACTCCTCCAGGCAGGCCTCCTGGACGGCCTCCTCGACCTCCTCCGAGGTCGTGTACGCGCCCACGGTCATCGCGCCCCTGCTGCTGATGGTCCGCCGCAGCAGCGCCACGGCGTCCGCCGCCGAGTCGACCGCGACCGCGAAGGAGACGGGGCCGAAGCACTCGTTCATGAACGCGGCCTGGTCGTCCGGCTTGGCGCCGTCCAGCTTCACGATCACCGGGGTGCGTACGACCGCGTCCGGGAACTCGGGGTTGGCGATCTCCCGTGAGGCGAGGGCGACTTCGCCCAGACCGGCGGCTGCCTCCAGGCGGGCCTTCACGTCAGGGTTCACGATCGCGCCCAGCAGGCCGTTCGCCCGGGCGTCGTCCCCGAGGAGTCCGCCGACCGACCTCGCGAGGTCGGCGACCACCTCGTCGTACGACCGGGGGCCCTCCTCCGTACGGATGCCGTCGCGGGGGATGAGGAGGTTCTGCGGGGTCGTGCACATCTGGCCGCTGTAGAGGGACAAGGAGAAGGCGAGGTTCGACAGCATCCCCTTGTAGTTGTCGGTCGACTCCACGAGCACCGTGTTGACGCCGGCCTTCTCCGTGTAGACCTGCGCCTGGCGGGCGTTGGCCTCCAGCCAGTCGCCGAACGCCGTCGAACCCGTGTAGTCGATGATCCGGATCTCCGGGCGTGTCGCCAGCGTCTTGGCGATGCCCTCGCCCGCCCGCTCGGCGGCCAGCGCCACCAGGTTCGGGTCGAAGCCGGCCTCGGCGAGCACCTCGCGGGCCACCTGGACGGTGAGCGCGAGCGGCAGCACCGCGCGCGGGTGGGGCTTCACGAGCACCGCGTTGCCCGTGGCCAGGGAGGCGAACAGGCCCGGATAGCCGTTCCACGTCGGGAAGGTGTTGCAGCCGATCACCAGCGCGACACCGCGCGGCACCGGCGTGAACCGCTTGGTCAGCGCGAGCGGGTCGCGCTTGCCCTGGGGCTTCGTCCACTCGGCGTTGTCGGGGGTGCGGACCTGCTCCACGTACGCGTACGCCACCGCCTCCAGGCCGCGGTCCTGTGCGTGCGGGCCGCCCGCCTGGAACGCCATCATGAAGGCCTGGCCGCTGGTGTGCATGACCGCGTGCGCGAACTCGTGCGTGCGGTCGCTGATCCGCTTGAGGATCTCCAGGCACACCACCGCCCGCATCTCCGCGCCCGCGTCGCGCCACGCGCGCTGCCCCGCGCGCATGGCGGGCAGCAGGGTGTCGACGTCCGCGTGCGGGTAGGTGACGCCCAGCTCGATTCCGTACGGCGAGGTCTCGCCGCCCACCCAGTCGTCGGTGCCGGGCTGGCCGAGGTCGAGGCGGGAGCCGAGGAGGGCGTCGAAGGCGGCCTTGCCCGCCACCGCGTCCAGGCTGCCGTTCTCCCCGTACGCCTTGGGGTGCTCGGGGTGTGGCGACCAGTACGCGCGCGTGCGGATCGCTTCCAGCGCCTGGTCGAGGGTGGGCCGGTGCTGTGCGATCAGCTGGTGCGCGGTGAGTTCGGCGGCCATGAGGGACCAACTCCTCGTCTCATGAGCTCTTCGTCGAGCTCACGACCTGGGCAGAAACGGGCGGACAGAGTTAGAGTAACCGAACGATCGGTCGGGACAAGGGGGTCCGCTGAACCTGTGGACAACCCCGTGCGGGAGGATCGCGAGCATGACAGCACTCGACCTCGCCGGCCCCGTGGCCGTCGTCGGTACCGGCACCATGGGCCAGGGCATCGCTCAGGTCGCGCTCGTCGCGGGCCACCCCGTACGGCTGTACGACGCCGTGCCGGGCCGTGCACAGGCCGCGGCCGACGCGATCGCCGCCCGCCTCGACCGGCTCGTCGAGAAGGACCGGCTGACCGGCGCCGAACGGGACGCCGCCCGCGCCCGTCTGCGCCCCGCGGAGAGCCTCGCCGACCTCGCCGACTCGGGCCTGGTCGTCGAAGCCGTCCTGGAGCGCCTGGACGTCAAACAGCAGCTGCTGCGCGAGCTGGAGGACGTCGTCGACGACGACTGCCTGCTCGCCACCAACACCTCCTCCCTGTCGGTGACCGCGATCGGCGGCGCCCTGCGCAACCCCGGCCGTTTCGTGGGGCTGCACTTCTTCAACCCCGCGCCGCTGCTGCCCCTGGTGGAGGTCGTCTCCGGGTTCGCGACCGACGTCACGTCGGCCACGCGCGCGTACGAGATGGCCCGCGCCTGGGGGAAGACCCCGGTCGCCTGCGCCGACACCCCGGGCTTCATCGTCAACCGCATCGCGCGGCCCTTCTACGCCGAGGCCTTCGCGGTCTACGAGGCCCAGGCCGCCGACCCCGCCACGATCGACGCGGTCCTGCGCGAGTCGGGCGGCTTCAGGATGGGCGCCTTCGAACTGACCGACCTCATCGGCCAGGACGTCAACGAGTCCGTCACGCGCTCCGTCTGGGAGGCCTTCTTCCAGGACGTGCGGTTCACGCCCTCGCTGGCCCAGCGCAGGCTCGTCGAGTCGGGCCGCCACGGCCGCAAGTCGGGGCACGGCTGGTACGACTACGGGGCCGAGGGCGAGCGTCCCGAGCCGCACACCGCGGAGAAGGTCCAGCCGCCCGCGTACGTCGTCGTCGAGGGCGATCTGGGCCCCGCGGCCGAGCTGGTCGCGCTGATCCGCGAGGCGGGCATCCAGGTCCGCGAGGACGAGGAGGACCACGGCACGCGGCTGGTGCTGCCGAGCGGCGGCCAGCTGGCCCTCGCGGACGGCCAGACCGCCGTCGAGTTCCGTGACGTCGTCTACTTCGACCTGGCGCTCGACTACCGCCGGGCGACCCGGATCGCCCTGTCCCACTCGCAGGACACCCAGACCCAGACCCTCGCCGAGGCCACCGGGCTCTTCCAGGCGCTCGGCAAGGACGTCAGCGTCATCGGGGACGTGCCTGGCCTGATCGTCGCCCGCACGGTGGCCCGCATCGTCGACCTGGCGCACGACGCCGTCGCCAAGGGAGTGGCCACCGAGGAGGACATCGACACGGCGATGCGCCTGGGCGTCAACTACCCCCTGGGGCCCTTCGAATGGAGCCGCAGGCTGGGCAGGAGCTGGGCCTACGACGTCCTGGACGACCTGCACATGCGCGACCCGTCGGGGCGTTACGCGCCGTCCCTCGCGCTCTACCGCCACGCGTACGCCTCCGAGAAGCGGGAGGGCACCCCATGACCACTGCCAAGCGCGACACCTACACCCCGGAGACGCTGCTCTCCGTGGCCGTGCGGGTCTTCAACGAGCGCGGCTACGACGGCACCTCCATGGAGCACCTCTCCAAGGCGGCGGGCATCTCCAAGTCGTCGATCTACCACCACGTCACGGGCAAGGAGGAGCTGCTGCGCCGGGCCGTCAGCCGGGCGCTCGACGGCCTCTTCGGGATCCTCGACGAGGAGCACGCGCGCGTGGGGCGTGCCGTGGAGCGCCTGGAGTACGTCACCCGGCGCATGGTCGAGGTCCTCACCGCCGAGCTGCCGTACGTGACACTGCTGCTGCGCGTGCGCGGCAACACCGACGCCGAGCGGTGGGCCCTGGAGCGGCGCCGGGACTTCGACCACCGGGTGGCCGAGCTCCTGAGGGCCGCGGCGGCCGACGGGGACGTACGCGTCGACGTGGAGTTCCGGCTCGCCACGCGGCTGGTCTTCGGGATGATCAACTCGATCGTGGAGTGGTACCGCCCCGACGGGCGGGGCATGGGCGAGCGCGAGGTCGCCGACGCGGTGGTGCGGCTGGTCTTCGGGGGGCTCCGGCAGGAGGACTGACCGGGCCGTCACAGGGCTGCTCCGAGGCGTCTTGGGCCCCTCGAAGGCCGAGCGGGCAGCCCTGGACCGATCAGGTCACCCCTGCGGCTCCAGGTCCTCCTCCTCGAACACCAGCAGCGTCCGTGTGCTGAGCACCTCGGGGATGGCCTGGAGCCGGGTGAGCACCAGCTCGCGCAGTGCCCTGTTGTCGGGCGTGTGCACCAGGAGCAGGACGTCGAAGTCCCCGCCCACCAGCGCGATGTGGGAGGCCCCTGGGAGCGCCCTCAGCTGCTCGCGCACGGTGCGCCAGGAGTTCTGCACGATCTTGAGGGTGATGTACGCCGACGTGCTGTGCCCCGCGCGCTCGTGGTTGACGCGGGCACCGAAGCCGCGGATCACGCCGTCCTCGATGAGGCGGTTGATGCGCGCGTAGGCGTTCGCGCGCGACACGTGGACGCACTCGGCCACGGACCGTATCGAGGCGCGGCCGTCCGCCTGGAGCATCTGGAGGATGTCCTGATCGATGGCGTCCAGCGGGCGCGGCGGTGGTAGGGAGGATCCGGCCTCCGGCCCCTCGGCCATTTGTTCAGGTGCCATGTCCCCCCGCCTCCCTACCATGGACGTACTGCATCCATCTCAGGCTGTGGAGAACCGTTTGTCCACAGCCTGGAGGTGCCTGTAGCCAAAATGTGCCGACGACCGAACAATCGGTAGGTGAGGCGCGTCACTCTCGGCACGTCTCTCGAAGCCGCCCCCCGAGGAGGTGCCGACATGACGGTCATGGAGCAGCGAGGCGCATACCGCCCGACCCCGCCGCCCGCCTGGCAGCCCCGCACCGACCCCGCGCCGCTGCTGCCCGACGCGCTGCCCCACCGCGTCCTCGGCACCGAGGCGGCCGAGCGGGTCGACCCGGAGCTCCTGCGCAGGCTGTACGCGCAGCTGGTGCGAGGCCGCCGTTACAACGCGCAGGCCACGGCCCTCACCAAGCAGGGCCGCCTCGCCGTCTACCCCTCCTCCACCGGCCAGGAGGCCTGCGAGGTCGCCGCCGCGCTGGTCCTCGAAGAGCGTGACTGGCTCTTTCCCAGCTACCGCGACACGCTCGCCGCCGTCGCCCGCGGCCTCGACCCCGTCCAGGCGCTGACCCTGCTGCGCGGAGACTGGCACACCGGCTACGACCCGCGCGAGTACCGGATCGCCCCCCTGTGCACACCGCTCGCCACCCAGCTCCCGCATGCCGTGGGCCTCGCGCACGCCGCCCGCCTCAAGGGCGACGACGTGGTCGCGCTCGCCCTGGTCGGCGACGGCGGCACCAGCGAGGGCGACTTCCACGAGGCGCTGAACTTCGCCGCCGTCTGGCAGGCACCGGTCGTCTTCCTCGTACAGAACAACGGCTTCGCGATCTCCGTCCCGCTCGCCAAGCAGACCGCGGCCCCGTCGCTGGCCCACAAGGCCGTCGGCTACGGGATGCCCGGCCGCCTGGTCGACGGCAACGACGCCGCAGCTGTGCACGAGGTCCTGGGCGACGCCGTCGCCCACGCGCGCGCGGGTGGCGGTCCGACGCTCGTGGAGGCGGTCACGTACCGCATGGAGGCGCACACCAACGCCGACGACGACAAGCGCTACCGCGGCGACTCCGAGGTCGAGGCCTGGCGCGCGCACGACCCGATCGCCCTCCTGGAGCACGAGCTGACCGAGCGCGGGCTGCTCGACGAGGCCGGGATGCGCGCCGCGCGCGAGGACGCCGAGGCGATGGCCGCGGACCTGCGCGAGCGCATGAACCAGGACCCGGCGCTCGACCCGATGGACCTCTTCGCGCACGTCTACGCCCAGCCCACCACGCAACTCCTGGAACAGGAGGCACAGTTGCGGGCCGAGCTGGACGCCGAGGCGCACCACCACGAGCACGGGACCGAGAACGAGCACCAGTCGGAAGGAACGGCCCGATGACCACCGTCGCGCTGAAGCCGGCCACCATGGCGCAGGCCCTCGGGCGCGCCCTGCGGGACGCCATGGCCGACGACCCGATCGTGCACGTCATGGGCGAGGACGTCGGCACCCTGGGCGGTGTCTTCCGGGTCACCGACGGGCTCGCCAAGGAGTTCGGCGAGGACCGTGTCACGGACACACCGCTCGCCGAGGCGGGCATCCTCGGCACGGCCGTCGGCATGGCCATGTACGGGCTCAGGCCGGTCGTGGAGATGCAGTTCGACGCCTTCGCCTACCCGGCCTTCGAGCAGCTGATCTCGCACGTGGCCCGTATGCGCAACCGCACGCGCGGGGCGATGCCGCTGCCCATCACCGTGCGCGTGCCCTACGGGGGCGGCATCGGCGGCGTCGAGCACCACAGCGACTCCTCCGAGGCGTACTACATCGCGACCCCGGGCCTCCATGTCGTCACACCCGCGACGGTCGCCGACGCGTACGGACTGCTGCGCGCCGCCATCGCCTCCGACGACCCGGTCGTCTTCCTGGAACCCAAGCGCCTGTACTGGTCGAAGGACACCTGGAACCCCGACGAGCCGCAGGCCGTGGACCCGATCGGCCGCGCGGTCGTGCGGCGCCACGGCCGCAGCGCCACGCTCATCACGTACGGGCCGTCGGTGCCCGTCTGTATGGAGGCCGCCGAGGCGGCGCGGGCCGAGGGCTGGGACCTCGAAGTCGTCGACCTGCGCTCGCTGGTGCCGTTCGACGACGAGACGGTCTCCGCGTCCGTACGACGCACCGGGCGGGCCGTCGTCGTACACGAGTCGGGCGGCTTCGGCGGGCCCGGCGGGGAGATCGCAGCGCGGGTCACCGAGCGGTGCTTCCACTACCTGGAGGCGCCGGTGCTGCGCGTGGCCGGGTTCGACATCCCGTATCCGCCGCCGATGCTGGAGCGCCACCACCTGCCGGGCGTCGACCGGATCCTGGACGCGGTGGCCCGGCTGCAGTGGGAGGCACAGAGCTGATGGCCCAGGTCCTGGAATTCAAGCTGCCCGACCTCGGTGAGGGGCTCACCGAGGCCGAGATCGTCCGCTGGCTCGTCCAGGTCGGCGATGTCGTCGCCGTCGACCAGCCCGTCGTCGAGGTCGAGACGGCCAAGGCGATGGTCGAGGTCCCCTGCCCGTACGGCGGCGTGGTCACGGCCCGCTACGGCGAAGAGGGCACCGAACTGCCCGTCGGCTCCCCGCTGCTGACGGTCGCGGTGGGGGCACCGGCCTCCGAAGTATCAGCCTCCGGCATACCGGCTTCCGGAGCAGGTGCTTCCGGTACGCCGGCTTCCGGTGGCGAGGACGAGGGCTCCGGGAACGTACTCGTGGGCTACGGCACGCAGGCGCCTCCGGCGAGGCGTGGACGGCTGAGGCCGCCGGGGGTCGGGGCGGCTCCGGGGCGGCGGTCACCGGGTTCGTCCGATGGCGGGCCGGGCTCGGGACGGCACGGCAGTGCTGCCGGCGCTGGAGCCGGGGCCGGATCGGCAGGAAGCCGTCGTGCTGGGCTCCCGGACGCCGACCTGGCCGTCGCGGCGGCGCCCACCGCGCCCACCGCGCCCACCGCGCTCGCCGGGCCCGGCACGGCCCCCCGTCGTCCCGTACGGGACGACGAGACGGTCGTGGACGGGACCGGTGCCGATGCGGGGCGCCGGGCCGACGGTCCCGTGCCGGTGATCTCCCCGCTCGTGCGCAGGCTGGCCCGGGAGAACGGGCTCGACCTGCGGGAGCTGGCGGGCTCGGGTCCCGACGGGCTGATCACGCGCGCGGACGTCGAGCACGCCGCGCGGGCCGCCACGTCCGCTCCGACCGCCGCGCGGCCACCACAGGCCGCGGCGCCCGCGCCCGCACCGACGTCCACGTCCGCGCACGCGCGTGGCACCCGCGTTCCGCTCAAGGGCGTCCGAGGTGCCGTTGCCGACAAGCTCTCCCGGAGCCGGCGCGAGATCCCCGACGCGACCTGCTGGGTCGACGCCGATGCCACGGAACTGATGCACGCGCGCGTGCGGATGAACGAGGCGGGCGGGCCGAAGATCTCCCTCCTGGCCCTCCTCGCCCGGATCTGCACCGCCGCGCTGGCCCGTTTCCCCGAGCTCAACTCGACGGTCGACATGGACGCCAGGGAGGTCGTCCGGCTCGACGCGGTGCACCTCGGGTTCGCCGCGCAGACCGAGCGCGGGCTCGTCGTGCCGGTGGTGAAGGACGCGCACACACGGGACGCGGAGTCCCTGAGCGCGGAGTTCGCACGGCTCACCGAGGCGGCACGGACCGGGACGCTCACACCGGCGGAACTCACCGGCGGGACCTTCACGTTGAACAACTACGGGGTGTTCGGCGTCGACGGCTCCACACCGATCATCAACCACCCCGAGGCGGCCATGCTCGGCGTCGGCCGGATCGTCCCCAAGCCCTGGGTGCACGAGGGCGAGCTGGCGGTGCGGCAGGTCGTGCAGCTCTCGCTCACCTTCGACCACCGGGTGTGCGACGGCGGAACAGCGGGCGGATTCCTCCGGTATGTGGCGGACTGTGTGGAACAGCCCGCGGTCCTGCTGCGAACTCTGTAGCCCCTTGTAGCCCCCTCGGCCCGTACGACCTCGTCACCACCCCCGTCCACATGCTGTGCGCGGGGGTGGAAATGATCCATCGGGCGCCCATACTCGGGGGGTGACCGCGTACGAGCGTCCCAGCGCACCCGGTTCCTCCGGCGCACCCGGTGTGGACGGCCGGGACACGGACGGCCATGACGCCGTCGTGCTCGCCGGCGGTGCCGCCCGCCGCCTCGGCGGGGCGGACAAGCCCGGCGTTCACGTCGGTGGCCGCGCCCTCCTCGACCGCGTCCTGGCCGCCTGCTCCGGCGCGGCCGTCACCGTGGTCGTCGCGGAGCCCCGGCCCACCGCACGTCCGGTGGAGTGGGCGCGCGAGGACCCGCCAGGCGCGGGCCCGCTGGCCGCCCTCGACGCCGGACTCCGGCACACCACCGCCGCGTACGTCGTGGTCCTCTCCGCCGACCTGCCGTTCCTGGACGGGGGGACGGTCGAGCGGTTGCTGACCGCTCTTCAAGAGGCAGACACGGAGGGCGTGTTGCTCACCGACTCCGGCGGCCGGGACCAGCCGCTGGTGGCCGCGTACCGGAGTGCGGCGCTGCGCCGCGAGCTGGCTGCCCTCCGTGCCGAGCACGGCGAACTGACCGGGCTGCCGCTGCGCCGGCTCACCGGTGCGCTCGAACTCACCCGTATCACCGACCCCGTCGCGTCCTTCGACTGCGACACCTGGGACGACATCGCCGCCGCCCGGGCACGTATCAGGGAGCATGGGCACGTGTTGGATGAATGGATTACCGCAGTCAAGGACGAGCTCGGCATCGACCTGGACGTCGACACCGGCACCCTGCTCGACCTCGCCCGCGACGCCGCACACGGCGTGGCCCGCCCGGCGGCACCGCTGACCACGTTCCTCGTGGGGTACGCGGCGGCGCAGGCCAAGGGGGGCCCCGAGGCGGTCGCGGAGGCCGCCCGCAAGGCGACGGCACTGGCGCTGCGCTGGGCGGCGGAGGCGGAGGCCGACGACGGCACCGCACCACCCCCGACGACCCCGTCCGGCACCAGCACCGAGACCGGGACCAGCACCGGCACCAACAGCGGCACCGGGACCGGCACAGCCGCTCCCGAAGCCCGCCCGGACGCCGGATGACCGCCCCGGGGCAGTACGAGGAGGTCGAACTCGACGACCTCGATGTGGAGGAGGCCCTCGCCCTGGCCAAGGAAGGCGGTGCCCAGGTGCCCGACGGCCCCGGAGCCACTGGAGGCTCCCCCGCCGTGCCCCCGCCGTCACCGAGGGGCGGAAGCCGGGACAGCCGGGAGCAAGGTCAACACACCGCCGGAACCGCCGCAGGAGCCACCGGTGGAACCGCCGCCGGAACCTCCCGGGCCGGCACGGCCGCCGAGCACGGCCACCACAGGGCCACCCCCTGGCCCGAGGCACGCGCCCTCGCCGGGCGGGCCCCCCGCCGGCCGGACGCCCCCGTCTCCGTATCCCTGGACGCCGCGCTGGGCCTCGTACTCGCCGCTCCCCTCGCCGCCCTCACGGACCTCCCGTCGTTCGACACCTCCGCGATGGACGGCTGGGCCGTCGCCGGGCCGGGCCCATGGGCCGTCCGGGCCGAGGGAATCCTCGCGGGCCACGCCGAGCCCGAGCCCCTCACCGACGGCGAGGCCGTCCGTATCGCGACGGGCGCGAGGATCCCGCAGGACGTCACCGCGGTGATCCGCAGCGAGCACGGCCGCACTGACGAGAAGGAACGGCTCCACGCGACCCGCGAGGTCGTGCCCGGGCAGGACATCCGTCCCCGGGGCCAGGAGTGCCGCTCCGGGGATCCCCTGCTGCAGCGCGGCACGGTGGTCACCCCGGCCGTGCTGGGGCTCGCCGCCGCTGCCGGATACGACACCGTCTCGGCCCTTCCCCGGCCTCGCGCGGAAGTCCTCGTCCTCGGGGACGAGTTGCTCACCGAGGGTCTGCCCCACGACGGACTGATCCGGGACGCGCTCGGCCCGATGCTGCCGTCCTGGCTGCGTGCGCTCGGCGCGGACGTCATCGCCGTACGCAGGCTCGGTGACGACGCCGAAGCCCTCCGCAAGGCCCTGAAGAACTCCGACGCCGACCTCGTCGTCACGACCGGCGGCACCGCCGCGGGCCCTGTCGACCACGTGCACCCCACCCTGCGCCGCATCGGCGCCGAACTCCTGGTGGACGGCGTCAAAGTGCGGCCCGGCCACCCCATGCTCCTGGCCCGCACCAAGGAGAACCAGCACCTCGTCGGGCTCCCCGGCAATCCGCTCGCCGCCGTCTCCGGTCTGCTCACACTCGCCGAACCCCTGCTGCGCACCCTCGCGGGACGCGCGGCCCCGGAGACATACACACTGCCCCTGAAGGAGACCGTGCACGGCCATCCGTACGACACCCGGCTGATCCCCGTCGTCCTGCGCGAGGACCGGGCCGTACCGCTGCACTACAACGGACCGGCCATGCTGCGGGGCATCGCCGTGGCCGACGCGCTCGCGGTCGTGCCGCCCGGCGGGGCGCGCCCCGGTCAGGAGCTGGAGATTCTCGACCTGCCCTGGGCGACGGCCGGGATCGGGGTGTGTTTCACGTGAAACTTCCGGGCCAGGACGCCATCGCCCGTCACGCGGACGAACGCATCGTCACCCGCCGGGTGAAACTGCCTCGCAGACGGGTGGAACATCCGTTGCGGCAGGTCGCCAAACGGGTCACCATCGCGCTGCTCGTGCTGGTCGGCACCGCCCTCATCGTCTACGCCGACCACGACGGCTACAACGACAACTCGGACGGTTCGGTCGACCTGCTCGACGCCTTCTACTACGCGACCGTCACGCTCTCCACCACCGGATACGGCGACATCACCCCCGTCAGTGACGCCGCCCGGTTCACCAATATCTTCGTGATCACGCCCTTGCGCGTGATGTTCCTGATCATTCTGGTCGGCACCACTCTCGAGGTCCTCACCGAACGAACCCGGGAGGAGTGGCGACTGAACCGCTGGAGGACCGCTTTGAGGGAGCACACCGTTGTCATCGGGTTCGGCACGAAAGGCCGCTCCGCGATTCAGACCGTGTGCGCGACGGGGCTGAAGAAGGAGCAGGTCGTGGTCGTCGATCCCAACTTCAAGGTGATCGACGCGGCGACGGCGGACGGGTACGCGGGCGTGGTCGGCGACGCCACCCGCAGTGACGTGCTGATCCGTGCCGAGGTCCAGCGGGCCCGGCAGATCATCATCGCGACCCAGCGCGACGACACGGCCGTGCTCGTCACGCTGACGGCCCGGCAGCTCAACCGCGGGGCGAAGATCGTGGCCGCCGTGCGCGAGGAGGAGAACGCGCCGCTGCTCAAACAGTCCGGCGCCGACGCCGTCATCACCAGCGCCAGCGCGGCCGGCCGCCTCCTCGGTCTCTCCGTGCTCAGCCCCAGCGCCGGCATGGTCATGGAGGACCTCATCCAGCAGGGCAGCGGCCTCGACATCGTCGAACGACCCGTCATAAAGGCCGAGGTCGGCAAGGGCGTCCGCGAGACCGAGGACCTGGTGGTCAGCGTCGTACGAGGACACCGCGTCCTCGGATACGACGATCCCGCCATCGGCAAGCTGCAGTTGACGGACCGTCTGATCACCATCGTCCGGGTCACCCCGCACACCCAGGTCGCACCGGACATGAGGCCGCTGCGGCAGGACTAGAGGCAGGACCGGCGGCAGCTGGCGGCAGGGCCGGAGGCCCGGAGTAGCCTCGCCGATATGCGAGCGATCACTATTCCTGAACCTGGTGGGCCCGAGGCGCTGGTGTGGGACGAGGTCCCGGATCCGGTGCCCGGAGAGGGCGAAGTACTGGTGGAGGTGGCGGCGAGCGCGGTGAACCGTGCCGATCTGCTGCAGCGGCAGGGGTTCTACGATCCGCCGCCCGGCGCGTCCCCTTACCCCGGTCTCGAATGCTCCGGGCGGATCGCGGCCGTCGGCGCCGGTGTCTCTGGGTGGGCCGTCGGGGACGAGGTGTGCGCGTTGCTCTCCGGCGGCGGGTACGCCGAGAAGGTGGCCGTGCCGGCCGGGCAGCTGCTGCCGGTGCCCGAGGGGATCGGGCTCGACAAGGCCGCCGCGCTGCCCGAGGTGACCTGCACGGTCTGGTCCAACGTCTTCATGATCGCCCACCTCCGCCCCGGCGAGACGCTCCTGGTGCACGGCGGGGCGAGTGGCATCGGCACCATGGCGATCCAGCTGGCCAAGGCCGTCGGCGCGAAGGTCGCCGTCACCGCGGGCAGCAAGGAGAAGCTGGACTTCTGCGCCGACCTCGGCGCGGACGTGCTGATCAACTACCGCGAGCAGGACTTCGTGGAGGAGATCAAGGCAGCCACCGACGGGGCCGGCGCCGACGTCATCCTCGACAACATGGGCGCCAAGTACCTGGACCGCAACGTCCAGGCCCTCGCGGTCAACGGGCGCCTCGCGATCATCGGTATGCAGGGCGGCATCAAGGGCGAGCTGAACATCGCGATGCTTCTGGGCAAGCGCGGCGCCGTCACCGCGACCTCGCTGCGGGCCCGTCCCGCCGGCGAGAAGGCGTCGATCGTCGCGGCCGTACGGGAGCACGTCTGGCCGCTGATCTCCGCGGGTCACGTACGTCCGGTGGTCGACCGCGAGCTGCCGATGAGCGACGCTGCCGCGGCGCACCGGGTGCTGGAGGAGAGCGGGAACATCGGAAAGGTGCTGCTCACGCTCCCGTAGGACCCGACGGCCGGGGCGGGGCTGCGGCGGGGCCGGACCGTGGCCCCGCCCCGCCTCAGGCCCGCCGTACGCGCAGTGCGACGAACGCGAGGCCGAGGCCCAGGCCGATGAGGACCAGTCCGCTGCCGAGGGGCAGGACCCGCAGGACGGGTTCCGAGGCGCGTACGTGGCGGCCGGCGGCCGGCTCGGCGTCGAACGGCGGGTGGGACCGGGGCACGGTGTTCCCGGGCGTCTCAGGGGCGACAGCGCCCTCCGACTGCTCGCCGTCCGCTGGCCCGTCCGGGTGACCGGCCCCGGCGTCCTCGTCCTGGGCTTCTTCTTGCGCCTCGTCCGGCGTTGCCTCTTCGTCCTGCTCTTCCTGTTGCTCTTCCTCTGTCTCCTCCGTCTCCTTCGTCGGCGCGGGTGCCCGGCCCGGCCGCTCGCGTCCCTCCCCGGCCCGGCTGCCGGCCCGTGACTCGCCGGGCGCGGGCTCGTAGGAGGAGACGTGAGGGACGGCGTACGACATCGGAGCGGGGCCCGCCAGCAGGACCAGCAGCAGGCCGGTCACGCGCAGGGGGCGGAGCCATGGAGTCACGTCGGTGACCCCCTCCTGGTGCGAAGGAACCAAGATCGACGGCACCAGAGTCACACGTGGCGCCCGCACCGGCATCCCGACCGTCCGGTGCCGACACGGTCACCCTCAGTGACACCCTTGGCGTGCACAGATGTACGGGGTAGAGATACCGGTTATGTCGATACGTCACGGTCTGCTGGCACTTCTGGAGCGTGGGCCCCGCTACGGTTCGCGGCTGCGCACCGAGTTCGAGGCGCGCACCGGCTCCACCTGGCCGCTGAACATCGGGCAGGTCTACACGACGCTGGGCCGACTGGAGCGGGACGGTCTGGTCGTTCAGCAGGGCGCGGACGAGGCCGGACACGTGCTGTACGCGCTCACGGACGAGGGCCGCGCCGAGCTGCGGTCCTGGTTCACGCGTCCCGTGGAGCGCACGAACCTGCCGCGCGACGAGCTGGCGATCAAGCTGGCCATGGCGGTCGGGGCGCCAGGCGCCGACATACGGGCGACCGTGGAGACACAGCGGCGTTATCTGTCGGAGGCGATGCACACGTACACCCGGCTGCGGGCGCAGGCGCTTGCGGAGGGCCCCGGGCACCGGGACGAGGTGGCCCGGCTGCTCGTCCTGGAGCATCTCGTCTTCCGCGCGGAGGCCGAGATGCGGTGGCTCGACCACTGCGAGGCCCGGCTGCTGCGGCTCGCGGCGGAGGCGGCCACGGATCCGCCGCAGCCGCCGCCGGTCTGACGCTCGGCACCGGTGCGTACACGCCGGTGCGTACATGGTGGATCACGCTCGGGAGGGGGCACGAGAGTGATGAAGTGTGCGGGTGCGAGAGAATGGCGGCATGGAGATGCCGAGGAACGAAAGGTCGCCGGAGAACCCCCAGATCCTGGTCGTTGGCCAGGACGGGATGGCTCTCGGCGGCGGAGGAGACGAGGACTCCCGTGAGGTCCCGGTGACGGAGATGGTGGAGCAGCCCGCCAAGGTCATGCGCATCGGGAGCATGATCAAGCAGCTGCTGGAGGAGGTGCGTGCGGCACCCCTCGACGAGGCGAGCCGGGTCCGGCTCAAGGAGATCCACGCCAGCTCGGTCAAGGAGCTGGAGGACGGGCTCGCTCCCGATCTCGTCGACGAACTGGAGCGGCTGTCCCTGCCGTTCACGGACGAGGGCATCCCTTCCGACGCCGAACTGCGGATCGCGCAGGCCCAGTTGGTCGGGTGGCTGGAGGGGCTCTTCCACGGGATCCAGACCACCCTGTTCGCCCAGCAGATGGCGGCCCGCGCCCAGCTGGAGTCGATGCGCCGGGCGCTCCCGCCGGGTGTGGGCGGCGGCGAGGAGGACGACGACCCGCGTGCGGGCGGCCGTGTCGGGGGTCCGTACCTGTAACTGCGGTCCGTACCCGAACCTGCACCCGTAACTCCGACGATTCCCATCACTCCGAACAGCGTGCGGACGAAAGGGGCCCGGCAGAAATGCCGGGCCCCTTCGCGTGTCCGAACGGTCAAGCAATCAGGCGGGGTTGCCCGTCGACACATAGAGCTGGATCTTGGGCATGCTCTTGGGGTCGACGTCCGCCTCCGCGGCGGGGATCTGGCTCATGACCGTGTCCTGGCCGTAGGCGTTCTCGTCGACCGGCTGGCTCTCGTACTGCCAGCCCGCCGCCTGCAGGCACGCCTTCACCGAGTCCATGTTCTTGAACTTGAAGTCCGGGACCTTGATCTTGTCGGCGTCGTTGTACGACTCGTCGGGCTCCGTGCACTCGGTCTTCTCGATCTTCTTCGTGGTGTCCGGCCCCTTGTGCCCGGCCACCTCGGACGCCGACGCGCTGGATTCGGTACCGCCGCCCTTGTCGTCGTCGCCCCCGCCACCCATCTGCAGCGCGGCGATCAGACCGCCGACGGCGGCCAGCGCGACGACGATCGAGCCCACGATCACCGGCATGTTGCTCTTGCGGCCACCCCCGGAGCCGGGCGTCGAGGGCTGCTGCGGCGTGATCGTGTACGGCGGCGGCGTCGAGTAGCCCTGCTGCGGGGAGTACGCGGCGGTCTGGGCCGGCGTCGGGTAGCCGCCCTGCTGCGGATAGCCGTACGACTGGGCGGGTGTGGACGTGTGCGCCGGGGTCGGCGGGCCGTAGGCGCCCGGCTGGTACGGCGTCTGTACGTTCCCCTGCGGAGCCTGGGCCGACTGGTCGACCGGCGGGAACACCGCGGAGCCGACACCGGCGCCGCTCGACGTCTGGGCGCCCGGCACGATGCTCGGCGGTGCGGCCTGGAACGACTGGGCCACGCGCAGGCACTCGTCGCGCATCGACTCGGCGCTGACGAAACGCTCGTTCGGGTTCTTCTTCAGGGCGCGGGTGATCAGCGCGTCCACGGCCGGCGGCAGCGAGCGGTTGACCGAGGAGGCCAGCACGGGCTCCTCCTGGACGTGCGCATACGCTATGGCCAGCGGCGAGTCCGCCTCGAACGGCAGCCGCCCGGTGACCAGCTGGAACAGCATGATGCCGACCGAGTACAGGTCCGAGCGGGCGTCCACGCCCCGGCCGAGGGCCTGCTCCGGCGAGAGGTACTGCGGGGTGCCGACGACCATGCCGGTCTGTGTCATTGACGTGACACCGGACTGCATGGCGCGGGCGATGCCGAAGTCCATCACCTTGACGACGTTCCGCTTCGTCATCATCACGTTGCCCGGCTTGATGTCGCGGTGGACCAGGCCCATCTCGTGGCTGATCTCCAGCGCCGCCAGCACGTCCGCGGTGATCTTCAGGGCCTTGTCCGCCGGCATGGCGCCGTACTGAGTGATGTCCTGGTCGAGGACAGAGCCGAGCGGGCGGCCCTCGACGTACTCCATGACGATGTACGGAGTGGTCGCCCCGTCCAGGTCGTCCTCGCCGGTGTCGAAGACCGAGACGATGTTCGTGTGGGTGAGCTTGGCCACCGACTGGGCCTCGCGGCGGAAGCGCTCGCGGAAGGCCTGCTCACGGCCGAGCTCGGTGTGCAGTGTCTTGATCGCGACCTGTCGGTCGAGCACCGAGTCGTACGCGAGATGGACCGAGGCCATACCGCCCTCGCCGAGCAGGTCGCGCAGTTGGTAGCGCCCGCCGGCGACCGAACGCCCCGCGTACCGGCCGTGTCCGCCGTCCTGGCTCATGTCTCTGCGTCCCCCATCGGCGTGCCCCGTCACACGGGCCGAAGCTGCTGATGTGGCCCCCGAGGCGGTGATCCTTAGTGTTATTCCCGGCCAAGTCTGCCGGAGGCCACTGACACGTCAAGCTCGGTGCCCGTTCCGTGACCGTACGCGAAAGAAGAGTCGCGGAAGCGTTACAGGTGCCGTACGCCCGGTACACAGAATTTGCACGCGCGGACCGGCTGTGGGTTTCATGGCCGGTCCATCCCGGGTCGGCCTCTCACGCGGAGGCTGTAGCGTGGCCCGACGGAGACCGTAACAACCACCGCGCGTACCTTTCGACCGGTGCGGACAGAAACGACGGCGAGGACTGATGGCACAGCAGCGCGCTCAGGGCCCGTCCGACCCCGAGGCGACTGGCGGCGGTATGTCAGATGCGCCGGAGTTTTGGGGTAACGGCGGGCTGGTCGGCGACGGCCGGTATCGGATGACCCACAGACTCGGCCGGGGCGGCATGGCCGAGGTGTTCGCCGCCGAGGATGTCCGGCTGGGGCGCACCGTCGCGGTCAAGCTGCTCCGCTCCGACCTGGCGGAAGACCCCGTGTCCAAGGCGCGGTTCACGCGCGAGGCACAGTCGGTGGCCGGGCTCAACCACCATGCGGTGGTGGCGGTCTACGACTCCGGCGAGGACGTGGTCGGACACCAGGTCGTCCCGTACATCGTGATGGAGCTCGTCGAGGGCCGCACGATCCGTGACCTGCTGCTCAACGCCGAGGCGCCCGGGCCCGAGCAGGCACTCATCATTGTCTCCGGAGTGCTTGAGGCGCTTGCTTATTCGCATCAGCACGGCATCGTGCACCGCGACATCAAGCCCGCGAACGTGATCATCACCAACACCGGTGCGGTCAAGGTGATGGACTTCGGCATCGCGCGCGCCCTGCACGGCGCCCAGTCGACAATGACTCAAACCGGCATGGTCATGGGCACGCCCCAGTACCTCTCGCCGGAGCAGGCGCTCGGCAAGGCGGTCGACCACCGCAGCGACCTGTACGCGACGGGCTGCCTCCTCTACGAACTCCTCGCGCTGCGGCCCCCGTTCACCGGTGAGACCCCGCTGTCGGTGGTCTACCAGCACGTCCAGGACATCCCGGTGCCCCCTTCCGAGGTCTCGGACGCGGCGCCGCCGGAGCTGGACGGCCTGGTCATGCGCTCTCTCGCGAAGGAGCCGGACGACCGGTTCCAGACCGCGGAGGAGATGCGCGGGCTCACCCAGTACGGGCTGCAGATGCTGTACGACCAGGGCGGCCACACCGGGACCTGGAACACCGGTCCCGTGGAGATGCACGAGGCCGTGAACACCCCGGCGATGGGCCTCGCGGGCTCCGCAGGGCTGCCGCACCCCGGCGACTCGGGCACCACCCAGATCCCGTCACCGATGCTGCCGCCCGGCCGTGGCGGAGGCGGCGACGACGGGGGCTTCGAGGGGCACGGCAACCGGGGCAGCGGTCGCGGCAAGCTGTGGATCCTCGCGGTTCTCGCGGTGGTCGCGATCGCGGCGGGGGTCGCGCTGGCGCTGCAGAACGGCAACGGCGACGGCGGCGGGGGCGGTACGAAGGAGACGCCGACCACCTCGCAGACCGAGAAGGAAACGACACCGAGCGAGAGCACGTCCGACGAGCCCACGGACGAGCCCACGGACCAGGACACCGGCACGGGCGGCGACCCGGACTTCACGCCGTCGTACACACAATCGCCGAGCAACAGCCCATCGCCCACGAAGAGTAAGCCGACGGACCCGGAGACGACTCCGACGGACGATCCGACGGAATCGGACCCGGAGACGACTCCGACGGACGACCCGACACCGTCGGGCGAGCCGACGGGTGAAGTCGGTGACGTGGAAGGCGTGACCGGCGGCTGATCCGGCCCCTCCGGAACACCCTTCACGCGCGCGTGGAACCCGGAATCGGGCTCCACGCGCGCGTGCCGTTTCACGACTCCCACGGCCGAGACGGCCGAGACGACCGCGCCGAGTGAGCCGGCTGACGCGGTCGAGTCGGTTCGGCCTCACCCCACGAACGCCTCGCACACCGCGTCGTACTCCCGCGTCCACCACACCGCCAGCGCGGAGGCCGCGGGGAACTGCGGGTCGGCGCGGGTGTCCCCGCGCTCGTAGTGCCAGCGCAGTATCCAGAAGTCGTTGAGCCGCTCCCACCACACGCGGTGCACGGCGGCCGACAGCTCGGAGGGGGTGGCCCGCGCGGAGCGCCGGTACGCGCGCGCGTAGGCCCGTACCTTCGTCAGGTCGAGCGTGCCGGCGGGGCGTACGAAGAAGATCACCGCGGAGCGCACCGCCTCCTCGGCCTGCGGCTGGACGCCGAGCCGGTCCCAGTCGACGATCGCGGCGGGGGTGTTTCCCCGGTAGAGCACGTTGAAGGGGTGGAAGTCCCCGTGCACCCAGCCCACCGAGCCGCCCTGCGGGGGCCGCCGGTCCGCGTGCCGTTCCAGGAGGGCGCGCCGCTCCAGGAGGCGGTGGCGGGCCAGTTCGTCGAAGGCGTCGGCCGGGTGGTGGCGGCGCACGCGTGCGAGCAGGTCGTCGATGAGGGCGAAGGTGTCGGAGGGGTCGGCGCTCTCCGCGCGCTCCTCGGACCGCCGCGGCGGCATCACCTGCTCCAGGGACGCGTGTACGACGCCCAGGAGCGCCCCCAGGCGCCGGCACTGCTCCGTGGTGAGCTGGGCCCCGCTGCGGTGGCGTCCGTCGATCCAGGGGTGCAGCGCGTACGCGTGGCCGCCGACGACCGCGACCGTGCGGCCGTCGGTTCCGGTCAGCGGCGGGGCCACCGGGACGCCGAGGTCGGCGAGGCGCTGGGTCGCGCGGTGCTGGCGGGCGATCGCGGCGGGGTCGGCGGTCTCGGGGTCGAAATGGTGCTTGAGGAAGTACCGGCCCCGGGTGGTGGCGAGGCGGTAGCCGCGGTTGAGCAGCCCCTGGTCGACGGGTTCGCAGGCCAGCGGGACCCCGGCGGCGTACCGCCGCAGCAGGGCGCCCAGAGGGGGTGCGGGGGAGAGGGCGGGCGAAACAGATGAGCGCGGCACGCGCCAGATGTTAGGGCACCGGAGAGGCCGTTGACCTCGGGCTTGTCACGGAAAGTGCCGGTGTGCAAGCTCCAGGCCACCGTCCGTCGAGTGCACGGTGACGAACTCCGGCGTGACCTCCAGGTACACCGGCTCGAAGGGCGCGTCGTCCACGCGGCGCGGGGCCGGGCCGAAGAGCGCGAGCTGGGCGGTGGTCGGCTCGACGTGCTCGCACACGCCGACGACCTGGACGGACCAGTGGCCCTCGCCCGCGCGCGGGGAGCCCAGGTTGTCCGCGCCGTACGCGACGACGCTTCCCGCGCACGCCCGGTGGTGGCCGTACCCCTTGTGGATCCGCAGCAGGACACGGCCGCCCACCACGATGTGGCGGGCCGTGGCCAGGAAGGGCAGCGCGCGCATGCTGGCCGCCAGGCGGCCGTGCTGGACGCGGCCGAGCAGTCCGGCGGCGAGCTGTTCGTCGGTCGGCATGCCTCTCAATGTGCTGCACCGCGGGAGCCGGAGAAAGGGCCGCCCGACCCTCCACGGAGGGACATAAGTCCTGAATAAGGGGCCTCTACGGAGTGCCGGACGTGAACGGCCTCCACGGAGTGCCGGACGGTGTCCGCGCAGTGCCGATCGGCCTCTACGGAGAGCGCGGAAAACTCGACACGGCCCTACGTGGAGGGCGGCGGGCGGGGAAAGCTCAGCGCTGCTTCTCCGCCTGCATCCGGGCCACATAGGCGGCTGCCTGCGCACGTCGCTCCATGCCGAGTTTGGACAGCAGACTGGAGACGTAGTTCTTGATCGTCTTCTCGGCGAGATGGAGCCGCTCGCCGATCACGCGATTGGTGAGCCCCTCGCCGATCAGGTCGAGGATCCTGCGCTCCTGGTCGGTGAGGCTCGCGAGCCGGGTGTCGCCCTTGGCGCTGCCTCCGTCGCGCAGCCGCTCCAGCACGCGGGCGGTGGCTTCCGGGTCGAGCAGGGACTTGCCGGCGGCGACGTCACGGACCGCCGAGAGCAGCTCCTCGCCGCGGATCGCCTTGAGGACGTAGCCCGAGGCGCCCGCCATGATCGCGTCGAAGAGGGCCTCGTCGTCGGCGTATGACGTCAGCATCAGGCATTTGATGCTTTCGTCCCGGGAGCGGATCTCGCGGCACACCTCGACCCCGCTGCCGTCCGGCAGGCGTACGTCGAGGACGGCGACGTCCGGGTGGGTGGCCGGAATTCGCACCAGTGCGTCGGCCGCCGTACCCGCCTCGCCGACCACTTCGAAGTCGTCCTCCACCGAGAGCAACTCGTGCACACCCCGGCGGACCACCTCATGGTCGTCGAGAAGAAATACAGTGATTTTTCCTTCTTCGCGCACGGAGCCAGTCTCACACACGATCTTTCCGGCCGCCCCGGTCTGACTCTTCCCGTCCCCGGGGTGACCGGGATAACGTGCCGGTGTTCCGGCCCCCTGCCAGGCTGTAACCAGTGCTCTGACCAGCGACTGTTCCGGATCGGCGCGAAGTACTTGGAAGTCCGAGTGGAAAGTACTCGGAAATCCAAGCAAAAACGCAGGTCAGGAGGGGTTTCACAGAAATGTGGAGCACTGGGTAACGTGCTATGTGCAGGGCGCTCGCCGGGGCACCTGTCACGCCTGTTCCCGGCCGAGCGCACCCACCCCGTGCGCGGGTGCGGAGATCAGGCGAGCCGCACTGGTCACCCGGCAACCCCGGGGACCGGACCGACGGAGGAGCACACGTGACCGTGGAGAGCACTGCCGCGCGCAAGCCGCGACGCAGCGCCGGTACCAAGCGCACCGCTGCGAAGAAGCCGCCGGGCGCCCAGCCCGAGCTCGTACAGCTGCTGACGCCCGAGGGCAAGCGCGTCAAGAATGGCGAATATGACGCGTACGTAGCCGACATCACCCCCGAAGAGCTCCGCGGCCTGTACCGCGACATGGTGCTCACCCGCCGCTTCGACGCCGAGGCCACCTCCCTGCAGCGCCAGGGCGAGCTGGGCCTGTGGGCCTCGCTGCTCGGCCAGGAGGCCGCCCAGATCGGCTCCGGACGGGCCACCCGCGAGGACGACTACGTCTTCCCGACCTACCGTGAGCACGGCGTGGCCTGGTGCCGCGGGGTCGACCCGACCAACCTCCTCGGCATGTTCCGCGGCGTGAACAACGGCGGCTGGGACCCGAACAGCAACAACTTCCACCTCTACACGATCGTCATCGGCTCGCAGACGCTGCACGCCACCGGCTACGCCATGGGCGTGGCCAAGGACGGCGCCGACTCGGCCGTGATCGCGTACTTCGGGGACGGCGCCTCCAGCCAGGGCGACGTCGCTGAATCGTTCACCTTCTCCGCGGTCTACAACGCTCCCGTCGTGTTCTTCTGCCAGAACAACCAGTGGGCCATCTCCGAGCCCACCGAGCGCCAGAGCCGCGTGCCGCTCTACCAGCGCGCGCAGGGCTACGGCTTCCCGGGCGTCCGCGTCGACGGCAACGACGTCCTCGCGTGCCTCGCCGTCACCAAGTGGGCCCTGGAGCGCGCCCGCCGGGGCGAGGGTCCCACCCTCGTCGAGGCGTACACGTACCGCATGGGCGCCCACACCACCTCCGACGACCCGACCAAGTACCGGGCCGACGAGGAGCGCGAGGCGTGGGAGGCGAAGGACCCGATCCAGCGCCTGCGTACGTACCTGGAGGCTTCAAACCACGCGGACGAGGGATTCTTCGCGGAACTCGAAGCCGAGAGCGAGGCGTTGGGAAGGCGAGTGCGCGAAGCGGTCCGAGCCATGCCGGACCCGGACCACTTCGCCATCTTCGAGAACGTGTACGCGGACGGGCACGCGCTCGTCGACGAGGAGCGGGCCCAGTTCGCCGCCTACCAGGCGTCGTTCGCCGATGAAGGGGAGGGCAAGTAGCGATGACCGCGGAAAAGATGGCATTGGCCAAGGCGATCAACGAATCGCTGCGCACGGCCCTCGACGCCGACCCCAAGGTCCTGATCATGGGCGAGGACGTCGGCAAGCTCGGCGGCGTGTTCCGGGTGACCGACGGTCTGCAGAAGGACTTCGGCGAGGAGCGGGTCATCGACACCCCGCTCGCCGAGTCGGGCATCGTCGGCACGGCGATCGGCCTCGCGCTGCGTGGCTACCGCCCGGTCGTGGAGATCCAGTTCGACGGCTTCGTCTTCCCGGCGTACGACCAGATCGTCACGCAGCTCGCGAAGATGCACGCGCGGGCGCTCGGCAAGATCAAGCTCCCCGTCGTGATCCGCATTCCGTACGGCGGTGGCATCGGCGCGGTCGAGCACCACTCCGAGTCCCCGGAGGCCCTGTTCGCGCACGTCGCGGGCCTCAAGGTCGTCTCGCCCTCGAACGCCTCCGACGCGTACTGGATGATGCAGCAGGCCATCCAGAGCGACGACCCGGTGATCTTCTTCGAGCCGAAGCGGCGCTACTGGGACAAGTCCGAGGTGAACCGCGAGGCGATCCCCGGCCCGCTGCACAAGGCGCGCGTGGTGCGCGAGGGCAGCGACCTCACACTGGCCGCGTACGGCCCGATGGTGAAGGTCTGCCAGGAGGTCGCGTCCGCCGCCCAGGAGGAGGGCAAGTCCCTCGAAGTGGTGGACCTGCGGTCCATGTCCCCCATCGACTTCGACTCCATCCAGGCCTCGGTCGAGAAGACCCGCCGCCTGGTCGTGGTCCACGAGGCACCGGTGTTCCTGGGGACGGGCGCGGAGATCGCGGCCCGGATCACGGAGCGGTGCTTCTACCACCTGGAGGCACCCGTGCTGAGGGTCGGCGGCTATCACGCCCCGTACCCGCCGGCACGGCTGGAGGAGGAGTACCTGCCTGGCCTGGACCGGGTGCTCGACGCCGTCGACCGCTCGCTGGCGTACTGAGGAGAGGGTCGTGACGACGATGACTGAGACTGCCTCGGGACTTCGCGAGTTCAAGATGCCCGACGTGGGCGAGGGTCTGACCGAGGCCGAGATCCTCAAGTGGTACGTCAAGGCCGGTGACACGGTCACCGACGGCCAGGTGGTCTGCGAGGTCGAGACCGCCAAGGCCGCCGTCGAGCTGCCGATTCCCTTCGACGGGGTGGTGCACGAGCTGCGCTTCCCCGAGGGGACGACGGTGGACGTCGGCCAGGTGATCATCGCGGTGGACGTGGACGGCGGAGCCGCTCCGGCAGCGTCGCCGGCCGAGGCGCAGGCCCCGGCCGCGTCGGCGCCCGCCGCGTCGGCTCCGGCAACCCCGTCCGCTCCGGCGGCTCCCGCCGAGCGCACCGAAGCTCCTCCGCAGAAGCCCGCGGCTTCCGAGGAGAAGCCCAAGCCCGCGGGCCGCACGCCGGTCCTCGTCGGGTACGGGGTCGCGGAGTCCTCCACCAAGCGCCGCCCCCGCAGGGGAGTTCCGGCCCAGCAGCCCGAGGCCGCCGCGGCGAAGGTGGCCGTCCAGAGCGAGCTGAACGGACACGGGCACGCGGCTGTGGCGGCACGCCCGCTCGCCAAGCCGCCGGTGCGCAAGCTCGCCAAGGACCTCGGCGTCGACCTGGCGACGGTCACGCCGTCCGGTCCCGACGGGATCATCACGCGCGAGGACGTGCACGCGGCGGTGGCCCCGGCCGCTCCCGTGGAGACCCCGGCCACGGCAGCGCCCGCGTCGGCGCCGGCTCCCGTCCGGGCTCCGGCTCCGGCCCCGGTCGTCACGTACGACGGCGCCCGGGAGACCCGTATCCCGGTCAAGGGCGTCCGGAAGGCGACCGCTGCCGCGATGGTGGGCTCGGCGTTCACCGCGCCGCACGTCACCGAGTTCGTCACGGTGGACGTGACGCGCACGATGAAGCTGGTCGAGGAACTGAAGCAGGACAAGGAGCTCCAGGGGCTGCGGGTCAATCCGCTGCTCCTGATCGCCAAGGCCCTGCTGGTCGCCATCAAGCGCCACCCGGAGGTCAACGCCTCGTGGGACGAGGCCAACCAGGAGATCGTCCAGAAGCACTATGTGAACCTGGGCATCGCCGCCGCCACGCCCCGCGGCCTGATCGTCCCGAACATCAAGGACGCCCACGCCAAGACCCTGCCCCAGCTCGCCGAATCGCTCGGAGAACTGGTCGCCACCGCCCGCGACGGCAAGACGTCACCGGCGGCGATGCAGGGCGGCACGGTGACGATCACGAACGTCGGTGTGTTCGGCGTCGACACGGGTACGCCGATTCTCAATCCCGGCGAGTCCGCGATCCTCGCCGTCGGCTCGATCAAACTCCAGCCGTGGGTCCACAAGGGCAAGGTCAAGCCTCGTCAGGTGACGACGCTGGCGTTGTCCTTCGACCACCGCCTGGTGGACGGGGAGCTGGGCTCCAAGGTGCTGGCGGACGTGGCGGCGATCCTGGAGCAGCCCAAGCGGTTGATCACCTGGGGGTAGTGGCTCGGCTGCGGGGCGGTGGGGGCTGGTCGCGCAGTTCCCCGCGCCCCTGAAAGCGAAAAGATTGCGCAGTTCCCCGCGCCCCCAAAACTTCGGGGGCGCGGGGAACTGCGCGAGCAACCACGTACGACCCGCAGAGGGGGACGAGCCGAAGCCCGTCCCCCTCTGCGCGGAGTGGTTCGCCTACTTCTTGAAGGCGTAGTCCATCAGCTTCTTCGCGTCCGACTCGCGGGCCGAGATCGACGACGAGGCAAGCACCGTGCCGATCACCGTCTTCCCGTTGCGGGTCGCGGCGAAGACCAGGCAGTACTTGGCCTCGGGGCCGGAGCCGGTCTTCACGCCGATGGTGCCGCTGTAGCTGTTGAGTAGACCGTTGGTGTTGGTCCACGCCGCCATCGTGCGGGTGCCACCGGTCTTCGTCACGGTCTTCGCCGTGTACTTCTTCGTCTTGACGATCGCGCGGAAGTTGGCGCTCTTCATCGCGCTGCTGGCGATCTTCGTCAGATCGCGCGGCGTGGAGTAGTTCGAGCCGTTGCCGATCCCGTCGAACGAGTCGAACTTCGTGTTCGTCAGACCGAGGTCCTTGGCCTGCTTGTTCATCTTGCCGATGAACGACTTCACGCGGGCGGCACGCGTCGAGCCGGCGCCGAACTTGTCGGCGAGCGCGTACGCGGCGTCGCAGCCGGACGGCAGCATCAGCCCGTACAGCAGCTGGCGGACGGTGACCTTGTCGCCGACGATCAGCCGGGCCGACGAGGCGTTGTTGCGGACGATGTAGTCGCTGTACGCCTTCTGGATGGTGACCTTGCTGTCCAGGTTGAGGTTCGGCTGCGACAGCACGACCTTCGCGGTCATGATCTTCGTCGTGGAGCCGGTGGAACGGCGGGTGTCCGCGGCCTTCGTGTAGAGCGTCTTGGCCGTGCCGTTGTTCATCACGTAGCCGCCCTTGGCGACGACCGTGGGGGTCGCGAGGGCCTGCGCGGGCGCCGCTGTGAGGGCCCCGGTCGCGAGCACGGCTCCGGTGGTGACGACCACTGCGGCAGCTCTGCGAATCCGCGCGCCCTTTATGACGGTTATCAAGTCGATTACCCCGATTAGGTTGAAGGCACCGAAGGTGCCAAATGCCCCAGGATGGTGGCCACTTGAGAGTGGCGCCTTCTTGTGTGACATGTGAGTAGCACAAAAGGATGTGCGGTTCCTGAACTGGGGTGCCTTTTTTTATCGGTCACTCGCCCGTTCACTCGCCCGGCCCGCACTTGGCCCCTCGTACGGGGTGCCGCTCGTCCGAATCCTGGACGGCCCGCGACCATGTGTACGTGTTGTATCTATGATGTCGCCATGTCTTTGGCAGTGAAGCAACCCCCCGCCGCCGAACGCGTCTACGCGCACGTCAAGCAGGCTGTGCTGGAGCGTCGTTACGAGGGCGGGACCCTGCTCACCGAGGGCGAACTGGCCGACGCGGTCGGGGTTTCACGGACTCCCGTGCGCGAGGCGCTGCTCAAGCTGGAGGTCGAGGGCCTGATCCGGCTCTACCCGAAGAAGGGCGCCCTCGTGCTGCCCGTCTCCGCGCAGGAGATCGCGGACGTGGTCGAGACCCGGCAGCTCGTCGAGGAGCACGCCATCCGCAAGGCGGTCCCGGCCTCCCCCGCGCTGATCGAGCGCCTCACCGAACTCCTGGCGAAGCAGAAGGAGCAGGCCGCCGCCGGCGATCTGTCCGGAGCCGCCGTCACCGACCGCTGCTTCCACGCCGAGATCGTCCGTAGCGGGGGCAACGAGATCCTCTCCCGCCTCTACGACCAGCTGCGCGACCGCCAGTTGAGGATGGGCGTCGCCGTGATGCACGCCCACCCCGACCGGATCACCAAGACGCTCACCGAGCACCAGGAGATCCTCGACGCGCTGCGCTCCGGCGACGCGGAGGCGGCCGTCTCCCTGGTCCACCGCCACGTCAGCTGGTTCTCCAACCTGGCGCGGGGGGACGTCCGATGAGCTCGTCCTCCTCCTCGGCGCTCACCCTCCCCGGTGATCCGCCCGGCGGCCGTCGCGCGGTCACGGTCTGGTCGGTCGGCGTCTCCGTCTACTTCGTCGCGGTCATCTTCCGTACGTCGCTGGGGGTGGCCGGCCTCGATGCCGCCGACCGCTTCCACGTCAACGCCTCCGCGCTCTCGACCTTCTCGATCCTGCAGCTCCTCGTCTACGCGGGCATGCAGATACCCGTCGGCCTGATGGTCGACCGGCTCGGCACCAAGAAGGTGCTGACCCTCGGCGTCGTCCTGTTCACGATCGGGCAGCTGGGCTTCGCGCTCTCGCCCTCGTACGGGATGGCGCTCGCCTCGCGCGCGCTGCTCGGGTGCGGTGACGCGATGACGTTCATCAGCGTGCTGCGTCTCGGCTCGCGCTGGTTCCCGGCCCGGCGCGGGCCGATGGTCGCGCAGCTCGCCGGCCTGGTCGGCATGGCGGGCAACCTCGTCTCGACGCTCGTCATCGCCCGGCTGCTGCACGGAGTCGGCTGGACGGCAGCCTTCGCGGGCAGCTCGGTCGCCGGTGTTGTCGTCCTCGTCCTGATGCTGCTGTTCCTGAAGGACCACCCCGAGGGACACGAGCCGGAGCCCTTCCCGCACCACGGAGCCGCGTACGTACGCCGCCAGATCGCGGCGTCCTGGCGGGAGCCCGGTACCCGGCTCGGGCTGTGGGTGCACTTCACGACGCAGTTCCCGGCGATGGTGTTCCTGCTGCTGTGGGGGCTGCCGTTCCTCGTCGAGGCCCAGGGCCTGTCCCGGGCGGCGGCCGGCGAACTCCTCACGCTGGTCGTGCTCTCCAACATGTTCGTCGGCCTCGTGTACGGGCAGATCGTCGCCCGGCACCATGCGGCGCGGCTGCCGCTGGCGCTCGGTACGGTGCTGTCGACGGCCGTCGTGTGGGGCGCGACGCTCGCCTATCCCGCGGACCATGCGCCGATGTGGCTGCTGATCGTGCTGTGTGTGGTCCTCGGTGCGTGCGGGCCCGCGTCGATGCTCGGGTTCGACTTCGCGCGGCCCGCGAATCCGCCGGAGCGTCAGGGGACTGCCTCCGGCATCACCAACATGGGTGGTTTCGTCGCCTCCATGACGACGTTGTTCGCGATCGGGGTGCTGTTGGATGCCACCGGGGGTGACTACTCGGTCGCGTTCTCCGTGGTGTTCGTTCTGCAGGCGTTCGGGGTGAGTCAGATCTTGCGGTTGAGGAAGCAGGCGGCTCGGCGTGAGCGGGAACGGCTCGTGGCGAGCCGGGTGGAGACGGTGCACGTTCCGGCGTAGGCCGGTCTGGCCTGGCCTGGCCCGGCCTTGTCTGGCCCGGCGGGGCGGGGCGGGTGGGTT
>NZ_LIQZ01000107.1 GCF_001418655.1 Streptomyces phaeochromogenes | reverse complement strand
CCCTCGTACATCCCCGTGGCCCCCGTCTCATAGAGCACCCCCACCCGGTCCGACCCCAGCTGCACGAGGTCGGAGTACGCGGCCGGCAACGTGGAGAGCGTCTTCGCCTTGGTGAAGGAGCGCCCGGCGTCCGCGCTGCGCCAGACCGCCATGGATTGGCGGACTGTAGGCACGGAGGGCCCGGAGAAGAGCAGCGGCGCCCCCGCCCCCTGGCCGACCCCCGTCAACTGCAGGACGCTGCCCTGCACCACCGGCACGTCATTGAGCGTCGGCTGGACCAGATAGGGCCGGTCGAGCGTCACACCCCCGTCGCTGGAGTAGCTGTCGAGCCGGTTGCCCACACTGCTCCCGTGCTGATCCCGCGAACTGAAGTACAGCCGCCCGTCGGGCAGTTGGGCCACGGCATTCTCGTTCGCGTTGTCGACCCCGTCGTACGAGTCGTCCACGAACCCGACCCGCCACGTCACCCCACCGTCGTCGCTGTAGATCGCGTGCGCCCCGTAGTACTTGGCCTCCTGCCCGGTGTCGGCGGAGCCGGCCGCCGGCGAGGCCGAGTGGTTGGACGGCACGACGAGCCGCCCGGCGTGCGGCCCCCGGGCCAGGGCCACCGCGTGCCCGGGCCCGGTGGCGTACCACCGCCACCCCGGCAGCTTCACCGCCGAGGTGATGTCCCGGGGCACGCTGAAGCGCCGCCCGTCGTCCCGGCTGGTCTGCACGAAGACCCGCCGGCTCTGCTCGGCCGTGACCTCCCCGCGCATGATCTGCCCCTCGGTCACAGCACCGCTGTTGTAGGACGTGAGGAGGACGACCTTCCCGGTACGGGGGTCGACGACGGGCACCGGATTGCCGCGCGTGTCCCCCTTCCCGGCCGCGACGACGGACAGCGGCCCCCAGGTGCAGCCACCGTCGAAGGACCGTCTGAGGACGACGTCGATGTTCCCGGTGTCCCCGGCACCGTCGCGTCTCCCCTCGGCGAAGGCGAGAACGGCACCGGTGCGGGTGGTGACGGTGGCGGGGATGCGGTAGGTGTCGTACCCGTTCTGCCCGGCCGCGTACGGAACGGAGGAGACACACCCCCGCGACGGCCGTTCCGCGGCGAACGCGGAACCGGTGGACGCGATTCCGGAGGCGAGTCCGGCGATGAGCCCCGCGACACCGACAAGGGCGATCGAACGAGGACGAAGACGACGACGCGAGGAAGCCACGGTTTCTCCTGAGGACGCACAGAGACGGACGCGAGACGGCAGACACGGAGAGACATAGGACGTGGGATGTCCACCGGGCAACGAGAAACTAGTGCGCTTCGACGGACAGAGCAATGCCCTTGCAACCAAAGGCAGTTGAGGGGCCCTTAATCCGGACGAACTCAGGCGGCCCCGGGTATCACAAGCCCCGACTCATACGCCACGATCACCAGCTGCGCCCGGTCCCGCGCCCCCAACTTGCCCATGATCCGGCTGACATGGGTCTTCGCCGTCAGCGGGCTGAGCCCCAACGCCTCAGCGATCTCAGTGTTGTTGAGACCGCGCGCGACCAGCGCGAGCACCTGTCGTTCCCGCTCGGACAGCCCACTGGGCCCGCCCACCCCGGACGGCGTCGCGGTGTCCGGCGCGCGCAGGAAGCGGGCGATGAGCCGCGAGGTGGGACCGGGCGAGAGGAGGGACTCCCCCGCGGCCACCGTCCGGATGGCGTCGAGGAGTTCGGCCGGCCGGATGTCCTTCACGAGGAAGCCGGACGCCCCGGCCCGCAGCGCCTCGACGATGTGCTCGTCGGTGTCGTACGTCGTCAGGACGAGCACCTTCACCCCCGCGAGATCCTCGTCGGCGGCGATGAGCCGGGTCGCCTCGATCCCGTCCAGGTCGGGCATGCGGATGTCCATCACGACGAGATCGGCCCGCGCCGACCGGGCCAGCGTCACGGCCTCCCGCCCGGTCCCCGCCTCGGCGACGACCTCCATGTCCCCGGCCGACGAGACGAGCATCGCGAAGGAGGCACGTACGAGATTCTGGTCGTCGGCGAGCAGTACGCGGATC